>NZ_DLNW01000002.1:0-266645 GCF_002478435.1 Pseudomonas sp. UBA7500 | reverse complement strand
GTCTGCGCTTCGCTATCCGTGAAGGCGGTCGTACCGTCGGCGCCGGCGTCGTAGCCAAAATCATCGAGTAATCGTTGATCGTTTAGAAAGGCCCCCGCTTTTGCGGGGGCTTTTTTATTGGGTTGACACTCAGTGGGGGTGTCTATAGAATCACGCCTCCTTTTAACGGGCGTAGTGCGCCCGGTGGGAATAGCAGCCTGGAGTCTGAAATCCAATGCAAAATCAGCAAATCCGTATCAGGTTGAAGGCTTTTGACCATCGCCTGATCGACCAATCCACCCAGGAAATCGTGGAAACCGCGAAACGTACTGGTGCTCAAGTGCGTGGTCCAATTCCACTGCCTACCCGTAAAGAGCGGTTCACCGTTCTGGTCTCCCCGCACGTCAACAAAGACGCGCGTGACCAGTACGAGATCCGTACTCATAAGCGCGTACTGGACATCGTCCAGCCAACGGATAAAACCGTTGATGCTCTTATGAAGCTTGATCTTGCGGCAGGCGTGGAAGTGCAGATCAGCCTCGGCTAAGACTCGGGTCTTAGTCGTGTAACGCTCTGAAATGGGCGGCCATAGCGGGTGAAAGCCCCGTACACTCATGAGGTTTACAACATGACTATTGGTGTAGTCGGTCGTAAATGCGGTATGACCCGTATTTTCACCGAAGAAGGTGTCTCCATTCCGGTCACGGTCATTGAGATCGAGCCGAATCGCGTCACCCAGTTCAAAACCGAAGAAACTGATGGCTATCGCGCAGTGCAAGTCACTGTTGGCGAGCGTCGCGCTTCGCGTGTGACTGCTGCTCAAGCAGGTCACTTCGCTAAAGCGAACGTTGCCGCTGGTCGCGGTGTCTGGGAATTCCGTCTTGAAGAAGGCGAGTACCAGGCTGGCGACTTGATCAATGCAGAAATCTTCGCTGCTGGCCAAATGGTAGACGTTACCGGTCAGTCGAAAGGTAAAGGCTTTGCCGGTACCATCAAGCGTTGGAATTTCCGCGGTCAAGACAATACCCACGGTAACTCCGTTTCCCACCGCGTCCCGGGCTCTATCGGCCAGTGCCAGACTCCTGGTCGTGTATTCAAGGGCAAAAAAATGTCCGGTCACATGGGCGCCGAGCGCGTGACCGTTCAGTCCCTCGAAGTAGTGCGCGTCGACGCTGAACGCAATCTGTTGCTGGTCAAGGGTGCCGTTCCTGGCGCTACTGGCGGCAATCTGGTTGTGCGTCCGGCTGCCAAGGCTCGCGGTTAAGGGGAAGCTGACATGCAACTAAATGTAAATGACGCTCAAGCGATCGAAGTTTCCGAACTGACTTTCGGCGGCGAATTCAACGAGACGCTGGTACACCAAGCAGTCGTGGCCTACATGGCCGGCGGCCGTCAGGGCACCAAGCAGCAGAAAACCCGTTCCGACGTTGCTGGTGGCGGCAAGCGCCCATGGCGTCAGAAAGGCACTGGCCGCGCTCGTGCCGGTACTATCCGTAGCCCAATCTGGCGTGGCGGCGGTACCACTTTCGCAGCTCGTCCTCAAGACCACTCGCAGAAGCTCAACAAGAAGATGTACCGCGCAGCAATGCGTTCCATCCTCGCCGAGCTGGTGCGTACCGACCGTCTGGTCGTGGTTCAGGACTTCGCTGTTGAAGCACCGAAAACCAAAGACCTGCTGAACAAACTGAACGGCATGGGTCTGAGCGACGTACTGATCGTTTCTGATGCTGTTGATCAGAATCTGTACCTGGCTGCTCGCAACCTGCCGCACGTCGACGTACGTGACGTACAGGGTTCCGATCCGGTCAGTCTGATCGCATACGACAAGGTGTTGATCACCGTGTCGGCCGTGAAGAAATTCGAGGAGCTGCTGGGATGAACCAGGAACGCGTATTTAAAGTTCTACTTGGCCCGCACGTTTCCGAGAAGGCCACGGTTCTGGCTGACAAGAAAGGCCAGTTCGTTTTCAAGGTTGCTACCGACGCAACCAAGCTGGAAATCAAGAAGGCCGTCGAAAGCCTGTTCAGCGTGAAAGTGGAAAGCGTGACTACCCTGAACGTTCTGGGTAAGACCAAGCGTACCGCTCGCGGTCTGGGCAAGCGTAATGACTGGAAGAAGGCGATCATCTCCCTTCAACCCGGCCAAGATCTCGATTTCAGCAGCAGTGCTGAGTAAGGAAGGGGTGCATCATGGCAATCGTTAAATGCAAACCGACTTCCCCTGGCCGCCGTTTCGTGGTCAAGGTGGTCAACAAGGAGCTGCATAAAGGCGCTCCTCACGCACCGCTGCTCGAGAAGAAATCGAAGTCTGGTGGTCGTAACAACAATGGCCGCATCACTACGCGTCACGTAGGTGGTGGTCATAAGCAGCATTACCGTATGGTCGACTTCCGTCGCAACGACAAGGACGGCATCGTCGCCACTGTCGAGCGTATCGAATACGACCCGAACCGTACTGCTCACATCGCACTGCTCTGCTACGCAGACGGCGAGCGCCGCTACATCATCGCCCCTAAAGGCGTGAGTGCTGGCGACCAGCTGATTGCAGGTGCTCTGGCTCCAATCAAGCCAGGCAACTCCCTGCAACTGCGCAACATTCCAGTGGGTAGCACCATTCACGGCATCGAACTGAAGCCGGGCAAAGGTGCACAGATCGCTCGTTCCGCTGGTGCTTCGGCTCAGCTGATCGCTCGCGAAGGTGTCTATGTGACCCTGCGTCTGCGCTCTGGTGAAATGCGTAAAGTCCTGGCTGAGTGCCGTGCGACCCTGGGCGAAGTCTCGAACTCCGAGCACAGCCTGCGTTCGCTGGGTAAAGCTGGTGCCAAACGCTGGCGTGGCGTTCGCCCAACCGTTCGTGGTGTTGCCATGAACCCGGTTGACCACCCACATGGTGGTGGTGAAGGTCGTACCTCCGGTGGTCGTCATCCGGTATCGCCATGGGGCTTCCCGACTAAGGGCGCGAAGACTCGTGGTAATAAGCGTACCGACAAAATGATCGTCCGTCGTCGCAAGTAAATAGAGGGATACGACAGTGCCACGTTCTCTGAAAAAAGGTCCTTTTATCGATCTTCACCTACTGAAGAAGATCGAAGTGGCGGCGGAAAAGAACGATCGCAAACCAGTTAAGACCTGGTCGCGCCGTTCGATGATCCTGCCACAAATGGTCGGTCTGACCATCGCGGTACACAACGGTCGCCAACACGTCCCAGTTCTCGTGAACGAAGACATGGTCGGCCATAAACTGGGCGAGTTCGCCGGTACCCGCACCTACCGCGGGCACGTGGCTGACAAGAAAGCCAAGCGTTAAGGGGTAAGGAAATGGAAGTAGCCGCTAAGTTGTCGGGCGCTCGCATCTCCGCCCAGAAAGCCCGCTTGGTCGCCGACCAGATCCGCGGGAAGAAGGTGGGCGAAGCGCTCAACCTGTTGGCCTTCAGCAGCAAAAAAGCCGCTGAAATCATGAAGAAAGTCCTCGAGTCGGCCGTAGCCAACGCCGAGCATAACGAAGGCGCAGACGTTGATGACCTGAAGGTCTCCACCGTTTTCGTCAACGAAGGGCGTTCGCTGAAGCGCATCATGCCGCGTGCCAAAGGCCGCGCTGATCGCATCGTCAAGCGGTCTTGCCATATCACTGTCAAGGTTGCGGACAAGTAACGGAGTCGATCAGATGGGTCAGAAAGTACATCCCACTGGCATTCGCCTGGGAATCGTCAAGGAGCACACCTCCGTCTGGTACGCAGACGGTCGGACTTATGCGGACTATTTGCTCGCAGATCTGAATGTGCGTGAGTACCTCCAAGACAAACTAAAAAGCGCGTCCGTTAGCCGTATCGATATCCATCGTCCGGCTCAAACTGCACGCATCACCATCCACACCGCTCGTCCAGGTATCGTTATCGGGAAGAAAGGTGAAGATGTTGAGAAACTGCGTCAGGACCTGACCAAGCAAATGGGTGTGCCTGTGCACATCAATATCGAAGAGATCCGCAAGCCGGAACTCGACGGTATGCTGGTAGCTCAGAGCGTAGCTCAGCAGCTGGAGCGTCGTGTGATGTTCCGTCGCGCCATGAAGCGCGCCGTACAGAACGCCATGCGTATTGGTGCCAAGGGCATCAAGATCCAGGTGAGCGGTCGTCTCGGCGGTGCTGAAATCGCACGTACTGAATGGTATCGCGAAGGTCGTGTGCCACTGCACACCCTGCGTGCCGACATCGACTATGCCACTTACGAAGCTCACACCACTTACGGTGTGATCGGTGTGAAGGTTTGGATTTTCAAAGGCGAAGTTATTGGTGGTCGCCAAGAAGAACTGAAACCACAAGCACCAGCGCCTCGTAAAAAAGCTGCTAAGTAAGGGGTACGCCAAATGTTGCAACCAAAGCGTACAAAATTCCGCAAGCAGATGACTGGCCACAACCGTGGTCTGGCACTGCGCGGTAGCAAAGTCAGCTTCGGCGAGTTTGCTCTGAAAGCTGTTGCTCGCGGTCGTCTCACCGCTCGCCAGATCGAATCGGCACGTCGTGCCCTGACCCGTCACGTAAAACGTGGCGGCAAGATCTGGATCCGTGTATTCCCGGACAAGCCGATCTCCAAGAAGCCTCTCGAAGTGCGGATGGGTAAAGGTAAGGGTTCCGTGGAGTACTGGGTTGCCCAGATCCAGCCAGGCAAGGTCCTGTACGAGATCGAGGGTGTTTCTGAAGAGCTGGCGCGTGAGGCATTCGCCTTGGCGGCTGCAAAGCTGCCTCTCGCCACCTCCTTTGTTAAGCGGACGGTGATGTGATGAAAGCGAATGAACTTCGTGAAAAATCAGCACAGCAGCTGAACGAGCAACTGCTCGGCTTGCTGCGCGACCAGTTCAATCTGCGTATGCAGAAGGCAACTGGCCAGTTGGGGCAGTCGCACCTGCTCTCGCAAGTTAAGCGTGACATCGCTCGCGTGAAAACTGTGCTCAACCAGCAGGCAGGTAAGTGATCATGGCTGAAGCTGAAAAAACCGTCCGTACGCTGACTGGCCGTGTCGTCAGCGACAAGATGGACAAAACCATCACCGTACTGATCGAGCGTCGCGTAAAGCACCCGATCTACGGTAAATACGTTAAGCGTTCGACTAAGCTGCACGCGCACGACGAAACCAACCAGTGCCACATCGGCGACAAGGTCTCCATCCGCGAGACTCGTCCGCTGGCCAAGACCAAGTCCTGGGCACTGGTTGAAGTTCTCGAACGCGCTGTTGAAGTCTAAGGGCTAGGGGTCGGAGAAATTTTATGATTCAGACTCAATCCATGCTCGATGTGGCCGATAACAGCGGCGCTCGTCGCGTCATGTGCATCAAGGTGCTCGGCGGTTCGCACCGTCGCTACGCCGGTATCGGTGACATCATCAAGGTAACCGTCAAGGAAGCAATTCCTCGCGGTAAAGTGAAGAAAGGCCAGGTGATGACTGCTGTTGTAGTCCGCACTCGCCACGGTGTCCGTCGTGCTGACGGCTCCATCATCCGCTTTGATGGCAATGCTGCTGTTCTGCTGAACAACAAGCAAGAGCCGATCGGCACCCGTATCTTTGGGCCAGTGACCCGTGAACTTCGTACTGAGAAGTTCATGAAGATCGTCTCGCTCGCCCCAGAAGTGCTGTAAGGAGATCCGACATGCAAAAGATTCGTCGTGACGACGAGATCATCGTGATCGCCGGCAAAGACAAAGGTAAGCGCGGTAAGGTGCTCAAGGTTCTCGCTGACGACCGTCTGGTCGTTGGTGGGATCAACCTGGTGAAGCGTCATACCAAGCCTAACCCTATGTCGGGCGTACAAGGCGGTATCGTCGAGAAAGAAGCGCCACTGCACGCTTCCAACGTCGCCATCTTCAACGGCGAAACCAACAAGGCTGACCGCGTTGGTTTCAAAGTAGAAGAAGGCAAAAAAATTCGTGTCTTCAAGTCGACCCAAAAAGCGGTTGATGCTTGAACACTGCTAGGTAGAAGACCATGGCACGACTGAAAGAGATTTACCGGAAGGAAATTGCTCCCAAGCTTAAGGAAGAACTTAAGCTGGCGAACGTGATGGAAGTTCCGCGCGTTACCAAGATCACCCTGAACATGGGTCTGGGCGAAGCTGTCGGCGACAAGAAAGTCATCGAGCACGCTGTAGCTGACCTCGAGAAGATCACCGGTCAAAAAGCCGTTGTGACTTTCGCTCGGAAATCCATCGCGGGCTTCAAAGTCCGTGAGGGCTGGCCGATCGGCGTCAAAGTCACTCTGCGCCGTGATCGTATGTACGAATTCCTGGACCGCCTGCTGGCGATCTCCCTGCCTCGGGTTCGCGACTTCCGCGGCCTGAATGCCAAGTCCTTCGACGGTCGTGGCAACTACAGCATGGGCGTGAAAGAGCAGATCATCTTCCCGGAAATCGACTACGACAAGATCGATGCTCTGCGCGGTCTGGACATTACCCTGACCACCACTGCTCGTACGGATGACGAAGGTCGCGCTCTGCTGCGCGCTTTCAAATTCCCGTTCCGCAACTGATTGGAGTAGGAAAATGGCCAAGAAGAGCATGAAAAACCGCGAGCTGAAGCGTCAGCTCACGGTTGCTAAATACGCCAAGAAGCGTGCTGAGCTCAAAGCTACCATCGTTAATCTGAATGCAACTCCAGAAGAACGTTGGGCAGCCTCGATCGCTCTGCAGAAGCAGCCACGTGACGCAAGCGCCTCGCGCATGCGTAACCGCTGCCGCATCACCGGTCGTCCGCACGGCGTTTACCGCAAGTTCGGCCTCGGCCGTAACAAGCTGCGTGAAGCAGCAATGCGCGGTGACGTTCCAGGTCTGGTCAAAGCCAGCTGGTAAGACGTACCGGCAGGGCCCTGGCGGCGGGGGAGTGATCTTCCGACCGCCGGTGATCTTGCAACGAAACAAGCCCCTTATGGGGCTTGTTTCGTTTCTGGGATGTGTCTAGAATGACCGGCTCACCTGAGCCCGGGTTTTTTGCCCGTTGCGATCAGGTGACTGTAGTAGCCGAAAGGCTAATTTTTCTTGTATCAGGAGCGTCTAGCCCATGAGTATGCAGGACCCGTTAGCGGACATGCTAACTCGAATCCGTAATGCCCAGATGGCTGAAAAGTCCGTCGTAAGCATGCCGTCCTCGACCCTGAAGGTGGCTGTAGCCAAAGTTCTGAAAGACGAAGGTTACATCGCGGGTTATCAGGTCAGCAGTGAAGTCAAACCTTCGCTGTCCATCGAGCTGAAATACTTCGAAGGCCGTCCGGTCATCGAGGAAGTCAAGCGCGTAAGTCGTCCAGGCCTGCGTCAGTACAAGTCCGTCGAAGAACTGCCGAAAGTACGTGGCGGTCTGGGCGTGTCTATCGTCTCCACCAACAAAGGTGTGATGACTGATCGTGCTGCGCGCGCTGCCGGTGTCGGCGGCGAAGTACTCTGCACAGTGTTCTAAGGGGGGATAAGCATGTCTCGCGTCGCTAAGAACCCCGTTAAGCTGCCAGCCGGTGTCGAAGTCAAATTCGTCGGCCAACAGCTTTCGGTGAAGGGTGCCAAGGGCACTCTCGAACTGAACGTTCACTCGTCCGTTGAAGTTGTTGAAGAAGCTGGTGAGCTGCGTTTCGCTGCTCGCAACGGCGACCAACAAACTCGCGCAATGGCCGGCACTACCCGTGCACTCGTGAACAACATGGTCCAGGGCGTAAGCCAAGGCTTCGAGCGCAAGCTCCAGCTGGTCGGTGTTGGTTACAAGGCGCAAGCCAAGGGCACCGTGCTGAACCTGGCGCTCGGCTTCTCGCACCCAGTGGATTATGAACTGCCTGAGGGCATCACCGCTGAGACCCCTAGCCAGACCGACATCCTGATCAAGGGTATCGACAAGCAGCTGGTAGGTCAGGTGGCCGCTGAAATCCGCGACTTCCGTCCACCAGAGCCGTACAAAGGCAAGGGTGTGCGTTACGCGGACGAAGTCGTCCGTCGTAAAGAAGCCAAGAAGAAGTAGGGCATAGCAAATGACCGACAAAAAAGTTACTCGACTGCGTCGCGCTCGCAAAGCACGCCTGAAAATGCACGAACTCGAAGTCGTGCGTCTCTGCGTGTTCCGCTCCTCGCAGCACATCTATGCCCAGGTCATTTCGGCCGACGGCAGCAAAGTCCTGGCCAGCGCCTCGACTTTGGACAAAGACCTGCGTGATGGCGCCACTGGCAACATCGACGCGGCCACTAAGGTTGGCAAGCTGGTAGCTGAGCGCGCGAAAGCCGCCGGTGTATCTCAAGTTGCCTTTGACCGTTCTGGCTTCAAGTACCACGGCCGCGTTAAAGCGCTGGCAGATGGTGCTCGTGAAGGCGGACTGGAGTTCTAAGTTATGTCAAATAACGATCAAAAGCGCGACGAAGGCTACATCGAGAAGCTGGTTCAAGTTAACCGCGTAGCCAAAACCGTAAAAGGCGGCCGTATCTTCACCTTCACCGCGTTGACCGTGGTAGGTGATGGCAAGGGTCGCGTTGGTTTCGGCCGTGGCAAATCGCGCGAAGTACCTGCTGCGATCCAGAAAGCCATGGAAGCTGCCCGTCGCAACATGATTCAGGTAGACCTGAACGGCACCACTCTGCAGTACGCCACCAAGTCCGCCCACGGCGCTTCGAAGGTGTACATGCAGCCTGCTTCCGACGGTACCGGTATCATCGCCGGTGGCGCGATGCGTGCTGTCCTGGAAGTTGCTGGCGTTCAGAACGTCCTGGCCAAGTGCTACGGCTCGACCAACCCAGTGAACGTGGTTCATGCCACTTTCAAGGGTCTGAAGGCTATGCAATCTCCTGAATCCATTGCTGCCAAGCGCGGCAAGAGCGTCGAGGAGATCCGCTGATCATGGCTACCGTCAAAGTAACGCTGATCAAAAGCACCGCCGGCCGTCTCCCTAACCACAAACTGTGTGTTAAGGGTCTGGGTCTGCGCCGCATCGGTCACACTGTAGAAGTCCTGGATACTCCCGAGAATCGCGGGATGATCAACAAGGCTTACTACATGCTGCGCGTCGAGGGTTAATCGATGAAACTCAATGATCTGAGTCCAGCGCCGGGTTCCCGTCGCGAGAAGCATCGTCCGGGTCGTGGTATCGGTAGTGGTTTGGGCAAGACCGGTGGCCGTGGCCACAAAGGTCAGACCTCCCGCTCCGGTGGCACCATCGCTCCAGGCTTTGAAGGCGGTCAACAGCCGCTGCACCGTCGTCTGCCGAAATTCGGCTTCGTTTCCCTGAAAGCCATGGACCGCGCAGAAGTGCGTCTGTCCGAGTTGGCCAAAGTGGAAGGCGACGTTGTCACCGTGCAATCCTTGAAGGATGCCAACGTGATTAACCAAAACGTACAGCGTGTGAAAATCATGCTGTCCGGCGAAGTTACTCGCGCGGTCACCATCAAGGGTATCGCAGCCACCAAAGGTGCGCGTGCGGCTATCGAAGCAGCTGGCGGCAAGTTCGAGGAATAAATGGCTAAGCAAGGTGCTCTCTCTTCGCTCGGTAAAGGCGGGATGTCTGAACTTTGGGCTCGTCTGCGTTTTCTGTTTCTGGCGATCATCGTCTATCGGATAGGCGCACACATCCCAGTTCCAGGCATCAACCCGGACCGGCTGGCGGAACTGTTTCGACAGAATGAGGGGACCATTCTTAGCTTGTTCAACATGTTTTCCGGCGGCGCGCTGGAACGGATGAGCATCTTTGCACTGGGGATCATGCCGTACATTTCGGCATCGATCATCATGCAGCTGATGACCGCCGTCAGCCCGCAGCTGGAGCAGTTGAAGAAGGAAGGTGAAGCTGGCCGTCGCAAGATCAGCCAGTACACCCGCTACGGCACCGTTATCCTGGCGCTGGTCCAGGCTGTTGGCATGTCCATCGGCCTGGCCGGTCAGGGTGTAGCGTTTTCTGCTGACTTTGGCTTCCATTTCGTCGCGGTCTCCACGTTTGTGGCGGGTGCGATGTTCATGATGTGGCTGGGTGAGCAAATCACGGAGCGCGGTGTAGGCAACGGTATCTCGATGTTGATTTTCGCAGGTATCGTCGCCGGTCTTCCGAGAGCAATCGGGCAGTCTTTCGAGTCTGCACGTACGGGCGATATCAACATTTTCGCTCTGGTCGCTATCGGTTTGCTGGCAGTAGCGATTATCGGTTTTGTGGTGTTCATTGAGCGTGGTCAGCGTCGAATCGCCGTTCACTACGCCAAGCGTCAGCAGGGCCGCAAGGTCTTCGCTGCGCAGACTAGCCACTTGCCGCTGAAGGTGAACATGGCCGGGGTCATCCCAGCCATCTTCGCAAGCAGCATTTTGCTGTTCCCGGCTTCGCTGGGTGCCTGGTTTGGTCAGTCTGAAGGTATGGGCTGGCTGCAGGACATCTCGCAGTCGATCGCTCCTGGTCAGCCGTTGAATATTCTGCTGTTTAGTGCAGGGATTATTTTCTTCTGCTTCTTCTATACGGCGTTGATGTTCAATCCGAAAGACGTAGCGGAAAACCTGAAGAAGTCCGGTGCCTTTATTCCGGGCATCCGTCCAGGCGAGCAGTCGGCGCGCTACATTGATGGCGTTCTGACCCGCTTGACCATGTTCGGTGCTCTTTATATGACGGCCGTGTGTCTGTTGCCCCAGTTCCTGGTGGTAGCGGCAAACGTTCCGTTCTACCTTGGCGGGACCTCGTTGCTGATTGTGGTAGTGGTTGTGATGGACTTCATGTCCCAAGTACAATCGCACCTCGTTTCGCACCAGTACGAATCCCTGATGAAGAAAGCCAACCTGAAAGGCTACGGTGGCAGCGGAATGCTGCGCTGAGAGACCCTTAAGGTTCGAGGAGTTGGTGATGAAAGTTCGTGCATCGGTGAAAAAGCTGTGCCGTAACTGCAAAATTATTCGCCGCGAAGGTGTTGTGCGAGTGATTTGCAGCGCGGAACCACGTCACAAGCAGCGCCAAGGCTGAGTGTGATCTGTGCTTCAAACCCAGCAGCTAGTGCGCTGCTGGGTTGATTATTTGTTTCTACAGCGATATTATCTCGCGCCCTATTTCTTGGCTTCCGGGGCGTAGGTAGCTGTCAATTGGAGTCCCACTGAATGGCCCGTATTGCAGGCGTTAACATTCCAGATAACAAGCACACTGTTATCTCGCTGACCTACATCTATGGTGTCGGTCGCACAACTGCACAGAAAATCTGTGCAGACACTGGGGTCAACCCAGCCGTGAAGATCAAAGATCTGAGCGACGAGCAGATTGAACAGCTGCGTAGCGAAGTTGCGAAGTTCACCACTGAAGGTGACCTGCGTCGCGACATCAACATGAAAATCAAGCGGTTGATGGACCTGGGTTGCTACCGCGGCCTGCGTCATCGTCGGGGTCTGCCAGTACGCGGTCAGCGTACCAAGACCAACGCGCGTACCCGTAAAGGTCCGCGTAAGCCGATCCGCAAGTAATCGCACCAGCGAATCGACAGGAATATAGACATGGCAAAACCTGCTGCTCGTCCTCGTAAAAAAGTTAAAAAGACAGTGGTTGATGGCATCGCCCACATCCATGCGTCCTTTAACAACACCATCGTGACCATTACCGATCGTCAAGGTAACGCCCTGTCCTGGGCTACCTCCGGCGGTTCGGGTTTCCGCGGTTCCCGCAAGTCCACCCCGTTCGCTGCTCAAGTAGCTGCTGAGCGTGCTGGTCAAGCTGCGCTGGAATATGGTCTGAAGAACCTCGACGTCAACGTCAAGGGTCCAGGTCCAGGTCGTGAGTCCGCTGTTCGTGCTCTGAACGGCTGTGGCTACAAGATCGCCAGCATCACCGACGTGACGCCAATCCCGCATAACGGGTGCCGTCCGCCGAAGAAGCGCCGCGTGTAATCAGGAGACAGATAAATGGCACGTTACATTGGTCCAAAATGCAAACTGTCTCGTCGTGAAGGCACCGATCTGTTCCTGAAGAGCGGCGTTCGCGCTCTGGAATCGAAGTGCAACATCGAAGCAGCCCCAGGTATTCACGGTCAGCGCCGCGGTCGTCAGTCCGACTACGGCACCCAGCTGCGTGAAAAGCAAAAAGTCCGTCGTATCTACGGCGTGCTCGAGCGTCAGTTCAGCGGTTACTACAAGCAAGCGGCCTCCTCGAAGGGCGCTACTGGTGAGAACCTGCTGCAACTGCTCGAATGCCGTCTGGATAACGTCGTTTATCGTATGGGCTTTGGCGCTACTCGTGCCGAATCCCGTCAGCTGGTTTCGCACAAAGCGATCAGCGTTAACGGCAAGACTGTAAACGTTCCGTCCTACCAAGTTCGTCCGGGTGACGTGGTCGCGGTTCGCGAGAAGTCGCTGAACCAGCTGCGCATTGTTCAAGCCCTTGAACTGTGCGCCCAGCGTGGCCGCGTTGAGTGGGTAGATGTAGACACCGCGAAGAAGTCGGGCGTTTTCAAGAACGTTCCTGCTCGCAGTGATCTGTCTGCCGACATCAACGAAAGCCTGATTGTCGAGCTCTACTCCAAGTAAGGGCTAGAAAATAGGTGCATCCATGCAGATTTCGGTAAATGAGTTCCTGACGCCCCGCCACATCGATGTGCAGGTCGTCAGTCCAACCCGCGCTAAAATCACTCTCGAGCCTCTCGAGCGTGGTTTTGGCCATACCCTGGGCAACGCGCTGCGCCGCATCCTGTTGTCCTCCATGCCTGGCTGTGCAGTAGTCGAGGCCGAGATCGACGGTGTACTCCACGAGTACTCCGCCATCGAAGGTGTTCAGGAAGACGTCATTGAAATCCTGTTGAACCTGAAAGGCCTGGCTATCAAACTGCACGGTCGTGACGAAGTTACGCTGACCTTGTCGAAGAAGGGTTCGGGGGTGGTTACCGCTGCCGATATTCAGCTGGATCATGATGTCGAGATCGTTAACCCCGATCACGTAATCGCTAACCTGGCGTCCAATGGCGCCTTGAACATGAAGCTCACCGTAGCTCGTGGTCGTGGTTATGAACCGGCCGATTCGCGTCAGAGCGATGAAGACGAAAGCCGCAGCATTGGTCGCTTGCAGCTCGACTCTTCGTTCAGCCCGGTTCGCCGTATCGCATACGTGGTGGAAAACGCCCGTGTCGAGCAGCGTACTAACCTGGACAAGCTGGTTATTGATCTGGAAACCAACGGTACTCTGGATCCTGAAGAGGCAATCCGTCGTGCTGCAACCATCCTGCAACAGCAGTTGGCTGCATTCGTCGACCTCAAGGGTGACAGCGAACCAGTGGTAGTCGAACAGGAAGACGAGATCGATCCGATCCTGCTTCGTCCGGTTGACGATCTGGAATTGACCGTGCGTTCGGCCAACTGCCTTAAGGCGGAGAACATTTACTACATCGGCGACCTGATTCAGCGTACCGAAGTAGAACTGTTGAAGACTCCGAACCTGGGCAAGAAATCCTTGACCGAAATCAAGGACGTTCTGGCCTCCCGTGGTCTGTCCCTCGGCATGCGCCTCGACAACTGGCCGCCTGCAAGTCTTAAGAAGGACGACAAGGCGACTGCCTGATCGTCGTAATCACCGAACGTAGTGTTTGGTAAGGAATGAACCCATGCGTCATCGTAAAAGTGGACGTCACCTGAGCCGTACCAGCTCTCACCGTAAGGCCATGTTCCAGAACATGGCGGTGTCGCTGTTCGAGCACGAGCTGATCAAAACTACTCTGCCAAAAGCCAAGGAACTGCGCCGCGTTGCCGAGCCGCTGATCACCCTGGCCAAGGAAGACAGCGTTGCTAACCGTCGTCTGGCTTTCGACCGTACCCGTTCGAAAGAAATCGTCGGTAAGCTGTTCAACGATCTGGGCAAGCGCTATGCCACCCGTCAGGGCGGCTACCTGCGTATCCTCAAGTGCGGTTTCCGCGCTGGCGATAACGCACCTATGGCGTACGTCGAGCTGGTTGATCGTCCTGTTGGTGGCTCGGTTGAAGCTGCTGAGTAAGGCGAACAGTCTGTAACAAGGAACCGGGCCCAGTGCCCGGTTTTTTGTTTCTGCGTGAATTGAAATAATCTATTGATCTCAGTCATGTAATGAATTTGATGGTGTCATGTTCCTGGTCGATACTTCTGCCTACGCCGATTAGCCGGCCGCAAAAGTCTGATTAAGGAGAGAGTGCATGAGCCAGAACAAAACGCTGACCACCGCCAGTGGCGCGCCGGTCGCCGACAACCAGAACTCGCGTTCGGCAGGCCCGCGGGGTCCGTTGTTGCTGGAAGACTTCCACCTGATTGAAAAGCTTGCGCACTTCAACCGCGAGAACATCCCTGAGCGCCGTGTACACGCCAAGGGGTCGGGTGCCTATGGCACGTTCACCGCCAGCCGCGATATCACCCAGTACACCTGCGCCAAGCTGTTCAGCAGCGTCGGCAAGCAGACCGAGACCTTCCTGCGTTTCTCCACCGTGGGTGGCGAGCGGGGTTCGGCCGATACCGAGCGTGACCCTCGCGGTTTTGCACTCAAGTTCTACACCGAGGAAGGCAACTGGGACATCGTGGGCAACAACACGCCGGTGTTCTTCATCCGTGATCCGTTGAAGTTCCCGGACTTCATCCACACCCAGAAGCGCCTGCCTCAAAGCAACCTGAAAAGCCCGCAGATGATGTGGGACTTCTGGTCGCATTCGCCCGAATCGCTGCACCAGGTCACCATCCTGTTCTCCGACCGCGGCATCCCGGACGGCTACCGTCACATGCACGGTTTCGGCAGCCACACCTACAGCCTGATCAACGCACAGGGCCAGCGTACCTGGGTCAAGTGGCACTTCAAGACCAAGCAGGGCATCAAGAACCTGGCGCCTGCCGAGGCGGCCCGCCTGGCCGGTACCGACCCGGATTACGCCCAGCGCGACCTGTTCGAAGCGATCGAGCGCGGTGACTTCCCGAAATGGAGCGTGTGCATCCAGGTCATGAGCGAAGCCGAGGCCGCCAGCCGTGCCGAGAACCCGTTCGACGTGACCAAGACCTGGTCGCAGAAGGACTATCCGCTGATCGAGGTGGGCGAACTGGAGCTCAACCGCAACCCGCTCAACTACTTTGCCGAAGTCGAGCAGGCCGCGTTCGGCCCCAGCAACATGATCCCCGGTGTGGGGCTGTCGCCAGACCGCATGCTGCAGGGCCGCGTATTCGCCTACGCAGACGCTCACCGTTACCGTGTGGGTACCAACCACCAGCAACTGCCGGTAAACGCCCCACGCAGCCCGGTGAACAGCTACCAGCGCGATGGTTCGATGGCTTTTGGCAGCAACGGCGGTGCGGCGCCCAACTACGAGCCCAACAGCTACGCCGACGCACCCAAGCAGGCCCCGCAGTACGCTGAGCCTGCGCTGGCCCTCGGTGGCGCAGCAGACCGTTACGATCATCGTGAAGACACCGACTACTACAGCCATGCCGGTGCGCTGTTCCGCCTGATGAACGATGAGCAGAAGGCCCTGCTGATCGCCAACATCGCCGGCACCATGGCCAGCGTCTCGCGCGATGTCGTGGAGCGTCAGCTGCAGCACTTCTTCAAGGCCGATCCGGCCTACGGAGGGGGAATCGCAAAGGCATTGGGTCTCAATCTGGCCTAAGTCGAAGTGATAAGAAGAACCGCCCTCATCTGGGCGGTTTTTCAATGCAATTGACTACTGTTTACCCACTTTTTTAGCGGTTTTAGCGCAATTTGCAGTGACCTTACAGTCATCCTGGTTCAAACTATGGCTTTCACACAGGGAGAGTCAGGGCAATGCAAGGTCACCCGGACGTAATCGATTATCTCAACACGTTGCTGACGGGCGAACTGGCGGCACGTGACCAATACTTCATCCACTCGCGCATGTACGAAGACTGGGGCTTCAGCAAGCTCTACGAGCGTATCAACCACGAGATGGAAGAAGAGGCACAACACGCCGACGCCCTGATGCGCCGCATTCTCATGCTCGAAGGCACCCCGCGCATGCGCCCGGACGACCTGGACATCGGCACCACCGTGCCCGAGATGATCGCCGCCGACCTGCGCCTTGAGTACAAGGTGCGCGCTGCGCTGTGCAAAGGCATCGAGCTGTGCGAGCTGCACAAGGACTACGTCAGCCGTGACATCCTGCGCGTGCAGTTGGCCGACACCGAAGAAGATCACACCTACTGGCTGGAGAAGCAGCAGGGTCTGATCAAGTCGCTGGGCCTGGAGAACTACCTGCAATCGCAGATGTAATCCACCGCGCAACGAAAAAGGCCATCGGGGCGTAGCCGATGGCCTTTTTTGTGCCCGCATGCCGCTGTGCAGGAGCCGGCCTGGCCGGCTCCTGCAGTTCAGGCCCGGTCGCGCGCCAGCAGCGGCTTGAGGTAATACCCCGTGTGCGACTGCTTCATCTCGGCCA
Organism: Pseudomonas sp. UBA7500; assembly: GCF_002478435.1. Taxonomy (NCBI): domain Bacteria; kingdom Pseudomonadati; phylum Pseudomonadota; class Gammaproteobacteria; order Pseudomonadales; family Pseudomonadaceae; genus Pseudomonas; species Pseudomonas sp. UBA7500. Next base: position 250,319 of record NZ_DLNW01000002.1, on the reverse strand, counting down.
ACTCCTCCGGCGTGCCGCAGGCGATGATCTGTCCGCCCTTGGAGCCGCCTTCCGGCCCAAGGTCCACCAGCCAGTCGGCGGTCTTGATCACGTCCAGGTTGTGCTCGATCACCACCACGGTGTTGCCGTGGTCACGCAGGCGATGCAGCACGTCCAGCAGTTGCTGGATATCGGCAAAGTGCAGGCCAGTGGTCGGCTCATCGAGGATGTACAGCGTCTTGCCGGTATCGCGCTTGGACAGCTCGCGTGACAGCTTGACCCGCTGCGCCTCACCACCGGACAGCGTGGTCGCCGACTGGCCCAGCTTGATGTACGACAGGCCCACGTCCATCAGCGTCTGCAGTTTGCGCGCCAGTGCCGGCACCGCATCGAAGAACTCGCGGGCTTCCTCGATGGTCATTTCCAGCACCTCGTGGATGTTCTTGCCCTTGTACTTGATCTCCAGCGTTTCGCGGTTGTAGCGCTTGCTCTTGCACACGTCGCACGGCACGTAGATGTCGGGCAGGAAGTGCATCTCGACCTTGATCAGGCCATCGCCCTGGCACGCCTCGCAGCGCCCGCCCTTGACGTTGAACGAGAAACGCCCCGGCCCGTAGCCGCGCGAGCGCGACTCCGGCACGCCGCTGAACAGCTCGCGGATCGGCGTGAACAGCCCGGTGTAGGTCGCCGGGTTGGAGCGCGGTGTACGCCCGATCGGGCTCTGGTCGATGTCCACCACCTTGTCCAGGTGCTGCAGGCCATCGCAGCTGTCGTGGGCCGCAGCTTCCAGCGTGCTGGCACCGTTGAGCGCGGTTGCCGCCAGCGGGAACAGGGTGTTGTTGATCAGCGTCGACTTGCCCGAACCGGACACGCCGGTCACGCAGGTCAGCAGGCCGATCGGGATCTCCAGGTCGACGTTCTGCAGGTTGTTGCCGCGTGCGCCCTTGAGTTTGAGCGACAGCTTCTTGTTGCGCGGGGTGCGCTTGGCCGGCACGGCGATCTTCACGCGGCCCGACAGGTACTTGCCGGTCAGCGAGTCCGGGTGCGCCATCACCTCGGCCGGGGTGCCCTCGGCCACGATCTGGCCGCCATGCACGCCCGCGCCCGGGCCGATATCCACCACGTAGTCGGCCATGCGGATGGCGTCCTCGTCGTGCTCCACCACGATCACCGTGTTGCCGATGTCGCGCAGGTGGTTGAGGGTGCCCAGCAGGCGATCGTTGTCGCGCTGGTGCAGGCCGATGGATGGCTCGTCGAGAATGTACATCACCCCCACCAGGCCGGCGCCGATCTGGCTGGCCAGGCGGATACGCTGGGCCTCGCCGCCCGACAGGGTATCGGCGCTGCGATCCAGCGTCAGGTAGTCCAGGCCCACGTTCACCAGAAACTGCAGGCGTTCGCAGATTTCCTTGAGGATCTTGTCGGCGATCTCGCCACGGCGCCCGGTCAGCTTGAGGCCGCCGAAGTAGTCGCTGGCATCGCCGATCGGCAGGTTGGTAACCGCTGGCAGGGTCTTCTCGCCAACCCACACATGGCGCGCCTCGCGGCGCAGGCGGGTGCCGCGGCAGTCGGGGCAGGGCTGGGTGCTGAGGAACTTGGCCAGCTCTTCACGCACGGTGGCCGATTCGGTCTCGCGGTAGCGCCGCTCCAGGTTCGGCACGATGCCCTCGAAGGGGTGCGAACGCTTGACGATATCGCCCCGGTCGTTGAGGTACTTGAAGTCGACGTTGTGCTTGCCACTGCCGTTCAGGATCACCTTCTGCTGGTCGGCCGGCAGCTCGTTGAACGGCACCTCCAGGCTGAACCCGTAATGCGCGGCCAGCGAGCCGAGCATCTGGAAGTAATACACATTGCGCCGGTCCCAGCCGCGAATCGCGCCCTCGGCCAGGGTCAGCTCGCCGTTGACCAGGCGCTTGATGTCGAAGAACTGCTTCACGCCCAGGCCGTCGCAGGTCGGGCAGGCGCCGGCCGGGTTGTTGAAGGAGAACAGCTTGGGCTCCAGCTCGCTGATCGCGTGGCCGCAGATCGGGCAGGCGAAGCGCGCCGAGAAGATCATCTCTTCACCCGGCTCGTCGTCCATCGGCGCCACCAGGGCGATGCCATCGGCCAGCTTAAGGGCCGTCTCGAACGATTCGGCCAGGCGCTGCTGCAGGTCGTCGCGCACCTTGAAGCGGTCGACCACCACATCGATGCTGTGCTTCTTCTGCTTGTCGAGCTTGGGCAACTCGTCCAGCTCGTACAGCTTGCCGTTGACCCGGGCGCGCACGAAGCCCTGGGCACGCAGCTCTTCGAACACCGCCAGGTGCTCGCCCTTGCGCTCGCGAATCACCGGAGCCAGCAGCATCAGCTTGCTGCCCTCGGGCTGGGCCAGCACCAGGTCGACCATCTGGCTGACAGTCTGGGCTTCGAGCGGGATGTCGTGGTCGGGGCAGCGTGGGGTGCCCACACGGGCATACAGCAGGCGCAGGTAATCGTAGATCTCGGTGATGGTGCCCACGGTCGAGCGCGGGTTGTGCGAGGTCGACTTCTGCTCGATCGAGATGGCCGGCGACAGCCCCTCGATGGTGTCGACGTCTGGCTTTTCCATCATCGACAGGAACTGGCGGGCATACGCCGACAGCGATTCCACGTAGCGGCGCTGGCCTTCGGCGTACAGGGTGTCGAACGCCAGCGATGACTTGCCGGACCCGGACAGACCGGTGATGACGATCAGTTTGTCCCGGGGCAGGGTCAGGTCGATGTTCTTAAGGTTGTGGGTACGTGCCCCACGTATCAGGATCTTGTCCACTGCGGCCTCGCTTGGCGGGCATAAACGGAGGAGTATACGGCGCGCTGCCACCACGCGGCAAAGCGTCGCGTATATGCCGTTAACCGATCCGACTGGTAGAATCGCCGCCGGTTCACACGAGGTTTATCCATGCACGATCCCCACAGCGAACGCATGAGCGGCAGCGAGACCCGCGCCGCAGGCGGCCTGGCCCTGGTGTTCGCCTTCCGTATGCTGGGCATGTTCATGGTGCTGCCGGTACTGGCCACCTATGGCATGGACCTGGCGGGCGCCACGCCGGCGCTTATCGGCCTGGCCATCGGTGCCTATGGCCTGACCCAGGCCGTGTTGCAGATTCCGTTCGGGGTCATTTCCGACCGCATCGGCCGTCGGCCGGTGATCTACCTGGGGCTGGTGATCTTTGCCCTGGGCAGTGTGCTGGCAGCGCAGGCCGACTCGATCTGGGGCGTGATCGCCGGGCGCATCCTGCAGGGTGCGGGCGCCATCTCCGCGGCAGTCATGGCGTTGCTCTCGGACCTCACCCGCGAACAGCACCGCACCAAGGCCATGGCCATGATCGGCATGAGCATCGGCCTGTCGTTCGCCGTGGCGATGGTCGTGGGGCCACTGGTAACGCGGGCCTTCGGCCTGTCGGGGTTGTTCCTGGCCACCGCGGCGATGGCGGTGGTGGGCATCGGCCTGATCGCCTTCGTGGTGCCGGCCTCCAACGGCCCGCTGGCGCACCGCGAGTCGGGCGTGGCCAAGCAGGCCCTGGGGCCGACCCTGCGTCACCCCGACCTGCTGCGCCTGGACGTCGGCATCTTCGTGCTGCACGCCATCCTCATGGCCAGCTTCGTCGCCTTGCCGCTGGCGTTCGTGGAGCGTGGCGGGTTGCCGAAAGAGGAGCACTGGTGGGTCTACCTCACCGCCTTGCTGGTTTCATTCTTCGCAATGATTCCGTTCATCATCTACGGTGAAAAAAAGCGCAAGATGAAACGTGTCCTGCTGGGCGCGGTCAGTGTGCTCATGCTCACAGAGCTGTTTTTCTGGGAGCTGGGCAACAGCCTGCAGTCACTGGTGATCGGCACGGTGATCTTCTTCACCGCCTTCAACCTGCTCGAAGCCTCGTTGCCTTCGCTGATCAGCAAGGTGTCGCCGGCCGGTGGCAAGGGCACGGCGATGGGGGTGTACTCCACCAGCCAGTTCCTGGGGGCGGCGCTGGGCGGGATCATGGGTGGCTGGTTGTTCCAGCATGGCGGCTTGAGCGTGGTTTTCCTGGGGGGCGCAGGCCTCTGTGCCCTTTGGTTGGCCATAGCTGTTACTATGCGCGAACCACCTTACGTGACGAGCCTGCGCTTGCCGTTGTCGCCAGAAGCGATGCGCGAAGCGGGCTTGACCGAGCGCCTCAAGGCCGTGCCGGGTGTGACCGACGCAGTGGTGGTGGCAGAGGAAGCCGCCATCTATATCAAACTGGATACACAAATTTTGGATCGTACGGCCCTGGAGCTGCTGGTAAACCCGGCGCCCGCGGCGTGCCAAGCCTAGGAGAACGTTATGGCCCGTGGGGTTAACAAAGTCATTTTGGTCGGCACTTGCGGCCAGGACCCTGAAGTTCGCCACCTGCCCAACGGCAACGCGGTGACCAACCTCAGCCTGGCCACCAGCGAGCAGTGGACCGACAAGCAGACCGGCCAGAAGGTCGAGCGTACCGAGTGGCACCGTGTGTCGATGTTCGGCAAGGTTGCCGAGATTGCCGGCGAGTACCTGCGCAAGGGTTCGCAGGTGTACATCGAGGGCAAGCTGCAGACCCGCGAGTGGGAAAAGGACGGCATCAAGCGTTACACCACTGAGATCATCGTCGACATGCAGGGCACCATGCAGCTGCTGGGTGGTCGTCCGCAGAACCAGGACGGTTCGCAGCAGGGTGGCAACAACTACAACCAGGCCCCGCGTCAGCAGGCGCCTCAGCAGCGTCCGCAGCAGGCCCCTCAGCAGCGCCCTGCGCCGCAACAGCCTGCGCCGCAGCCGGCTGCCGACTTCGACAGCTTCGATGACGACATCCCGTTCTGAGCCCTGGCCAACGCCGCGCTTCAAGACAAACGCCCGATGCGCTGCATCGGGCGTTTTGCGTTCTGGGGAAACCTCGCTGGGCGGTGGCCCTGACACGCTTGCGATGTTCAGCGCACGTGCGGGCCTCGCGGTACCTCTAGCGGGCCGCCAGGAGGTGAAGCGGCCCGTGAGTACTCACGCCGCAGCCACGCCTTGGCCCACCAGCCCCGCCAGTGCATTGAGCATCGGTACGCGATACTCCACGTCCTTCTCGTTCCAGTACACATGACCGGCCGGCAGGTCGACATTGAAGAAGCTTTCGTAGTAGCTGCCTGGCGCCGAATCCGAACGGTCGTTGCCGAACACCTTCAGGCGCACCGCACCCGCTTCAAGCCCGGTGTCCGCCTGGTGCAGCGCAATCACGCTGAAGCGCTCGCCGACCGCCCCGGGGCCATCGACCAGCTCGATTTCATACAGCTGTGCCAGCGCCTCGATGAACCGCTCGGTCTCCAGGCCCAGCGACGAGATCTCGAGCCCGTCGCTGTAGAAGTGCGCCTGTATCACGTTCATCTCGCCATCGAATCCCGGCTGCACGTCGCGCCGCAGCCGCGCCCGCACACCCACCGAGTGCCCGGCGAACGCGGCACGCAGGTCAAAGTGGTAGTGCACGTCATCCTGCATCAGGTGCTGCACCTGAAACACGCAGTCCACAAAACCTTCTTCGCCAAACTGCTCCAGCAGCGGCAACCCGTTCTTGTCCAATTGCATCATGCAGTCCCTTGGCGATGGTGGTCAGGCTGGCGATTATGCACCCGTTGCGCTCATCGATAATCCGTTTTAATGGTGCTTGGCCCGATCTTGGCTAGAGTGAATATTGACGACCACCCAGTGGCCGCCACCGTGACTGTTCACGAGACGCCGGCAATGCTCCGCGCGTCCACCACCTGATCAGGAGTGCACGATGGATCTCAACCGTCGGCAATTTTTCAAGGTCGCCGCCATCGGCCTTGGAGGTTCGAGCCTGGCGGCGCTGGGCATGGCCCCCACGCCGGCCTTCGCCGAACAGATACGCCACTTCAAGCTGGCCCGCACCAAGGAAACCCGCAACACCTGCCCCTACTGCTCGGTCGGCTGCGGCCTGATCCTGTACAGCCAGGGCGATGCGGGCAAGAACGTGGCGCAGAGCATCATCCACATCGAAGGCGACGCCGATCACCCGGTCAACCGCGGCACCCTGTGCCCCAAAGGTGCAGGCCTGCTGGACTTTATCCACAGCCCCAGTCGCCTGCAGTACCCGCAGGTGCGCAAGCCGGGCAGCAACGAGTGGACGCGCGTCAGCTGGGATGAGGCCATGGACCGCGTGGCCGAGCTGGTCAAGGCCGACCGCGACGCCAACTTCATCGAGAAAAACGCCCAGGGCCAGACCGTCAACCGCTGGCTCAGCACCGGGTTCCTCGCGGCCTCGGCGGCTTCCAGCGAAGCCGGCTACCTGACCCACAAGGTCATTCGCAGTTTGGGCATGCTGGGGTTCGACAACCAGGCGCGTGTCTGACACGGCCCGACGGTGGCAAGTCTTGCCCCGACGTACGGCCGTGGTGCCATGACCAATCACTGGACCGATATCGCCAACGCGAACCTGATCCTGGTGATGGGCGGCAACGCAGCAGAAGCGCACCCGTGCGGTTTCAAATGGGTGACCGAAGCCAAGGCGCACAACCAGGCGCGGCTGATCGTGGTCGACCCACGGTTTACCCGTACCGCCTCGGTGGCCGATTACTACGCGCCGATTCGCACCGGCAGCGACATCGCCTTCATGGGCGGCCTGATCAACTATCTGCTCAGCACTGACCAGATCCAGCACGAGTACGTGCGCAACTACACCGACGTGTCGTTCATCGTCAAAGCCGGCTTCGGCTTCGAGGACGGGCTGTTCAGTGGCTACGATGCGGCCAAGCGTACCTATGCCGACAAGTCCGGTTGGGGCTACGAACTGGGTGAAGACGGTTTCGCCAAGGTCGACCCGACCCTGCAGGACCCGCGCTGCGTCTACCAGCTGATGAAGCAGCACTACAGCCGCTACACCCCGGAGCTCGCCAGCATGACCTGCGGCATGCCCCAGGCCAGCATGCAGAAGATCTGGGAAGAGATCGCCACCTGCTCCACACCCGGCAAGACCATGACCATCCTCTATGCCCTGGGCTGGACCCAGCATTCGATCGGTGCGCAGATCATCCGCAGCGCGGCGATGGTGCAACTGCTGCTGGGCAACGTCGGCATGCCGGGTGGCGGGGTCAACGCCCTGCGCGGGCACTCCAACATCCAGGGCCTGACCGACCTGGGCCTGCTGTCCAACTCCTTGCCGGGCTACCTGACCCTGCCCGGTGATGCCGAGCAGGACTACGACGGCTACATCGCCAAACGCGCCCTCAAGCCGCTGCGACCAGGGCAGCTGTCGTACTGGCAGAACTACGGCAAGTTCCACGTCAGCCTGATGAAGGCCTGGTATGGCGTCAACGCCACTGCCGAGAACCACTGGGGCTACGACTGGCTGCCCAAGCTCGACATCCCAGGCTACGACGTGCTCAAGATGTTCGACATGATGGGCAGGGGCGAGGTGCACGGCTACATGTGCCAGGGCTTCAACCCGATTGCCGCGCTGCCCGACAAGAACCGCGTCACTGCCGCGCTCAGCAAGCTCAAATGGCTGGTGGTGATGGACCCGCTGGCCACCGAAACCTCGGAGTTCTGGCGCAACGCAGGGCCGTACAACGACGTCAGCACGGCCGACATCGCCACCGAGGTCATCCGCCTGCCCACCACCTGCTTCGCCGAGGAGGACGGTTCGCTGGTCAACAGCAGCCGCTGGCTGCAGTGGCACTGGAAGGGCGCCGACGGCCCGGGCGAAACCCGTACCGACGTGCGTATCATGAGCGACCTGTTCCTGCGCCTGCGTGAACGCTACCGCGCCGAGGGTGGCGCGTTTGCCGAACCGCTGCTCAACCTCAGCTGGCCGTACAAGGTCGCCGATGAACCCTCCCCCGAAGAGCTGGCCAGGGAGCTCAACGGCGTGGCCGTGACCGATCAGGTCGATGCCACCGGCGCCGCGCTCAAGGGCGGCCAGCAACTGTCGGGGTTCGCCCAGCTCAAGGACGATGGCAGTACCGCGTCCGGCTGCTGGATCTTCTGCGGCAGCTGGACCGAGCAGGGCAACCAGATGGCTCGGCGCGACAACAGCGACCCGTATGGCATGAAGCAGAACCTGGGCTGGGCCTGGGCCTGGCCGATGAACCGGCGAATCCTCTACAACCGTGCCTCGGCCACCCCGCAAGGCCAGCCCTGGGACCCGAAAAAACGCCTGGTATGGTGGAACGGCAAGGCCTGGACCGGCACCGACACCCCGGACTACAAGGCCGACGTGCCCCCCGAGGCGGGCATGAACCCGTTCATCATGAACCCCGAAGGGGTGGCCCGGTTCTTCGCCGTCGACAAGATGGCCGAAGGCCCGTTCCCCGAGCACTACGAACCCTTCGAGACGCCGATCGGGATCAACCCGCTGCACCCCACCAACAAGAAGGCCACCAGCAACCCGGCCGGACGCATCTTCGACTCGGTGTGGGACACCCTCGGCCAGGCCAAGGACTACCCCTACGCGGCCACCACCTACCGGCTGACCGAGCACTTTCACTTCTGGAGCAAGCATGCGCGCCTGAACGCCATCGCCCAGCCCGAGCAGTTCGTCGAGATCGGTGAAGTGCTGGCGCAGCAGAAGGGTATCCAGGCCGGCGACCGGGTGCGGGTGAGTTGCAAGCGTGGGCATATCGAGGCGGTGGCGGTCGTCACCAAGCGGATTCGTCCGCTGCAGGTCAACAACCAGACCGTGCACCAGGTTGGTATCCCGCTGCACTGGGGCTTCACCGGGCTGACGCGGCATGGCTACCTGACCAACACCCTGGTGCCGTTCCTCGGCGATGGCAATACACAGACCCCGGAATCGAAGTCGTTCCTGGTCAACGTGGAGAAAATCTGATGGCCAGCCAAGACATCATTGCCCGTTCGGCCACCACCACGCTGCCCCCCTCGGTGCGCCAGCAGGAGCAGGTCGCCAAGCTGATCGACACCACCAAGTGCATCGGCTGCAAGGCCTGCCAGGTGGCGTGTTCGGAATGGAACGAGCTGCGCGACGAGGTGGGTCACAACCACGGCACCTATGACAACCCGCAGGACCTCAGTGCTGAAAGCTGGACGCTGATGCGCTTCACCGAGCACGAGACCGCCGACGGCAACCTGGAGTGGCTGATCCGCAAGGACGGCTGCATGCACTGCGCCGACCCCGGCTGCCTCAAGGCCTGTCCCAGCCCGGGGGCGATCATCAAGCACGCCAACGGCATCGTCGACTTCAACCAGGACCACTGCATCGGCTGCGGCTACTGCATCACCGGCTGCCCGTTCAACATCCCGCGCATCTCGCAGAAGGACCACAAGGCCTACAAGTGCACCCTGTGTTCCGACCGCGTGGCCGTGGGGCTGGAGCCGGCCTGCGTGAAGACCTGTCCCACCGGCGCCATCGTGTTCGGCAGCAAGACCGACATGCAGGAGCACGCCGCCGAACGCATCGTCGACCTCAAGTCGCGGGGCTTCGAGCACGCCGGCCTGTACGACCCGGACGGCGTGGGTGGCACCCATGTGATGTACGTGCTGCACCACGCCGACACGCCGCGCGTGTACGCGGGGCTGCCCGACAACCCGGTGATCAGCCCGCTGGTCGGGCTGTGGAAGGGCGTGAGCAAACCGCTGGCGCTGCTGGCCATGGGTGCGGCGGTGCTGGCCGGGTTCTTCCACTACGTACGCATCGGCCCGCAGCGGGTCGAGGAAGAGGATGACGAGCATCCTGACACCAGCGTGCATCAGGTCGACCCGTCGGTGCATGTGTATGACCCGGGCAAGCCCACCGCACCAGGGGAGCAACGGCCATGAAGCACAAGCCGATACTGCGTTACACCGCCAACGAGCGCACCAACCACTGGCTGGTGGCGATCCTGTTCTTCATGGCGGCACTGTCGGGGCTGGCGCTGTTTCACCCGGCGCTGTTCTGGCTCAGCCACCTGTTCGGCGGCGGGCCGTGGACACGCATCCTGCACCCGTTCATGGGCGTGCTGATGTTCGTGCTGTTCCTGGGGCTGGTGCTGCGCTTCTGGCGGGCCAACTTCATCACCGCCACCGACCGGCAGTGGCTGCGCCGGGTCGACCGGGTGATCCGCAACGAGGAGGAGGGCGTACCACTGGTGGGCAAGTACAACGCCGGGCAGAAGCTGCTGTTCTGGACCCTGCTGGCGTGCATGCTGGTGCTGCTGGTGAGTGGCGTGGTGATCTGGCGTGCCTACTTCAGCGCGTACTTCGGTATCGACACCATTCGCCTGGCCACCCTGCTGCATGCCCTGGCCGGCTTCGTGCTGGTGCTGAGCATCATCGTGCACATCTATGCCGGTATCTGGATCAAGGGCTCGGTCAGCGCCATGCTGCATGGCTGGGTCAGCCGTGCGTGGGCGCGCAAGCACCATGCGCTATGGTACCGGGAGGTCACTCGGGACGAGCGGCCCGACACGCACAAAGGAGCCAAGCCTTGAGTACCGTGATGGAACCCGATCAGATCCAGGCGTCGGCCAGTTCGCCGCCGTTTCTGCACCCGCCACCGCCACAGCTGTTTGCGCTGCGTGCCGAACGCCTCGACCTGCTGGCCGAGGGGCATGCGCTGGGCGACTACCTGCGCTTCGTGGCCGGGTTGTGCCGCGTGCAGCAGGGGTTGCTGGACAACCCGCCGGCAGCGGCCATGCCCGACCCGCAGCGCCTGCAGCTGTGCGTGACCCACGGCCTGGCGCCCCTGGCCGCCGACAGCCTGGTGCGCGAGGACGCCTGGCAGGGCTGGCTGGATGCCCTGTTGCAACGCTACGAGGCGTCTTCGCCGCTGGCGCATCAGGCCCAGACGCAATTGCGCGAGGCCGGGGCAGGGCAGCGCATGGTGTGGGCGCTGGCACTGCTGGGCGGGCAGTACAGCGCGGTGCCGGCGGCGCTGGTGCCGTTCCTGGGGGCCGCGCTGCAGGCGGCGTGGAGCCATTGGCTGCTGGCCATGCCCGGCGTCGAACTCAAGCCCGGCGACAGCCTGGGGCAGTGCCCGGCATGTGGTTCGCCGGCGATGGCGGGGGTAATCCGCCACCGCGGCAAGTACAACGGCCTGCGCTACCTGGTGTGTGCGTTGTGTGCCTGTGAATGGCATGCGGTGCGGGTCAAGTGCGTGTATTGCGAGCAAAGCAAGGGCTTGCAGTACTTCAGCCTGGAGGATGACCGCCATGTCGCCGGGCAGGCGCCGTTGCGGGCCGAATACTGCCCCGAATGCCACAGTTACCTGAAGCTGGTCTACCTTGAAAGCGATGCGCAATCGGAGGCCCTGTCGGCAGACCTGGCCAGCCTGGCACTGGACATGCGCCTGGATCAGGAGGGCTACCAGCGCCTGGCGCCGAACCTGTTGCTGGCCCCAGGCCTGTAGGGCCGGCCTTGCGCGAAGGGCGCACTACACTGTGGGATCCGACCCTGCGCGGTGTTCCATTCGCCGGCAAGGCCGGCTCCTACATAGGCCGGAGCGTTTTTGCATGTCCTCCAACGTCACTCAGTGCACCCACCGTCTACCCTCCATCGACACCCTCCTGCGCAGCCCTGCCTGCGTTCCCCTGGTGGACCGCTACGGCCGCGACGCCGTGCTCGCCACCTTGCGCCAACTGCTCGATGACCTGCGCGAGCCCGCCCGCCACGGCCAGCTCGGCGCTGCCGAACTGGCCCCCGAGGTGCTCGCCGGCCGCACCAACGAACGCCTCGCCGCCCGGCACCGCAGCCACATCCGCCGGGTGTTCAACCTCACCGGCACCGTGCTGCACACCAACCTGGGCCGCGCGCTGCTGCCCGAAGCCGCCATCGAGGCCGTCCAGCTTGCCGCGCGCCACCCCCTCAACCTCGAGTTCGACCTGGACAGCGGCAAGCGCGGCGACCGTGACGACCTGATCGAAGGCCTGATCCGCGAGCTCACCGGCGCCGAGGCCGTGACCGTGGTCAACAACAATGCCGCCGCCGTGCTGCTGGCGCTCAACAGCCTGGGCGCGCGCAAGGAGGGCATCATTTCGCGCGGCGAACTGATCGAGATCGGCGGTGCATTCCGCATCCCCGACATCATGGCCCGCGCCGGGGTCAGGCTGCACGAGGTGGGCACCACCAATCGCACCCACGCCCGCGACTACGAAGCGGCAATCAACCCGCGCAGCGGCCTGCTGATGCGCGTGCATTGCAGCAATTACAGCATTGAAGGCTTCACCAGCCATGTGCCCACCGCCGAGCTGGCGCAACTGGCCCACCAGCACGGCCTGCCGCTGCTCGAAGACCTGGGCAGCGGCAGCCTGATCGACCTGACCCGCTGGGGCCTGCCCGCCGAACCCACGGTGCGCCAGGCCCTGGCCGATGGCGCCGATATCGTCACCTTCAGCGGCGACAAGCTGCTCGGCGGTCCGCAGGCCGGGATCATCGTGGGCAGCAAGGCGCTGATCGCGCGCATCAAGAAGAATCCGCTCAAGCGTGCCCTGCGGGTCGACAAGTTGACCCTCGCCGCGCTGGAAGCGGTGCTGGGCCTGTACCGCGACCCCGACCGCCTGGCCGAGCGCCTGCCCAGCCTGCGCCTGCTGACCCGGCCGCAAGCCGAGATCCTGGCCCAGGCCGAACGCCTGGAGCCGCGCATGGCACAGGCGTTGGGCGCGTCGTGGAGCGTTGCCGCGCTGCCTGCACTGGGCATGATCGGCAGCGGCAGCCAGCCGGTGGCACGCCTGCCCAGTGCTGCGCTGTGCATGCGCCCACAGGTGTCCAAGCGCCTGCGCGGGCGCAGCCTGCTGGCGCTGGAAGCGGCCTTGCGCGCGTTGCCCATCCCGGTGCTCGGGCGCCTGGACGACGACGCGCTGTGGCTCGACCTGCGCCAGCTGGATGACGAACCCGCGTGGCTGGCGCAACTGGCGCAACTGGCGGTACTGCCCACGTGATCGTCGGCACCGCGGGGCACATCGACCATGGCAAGACCGCGCTGCTCGAAGCCCTCACCGGCCAGGCCGGGGATCATCGGCGCGAAGAGCGCGAACGCGGCATCACCATCGACCTTGGCTACCGTTATGCAGCGCTGGCGGCGGATGCGCCGTTGACCGGCTTTGTCGACGTGCCGGGCCACGAGCGGTTTATCCACAACATGCTGGCCGGCGCCCAGGGTATCGACCTGGTGCTGCTGGTGGTGGCGGCCGACGACGGGGTGATGCCCCAGACCCGCGAGCACCTGGCCATCGTCGAACTGCTGGGCATCGCGCAGGCGCTGGTGGCCATCACCAAATGCGACCGGGTCGAGCCGGCGCGGGTGCAGGCGGTGCAGGCCCAGGTGCGCGGGCTGCTTGCGCCGGGACCGTATGCCGGGGCGGCGCAGTTCGCGGTGTCGAGTGTCAGCGGCCAGGGTATCGAGGCACTGCGTCAGGCATTGCTCGCCGCGCAGCACGCCCTGCAGCCGCGTAGCCAGGGTGGCGCTTTTCGCCTGGCCATCGACCGGGCCTTCAGTGTGGCCGGGGCCGGTATCGTGGTCACGGGCACCGCGTTGTCCGGGCAGGTTCAGGTGGGCGACAGCCTGCTGCTGGGCAAGGCGGGCAAACCGGTGCGGGTGCGCGGCTTGCACGCGCAGAACCAGGTCGCGACCCAGGCCTTCGCCGGGCAGCGCGTGGCCCTGAACATCAGCGCCGAGCGGCTGGCGCTGGAGCAAATCCACCGCGGCGACTGGCTGCTGGCCGAGTGGCTGCATGCGCCTACTCAGCGGCTGGATATCGAACTGCACCTGCTGGCCGGGGAAGCCCGTGCACTCGAGCATTTCAGCCCGGTGCACCTGCACCTGGGCACCCAGGACGTCACCGCCCGCGTCGCATTGCTGGAAGGCGAGCGGCTGGCGCCCGGGGCGCGCATGTTCGCGCAGTTGCTGGTCAACGCGCCGGTGCAGGCGGTGCATGGCGACCCCGTGGTGCTGCGCGACCAGAGTGCCCAGCGCACCCTTGGCGGCGGGCGCGTACTCGATCCATTCGCCCCGGCCCGCCAGCGCCGCAGCCCGCAGCGGCTGGCGCAGCTGCAGGCACTGGCGGCGGCCGACAGCCTGGAACAGGCCTTGCCGGCGCTGCTTGCGCAAGGCACGGGCGGGCTCGACCCGCAGCGCCTGGAGCGCCAGTTCAATCGCTTGCGCAGCCACTGGCGGCTGGATGCGCAGGTGCAGGTGGTGGCCACGCGGCAGGGGCCGCTGCTGTTCGACACGACGCAATGGCAGGCGCTCAAGGCCCGGGTGCTGGCGCAACTGGCGCGTTTTCACGAGCTCGAACCCGACCAGCTCGGCCCTGACCGCGACCGCCTGCGCCGTTTCGCCAGCCTGGCACTGGAGCGGCCGGCGTTCATCAGCCTGGTGGACGAGTTGCTGGGCGAGCAGGCGATTGCCAGCAGCGGCCCGTGGCTGCACCTGCCCACGCACCAGGCGCGCCTGAACGAGGCCGACACGGCGCTCTGGCAACAGGTGCAACCGTTGCTGCTGGCGGCGCGTTTCGATCCGCCCTGGGTGCGCGACCTGGCCCGCGCCACCGGCAGCGAAGAAGCCGAGGTACGGCTGCTGCTGCGCAAGATGGCGCGTCTGGGCCAGGTGCACCAGGTGGTGCGCGATCTGTTCTATCCCGAGGCCACAGTGCGGCAAATGGCGGCTATGCTGTTGCGCATGGCGGGTGATGAGGTGCAGGTGACGGTTTTTCGTGATGCGCTGGGTATCGGGCGCAAGCGCAGCATCCAGGTGCTGGAATACTTCGATCGCATCGGCCTGACCCGGCGCCTGGGCGACCAGCGCCGCATTCGCCGCGACAATGCCCTGGCTCAACCGGGCGACAACTGAATTCAAGGAAGGCAATCGCGCCCGGTGGCGCGGCCGGGCTTCAAACCCGGTTGGGGACGGCAGCCGTTCCCGGGCAGGTTCGACTCCGGCTGCCTTCCGCCATTTTTCGCGGGGCCTCAGGCCACCCGTTCACCGCACAGGTCCAGGGCGAACCAGTGCTCGGCGGTGTCGATGTCCAGCCCCGCGCCCAGCAGGGCGAACAGCTTGCCCAGCGCCGCCTCGCGGGTCATGCCGCCGCCCGATACCAGGCCGGTCTCGCGCAGGCGGCTGCCGGCGGCGTAGGTATCGAACAGCACACTGCCCTCGATGCACTGGCTGATGGCGGCAATCAGCACGCCACCCTGGCGCGCCTTCTGCAACGCCTGCATCAGTGCTGCATCTTCCGATGGGCCGGTGCCGCTGCCATAGCATTCAAGCAGCAGGCCGCGCACGCCGCTCACCACCAGTGCCTGCACCTGCTCGGCCTGCAAGCCGGGGTACACCGGCAGCACCGCCAGTTTCACCGGCACCCGCGGCTGGGCATAGCCGAGTACTGCGGGCAACGCGCTGGCGCGGCTGCCTTCGCGGTGGCGCGCCGGCGCGGCAAACGCATCGAAGGCCTCGCTGCGCAGTTTGCTGGCCCGTGCGCCGTGCAGCAACTGGCCTGCGAAATACAGCTGCACGCCGCTTTGCAGGCCGCTTTCGAACAGGGCCAGGGCGCCGTGCAGGTTGTCCCAGGCGTCGCTGTGCGGTGCGCCGGCCGGCAGCATCGAGCCGGTGAGCACTACCGGCACATCCAGCCCCAGCAGCAGGAACGACAACGCTGCTGCGCTGTAGGCCAGGGTGTCGGTGCCGTGCAGCAGCAGGATGCCGTCGTGGCCATCACGCGTCACCGCCGTGACGATGGCCGCCTGCATGGCCAGCCAGTTGGCCTGCTGCATGTTGGCGCTGTCGAGCAGCGGTGACATCTCCTGCAGGCGCCAGTGCACCCGGGGTGGCGTCGGGTGCGTGTCCAGCCAGGCGCGCATGCGTGCCTCGAAGCCACCGGCCGGCGCCAGGCCATGGGGCGTTTGCAGCATGCCGATGGTGCCGCCGGTGTAGAGGACGAGAAGGTTCTTGACCGCGCGCATGGTGAGCATTCCAGGCAGGTGAGAAAAGGGGCATCGCGAATCGGCTGCCGCCCGCGAACGGGGCGGCGGCACAGGGTAGCTCAGCGTTGCGCTTGAGCTTGAGCTTGAGCTTGAGCTTCGCCCACGCTGGCAGGGCGTGCGCTTTCAGCGGGCTGGACAGCAGGCCAGGCCTGGGTGTCCAGGTCCAGGTCGGGGAACCTGGCCGAGTCGAATACCGGCTGCTTGATGCCTGCCTTGCGCTGGTCGTCGTAGTCGCGCATCACGCGCAGACCGATCTTGAACAGCAGCGCCAGGGCGATCAGGTTGACGAAGGCCAGGCACGTCATGGTGATGTCGGCGAAGGCGAACACGGTCGACAGGTTCTGCACCGAGCCCCACACGATCAGCGCCAGCACCAGGGCACGGTAGACCATCAGCACCGCACGGTTGCGGGTCAGAAACTGCAGGCTGTTTTCGCCCAGGTAGTAGTTGTAGAGGATGCAGGTGAACACGAACAGCGACAGCGCCACGCTGACGAACAGGCGACCCCAGTCACCGACCACGGCAGCCAGCGAGTTCTGGGTCAGCACGATGCCGTCACCTTCGAAGCCCGGGGTGTAGAAGCCCGACAGCAGAATCAGCAGCGCGGTGCAGGTGCAGATCACGAAGGTATCGAGGAACACGCTGAATGCCTGCACCACGCCCTGGGCGCCCGGGTGTTTCACTGCCGCCACGGCGGCCACGTTGGGCGCACTGCCAAGGCCCGCTTCGTTGGCGAACACGCCACGCTTGACGCCCATCACGATGGCACTGCCCAGCAGGCCGCCGAAGGCAGGGTCCAGGCCGAAGGCGCTCTTGAAGATGGTTTCGAGCATGGCCGGCACGTGTTCGATCTGGCTGCCGATCACGTACAGGGTAACGCCGATGTAGGCCAGGGTCTTGACCGGCACCAGCAGGTCGGACACCGAGGCGATGCGCTTGATCCCGCCCAGGAACACGATGGCCAGCAGCACGGCCAGGGCAATCCCGGTGTGCTCCGGGGCGAAGCCGAAGGCGTTCTGCAGCGAGTGGGTCACGGTGTACGACTGCAGGCCGTTGAAGGCGAAGCCGTAGGTCACCAGCAGCAACACCGAGAACACCACTGCCATGGCGCGCAGGTTGAGGCCGTGCAGGATGTAGTAGGCCGGGCCGCCGCGGTACAGGCCATCACCGTCGGCGCGCTTGTAGACCTGCGCCAGGGTGCATTCGAAGAAGCTGCTGGACATGCCCACCAGCGCCGTCACCCACATCCAGAACACCGCGCCCGGGCCGCCCAGGGTCACGGCGATACCGACGCCGGCGATGTTGCCGGCACCCACGCGCCCGGCCAGGCTCAGCATCAGTGCCTGGAACGAACTCAACTGGCCCGCCTGGCCGCGCAACGATTCCTTGAATACGCCGAACATATGGATGAAATGGCGAAACTGCACAAATCGCGAGCGCAGGGTGAAATAGCTTCCCAGTCCGACGATAAGCACGATAAGGAGCTTCCCCGAAAGGAAATCGTTGAGCACTTCGAGCATGGCGTGACCTCGGTTCTTGTTCTGAATGACAGTGGCTGACGGCGTGCGCCGTTTGCCTGGGGGCGCATGGTTGGTCATGACAAACGTCGTTACAATTTCGCGGGTTGCTCTGAATTGATGCGACCTGATGCTAAACTGGCGCCTATCGCATCAATCGGTACCTGATCAATGAGTCAACACCTGGGCCCCAACCTCAAGCTGGCGTGCAGCCATTACCGCTCTATTTCCGAGGTTTGCCGGCAGCTGTCGATCAACCGGGCGCAGTTCAACAAGTACCTGAGCGGGCAGAGCCAGCCGACGGCGTACAACCTCAAGCGCATCGGCGACTTCTTCGGCGTCGAGGACTACGAACTGGGCCTGCCGCCAGAACAGTTCGCGCGCCTGATCGGTGCGCGCAGCTCGGCGCTTGCCAGCCCGGCCCAGGCCGATCCGTTGCTGGAACTGCTGCGCCCGCTGCGCGAGCACGAGGGCAATCTGTCGCGCTACTGCGGCTACTACTTCGAATATTCTAACTGCATGTCGGTGCCGGGCAGCATCCTGCTGTCGCTGGTGCACCTGCGCGAAGAACGCGGCACGTTCCTGTTCGAGCGACAGGAACGCCAGGAGCGCTCCAGCAGCACCGACGTGCAGGCTGAAGACTGGGTGCGCTGCCGCTATCTGGGCGCGGCCTTTCAGTTGCAGGACCGGGTGTTTCTGATCGACTACGAATCGCTGACGGTCAACGAGATGAGCCAGACCATCCTGATTCCCAGCTTCAAGAGCCGCATCACCCGGCTCAACGGCCTCAAGACCGGCGTCTCCAGCGGTGACCGGCGCACTCCGGCGTGTACCCGCGTGGTGTGGGAATACCTGGGCCCGGAAATCAACCGCATCAATGCCTACCGCCAGGTCCGGCTGTACCGCCCGGATGACCCGCGCATCGATGACGATGTGCGCGCACGGCTCAACGTCGGGCCGATTCGCAACGGCCTGTTCGAGATCGAGTGAAGGGCGCCGTGCTCAGCGGCGAATGAATGCCGCCACCTGCTGCGCCAGGGCCCCGGCCTGTGGCGGATGGGCGCGCAGGTGTGCGGCGATGCCGTGGTCGCAGTCGGGCAGGGTCAGCTGTTCGAAATGCCCGGGGGGTAGGGTGTCGCTCAGCGCCTGGATGACTTCGGCCGGGATCGGGCTGTAGCGCAGCATGCCGTCGATTTCCACATGGCCTGCCGACGTGCCCGGGGTTCGCCCGTGGTGGGCGGCCAGCAGGCCATCGTATTGTCCCAGCACCAGCAGCACCTGGCCGCGATAGCTGCGCAGGAACTTGTAGCTGTCGCTGTCGAGAAACCCGTGCGGGGTGCTGATGGCGCGGGTGAAGGCCGGGCCGAACGGGGCATCGTAGGCGCTGTCGGCATAGACCGCCGGGCACAGCAGCACCAGCTTGTTCACCTGGCGTGCATGGTGCGCTGCCACTTTCAGCGCCAGCGCTGCGCCCAGGCTGTGGCCGATCACGGTGTTGCAGCGATGCTCGACGTGGCGAAAGAAGCGCAGCGCCTCGGCCAGGTTGGTGTGCAGCGACGGCGCCCGGGCCCCCGGCAGGCTGGCCAGGCTGTGCCCCGACAGGTTGCCGGTCAGCGAGCCGATGCCCAGGGCCTGCAGGCGGTACAGCAGCGGGTTGAGGTGGGTGAAGTCGCTGCGTGCGCCGCCGAGCATGAACAGCGGCGGCGCGTGCTCGATATCGGGGATCAGCAGGCGACCTTCCTGGCTGTAGCCGTCGAACGTTTCGACCACCAGGCACTCGCGGCCCGGGCTGGGTTCGTCGAATTGCCAACGCTCACGTCCGTGTGCGGCCGTCTTGATCGGCATGAAGCGGTCCTCTTGCCCGGGGTGAAGGGTCGACAAGTCGACATGAACCAGCGAGGCTGACGCTTTTACAGTAGATGCAGTCGGGCATTTCTGGTGGGCGCGCAGGTTATTTCTTGAACTACGTTGAACCCGTCACACTTTGCGCTGACACACTCTAGACTTTGGCGTCAGTCGGCCCCGCGTTGGACTTCGCTTGCTGGAAGCCGCAAAATATCCGCTTTCCCTCAATTTATCTGACCGGACCTGCTGACTCTATGCGAATGCGCCTGATGCTGTTGGGTGGTGGAAATGCCCTTGGGCAAGCGCTGATTCGCCTCGGGGCCGAGGAAGATATCGGCTTTCTGGCGCCGCGCCCACCTGACCAGGGCTGGGATGCCGCGAGCCTGACCCAGCTGCTCGATGACACCCGCCCCGATGCGCTGATCAATCTGGCCTACTACTTCGACTGGTTCCAGGCCGAATCGGTGAGCGAGCAGCGCCTGGCTTCGCAGGAGCGTGCGGTCGAGCGCCTGGCCGAACTGTGCCAGCACCACAACATCATCTTGCTGCAACCCTCCAGCTACCGGGTATTCGACGGTTCGCGGGCCACGGCCTACAGCGAAAAGGACGAGCCGGTACCGCTCGGCCAACGTGGCCAGGCGTTGTGGCGCATCGAACAGAGCGTGCGCGCGACCTGCCCGCAGCACGTGCTGCTGCGCTTTGGCTGGGTGCTCGACGACAGCGTCGACGGCGTGCTGGGGCGTTTTCTGACCCGCGCCGAGCACTCGCAGGAACTGCTGCTGGCCGACGACCGGCGTGGCAACCCGACCCCGGTCGACGATGCAGCGCGGGTGATCCTGGCGGTGCTCAAGCAACTGGACTGTGGCGCGCCACTGTGGGGCACCTACCATTACGCCGGCAACGAGGCGACCACGCCGCTGGCGCTGGGTCAGGCGATCCTCAGCGAAGCCGGGCAACTGCGTCAGCTGGCCGTCGAAGCGCCCACTGCGCAGGCCCACGCCGCCCGCCCGGATGCTGCCGAAGAACCCCAGCACGCAGTGCTGGCCTGCAAGAAAATCCTCCACACCTTCGGCATCAAGCCGCGTGCCTGGCGCGCCGGCCTGCCGACCCTACTGGACCGGTTCTATCGTCATGGCTGATGCTCCTATCCTGATTACCGGGGGGGCCGGCTTCATCGGCTCCCACCTGAGCGACGCGCTGCTGGCCAAGGGGTACGCGGTGCGCGTGCTCGACGACCTGTCTACCGGCCGGCGCCTGAACCTGCAGCTGGACAACCCGCGCCTGCAACTGATCGAGGGCGACGTGGCCGATGCCGCCCTGGTGGCCCGGGCCGTCGAGGGCTGCCAGGCCGTGGTGCACCTGGCGGCGGTGGCCTCGGTGCAGGCCTCTGTGGAAGACCCGGTCAGGACCCACCAGAGCAACTTCATCGGCACGCTGAACGTGTGCGAGGCGATGCGTGTGGCCGGCATCAAGCGCGTGCTGTTCGCCTCCAGCGCTGCGGTGTACGGCAACAACGGTGAAGGCCAGGCCATCGACGAGGACACGCCCAAGGCGCCGCTGACCCCCTATGCGGTGGACAAGCTGGCCAGCGAGCAGTACCTGGACTTCTATCGTCGCCAGCATGGGCTGGAGCCGGTGGTGTTCCGCTTCTTCAATATCTTCGGCCCGCGCCAGGACCCGTCGTCGCCGTATTCGGGAGTGATCAGCATCTTCTGCGAGCGCGCCCTCAACGGCACGCCGATCAACCTGTTTGGCGATGGCGAGCAGACCCGTGACTTCCTGTATGTGGCCGACCTGGTGGCGGTGCTGGTGCAGGCGCTGGAACAGGCGCAGGTGCAGGAGGGCGCGGTGAACGTGGGGCTGAACCGCGCCACCACGCTGAACCAGTTGCTCGACGCACTGCGCAAAGTGGTAGGGCCGTTGCCCGAGGTCAATCACGGGCCGGCGCGCGCGGGTGATATCCGTCATTCGCGGGCCGACAATGCGCGGCTGCTCGCGCGCTTCGACCTGCCCGAGCCGACGCCGCTGGCCGATGGGCTGGCGCACCTGCTGGGGCGCTGAGCGTAAAAAGCTTCGCCGGCAACGCCGGCTCCTGCAGGCAGTATCTCCCTGACGGGAATCGCAGCCAAAAAAAAGCCCCGAATGATCGGGGCTTTTTCATGGTCAGAACTTGTAACCCACACCCACCATGTAGACCCATGGGTCCACATCCACGCTCACCTTGGTCTTGCCCACGCCCAGCGCGCTTGGGCCGTCGATGGTGGCCTTGGTGTCGATGTCCACGTACCAGACCGCGGCGTTGACCAGCAGGTTGTCGGTCAGCATGTAGTCCATGCCCAGTTGGCCGGCCAGGCCGACCGAGTCCTTGAGCTTCATGTTGCTAAAGCCCTGGGCCTTGCGGCTGCTGCTCAGGTCTTCATCGAAGAACAGGGTGTAGTTAAGACCGATACCGGCGTAAGGCTGGAACTTGGAGGTCGGCTCCATCGGGTAGTACTGCAGCGACAGGGTCGGTGGCAGTTGCTTGATGTTCGCCAGCTTGCCGTCCAGGCCCGCGCCCAGGCCCTTGACGCCCACTTCGTGCTGGAACGGGGTGGCTGCCAGCAGTTCCAGGCCGATGTGGTCGGTCAGCATGTAGGCAAAGGCCAGGCCCAGCTGGGTGTCGCTGTCCAGGGTGGCCTTGGTGCCGCCAACCTTGGTGCCGTCGAGCTTGATATCGCCGCTGTCTTCGTTCGGTGCGGTGGTGATCGCACCGGCACGCAGAATGAAATCGCCCGCCTGGTGGGCGTGGGCAACAGGGGCTGCAAGCGCGAGGGCAATGAGCGAGGCGCTGAGCAAGGACTTGTTCATGGAAGCTCCCAAAGGACGTTTAGAATTTAATGTGTCCAATGGTAAGGAGCTGACAGGCGGTGATTCTTGACGCAGCTCAATGAAACCGCAAACGCCCTGGCGCGGGGCTTCTATTGTAGTTCATAGGCGTAGATCTTCTCGGCTTCCATCTGGTAGCCGGCCTCGGCCAGCTCGCTGCTGGAAGCCTTGACCTGCATCGGCCCCTCGATCCAGTAGGGCTGGTACAGCTCCTCGACCTTGATGCCGATTTCGCTGAACACGTGCACGATCTGGTTCGACGGTGGGGGCGGCACGTGAATGCACGCGCCGTAGTACGGCACCAGCAGGAACTCGGTGGTACGGCCTTCCTCGCTGACTTCCAGTGGCACGATGTAGCCCGGCAGCTTCACCTGCTGGCCATCCAGTGCCTTCACCACCGGCGCGTCGGGCGCCTGCTGCTGCGCCGCCGGGCCG
Organism: Pseudomonas sp. UBA7500; assembly: GCF_002478435.1. NCBI lineage: Bacteria > Pseudomonadati > Pseudomonadota > Gammaproteobacteria > Pseudomonadales > Pseudomonadaceae > Pseudomonas > Pseudomonas sp. UBA7500. The sequence continues at coordinate 227,753 of NZ_DLNW01000002.1, read as the reverse complement.
CTTTCGCCGGCCAGCGCGTTGCTCAACTGCGAAAGGTCATGCAGTGGGGTCATCTGCGGCACGATCACCGGTGCACCCTCGGGGATCAATTGCGGCCATTCCAGCGTGCGCGGCTCACCCGCCCACAGGGGCGGGGCAATCAACAGCAACAACAGCAGGGCACGACGTATCACGGGCGTTCTCACAGGTGAATGGACAAACCGTCGGCCAGCGACTGGCGGTAGGCCCGCCAGGCCGGAATGCTGCCCATCAGCACGGCGGCGCCGAGGATGATCCCCAGCAGGCTCCACTCGTGGGCGCTGGGCAGCGCCAGCGGCAGGTACAGGCCGTAGTTGGCCTGCACCGTGCCCTGGGCCAGGGCGATGCCAAGGTAGAGCAGGCCCAGCCCGGCGGCAATCCCCGCCAGCGCCAGGGTGAACGCCTCCATCACCAGCAGCCCTGCAATATGCCAGGGGCGTGCACCCACCGAGCGCAGGATGGCCATTTCGCGGCGGCGCTCGTTGAGGCTGGTGAGGATCGCCGTGAGCATGCCGATCAGGCCGGTCAGCACCACGAACAGCGACACCACGAACAGCGCCTGTTCGGCGGTGCCCATCAGGCTCCACAGCTCCTGCAGGGCCACGCCGGGCAGAATCGCCAACAGCGGCTCGCCGCGAAACTCGTTGATCTCGCGTTGCAGGGTGAAGGTGCTGATCTTGTTGTTCAGGCCCAGCATGAACGCGGTGATGGCCTTGGGTGTGAGGTCCATGCCACGGGCCTGTTCGGCGCTGACGCGGCCGGCGCCGCGGGCGGGCACGCCGTTGTGCCAGTCGACGTGGATCGCCTCCATGCCGCCAAGGCTGATGTGCAGGGTGCGGTCCACCGGGGTGCCGGTGCGTTGCAGCACGCCCACCACGGTGAACGGCTTGTCGTCATGCTTGACCAGGCTGATGGCGGCCACGCCATGGGCCAGCACCAGCTTGTCGCCGAGCTTGTAATGCAGCGCGTCGGCCACCTCGGCGCCCAGCACCACCTCGAACGGGTCGCTGGCGAAGGCACGCCCGCTGGCCAGCTGCAGGTGCTGCTTGCGTCCGTACTGGTAATGCTCGAAGTAGGCTTCGGTGGTGCCCATCACCCGGTAACCGCGGTGCGAGTCGCCCAGCGAGATCGGGATGGCCCACTTCACCCGCGGGTTGCTGGCGTAGTGCTCGAAGCTGTCCCAGCGGATGTTGTTGGTGGCGTTGCCGATGCGAAACACCGAGTACAGCAGCAGGTTCACCGAGCCCGAGCGCGCACCGACAATCAGATCGGTGCCACTGATGGTGCTGGCAAAACTGGCGCGGGCCTCGGTGCGTACCCGCTCCACCGCCAGCAGCAGGCACACCGACAGGGCGATGGCGAAGGCGGTGAGCAGGGCAGTGAAGCGGCGGTTGGCGAGACTCGCCAGGGCAAGGCGGAGCAGGTACATCAGGCCTCCAGGTCGCTGGCAGGGCGCGCGGCGCGGTTGAGTTCGGCAAGCGACAGCTGGCGATCGAACAGCGGTGCCAGGCTCTGGTCGTGGCTGACGAACAACAGGCTGGAGCCGGCTGCGCGGCATTCGGCGAACAGCAGGCGGATGAAGGCTTCACGGGTGTCGGCATCGAGCGCCGAAGTCGGCTCGTCGGCAATCACCAGCTCGGGTTGGCCGATCAGCGCGCGGGCGGCGGCCACCCGTTGCTGCTGACCGATCGACAGGCTGTCGGCGCGCCGTGCCAGCAGTGCCGGGTCCTTCAGGCCCAGATGGGCGAGCAGGCTGGCGGCGGCCTTGTCCACACTGCCGTAGCGCTGGCCGGCGCGTTGCGCCCGGCTGCGCGAGAAACGGCACGGCAGCTCGACGTTTTCGCGTACAGACAGAAACGGCAGCAGGTTGAACTGCTGGAAGATGTAGCCGGTATGATCGACGCGAAAACGGTCGCGCTGGCCCTGGCTGAGCGCGCCCAGCTCCTGGCCGAGCAGGCGGATGCTGCCGCGGTCGGCCTTCTGCACCCCGCCCAGCAGGCCCAGCAGGGTGGTCTTGCCACTGCCGCTGGGGCCCTTGAGGAACAGCGACTCGCCGGCCTGCAGGCGCAACGCCGGGATGTCCAGCAGCTCAGGCTGGCCGGGCCAGGCGAAACCCAGCCGGGACAGTTCGATCAGTGCCTGGCCCATGTCAGAAGTCGATCGCGCTGCGGGTCGGGGTCAGGTCCACGCCCTTCTGGCCATTGGGGCCCACCAGTTGCAACTGGATCTTCTGGGTGGCGGGGAAGGCCTTGAACAGTGGCGCCAGGTCCAGGCGGGTGAGCTGGGCCGGGGTGGTGCATTCGAGTTTGTAATGGACGTTGATGTCGCTGTGTTCGTGATCGTGGGCGTCGCCATCCTCGTCATGCACCGGCTTGTCGCCGAACAGCGGGCTTTGCAGGTCCTGGTCGGTTTCGCTGCAACCGGCTGCCTTGTTCAGGCCGAACAGCGCCAGGGGTGTTTCGAGCTGGGCGCGCACGGCCGCGACCTTGGCCTTGTCGGTGGCGGAAGTGGCGGCATGTTCGAAGCCCACCAGGTTCATCGCCGGGCTGTCGAATTCCAGCTCCAGGGCATTGCCGTCGAGTGCGACGTTCAGGTGCGCCACGCCATGTTCATGGGCGCCCAGGCTGCCATGCTCATGGTCATGGTCGTCATGGGCGTAAACCAGACTCAGGGGCAGCAGGGCGAACGGCAAGGCAAGCAGCAGACGACGCATGGGCGGAACTCCGGAAGGCGCTGAAAGAGTTTCGAAATGTTATAACAACTTGTCGGCTGCGTACCAGTGTCGCTGGATGAATCTTCGTGGGAGCATGGGCGCCTGATCGAGTGGAGGGTGTGAACGTGCGTATTCGTGGACACATCGGCGAATGGCCGGTGGATTTGAGCGTGGAGCTGGAGCCCCATGAGTGGGCGCAGCTGGGCGGGCAGTTGCAGGCGGCCGGGGCGCCGGCGGTTGCCGCTGCTGTACCGACGGCGCCGGTTCGCCCGGACGATGCAGTGTGGCAGGCGGCGCGCGAGGTGTTGCGCAAGGCCGGTCAGTTGAACGGGCCCCAGTTGCTGGAGGCGCTGGAGGGGTTGGCGGGCAATACGGCGGCCGGCAAGCGCCTGCTGGTGCGTTTGCGCCATAGCAGCGAGGTGAGGGTGGAAAGCGGGGCGGATGCGCCGGTCTATCACTGGGTCGGCTGAACACCGCGTTGATCCCATCGCGGGTCAAGCCCGCTCCCACAGCGCGGGTAGGTAACCTTGTGGGAGCGGGCGGTTGACCTCAGTACAACGCAGCAAACAGCTTGCGGCGGTAATCCAGCACCAGCGGGTGCTCGTTGCCCAGCAGGTCGAACACCTGCAGCAGGGTCTTGTGCGGCAGGCCGCCTTCATACCCGCGGTTGCGCTTGAACAGTTTCAGCAGCCCGTCCAGCGCCGCCTCGTACTGCTGGCGCGACAGCTGCTGCACTGCCAGCTGATACGCCGCCTCGTCATCCTCGGCGTTCTGTGCCAGGCGTGACTTCAGGTCGGCCACGTCCGGCAGGCTGGCGGCCTGCTTGAGGAACGTCAGCTGCGCCTTGGCACCGGCCAGTGCAGCCTTGTGCTCATCGCTCTTGACCGCATCGAGCACGGTCTGCGCTTCGCCCAGCTCGCCACGCTCGGCCAGGCAACGGGCATACAGGATCAGTGCCGCGGCATTGCTGTTGTCTTCGGTCAGCAGGGCCTGGAGCAGCGCCTCGGCCTCGCTGAAGCGTCCCTCGGCAAACAGCCCCTGGGCCACTACCAGCGGGTCGGCCGCCGCCGGTGGCGGCAGTTGCACATGCGGTTCGAGCATTGCGCGGATTTCCGACTCCGGGCGTGCCTCGGCAAAGCCGTCGACCGGCTGGCCATCCTTGAACAGCACCACCGTCGGCAGGCTGCGGATACCGAAGCGCGCGACAATGTCCTGTTCCACATCGCAGTTGACCTTGGCCAGCAGCAGCTCACCCCGGTATTCGGCGGTGATTTTCTCCAGCAGCGGCATCAGCACCTTGCACGGCGCGCACCAGTCGGCCCAGAAGTCGACGAGCACGGGTTTGACGTAGGAGTTCTGGATCACCGACTGGTCGAAGTCGGCGCTGGTGGCATTGAAGATGTACGGGGTTTCCTGGCTCATCGCGACTCTCGCAAATCCTTGAATGGCAACACTATAAAGCGCTGCGGCTGGCGTGGTACAGGCTCACCTGGCGGAATTCGTGGGGTTCGGCCAGGTCTGGCAGGGTCAGGGCGTGCAGGGTGTCGAGCTGGCGGTACAGGGGGTGACGGAAGTCGCGCACCCGCGAGTCGGCCACCAGCGCCTGGTGCCCGCGGCTGAGAAACGCATCGAGCAGCGGCAGGTTGGCGCGGTCGTAGAGCACATCGGCCACCAGCACCAGGTCGAAGCGGTCGGCCTCGGCGAAGAAATCGCTGGAGTAGCCCAACTGCACCTGGTTGAGCGCGGCATTCGCGCGGCTTGCCTGCAGCGCCAGCGGGTCGAGGTCGCAGGCCACCACTTCAAGGGCCCCGGCGCGGGCGGCGGCGATGCCGGCAATGCCCGAGCCTGCGCCGAAGTCCAGCACGCGTTTGCCGGCCACCCACTCGGGGCGGGCGGCCAGGTAGCGCGCCATGGCCAGGCCGCTGGCCCAGCAGAAGGCCCAGTAGGGCGGCTCGTGCAGGATGCGCCGGGTTTCCTCGGGGCTGAACGCGCGGTCCATGTTGTGCGCATCGATCAGCCACAGCTTGAGGTCGCAGGCCGGCAGCTCGCTGACCACCAGCCGTGCGTCCCCCAGCAGCCCGCTCAACGCCTGTTGCAGGTGGATCGGCGCGGTCACGGCGCTTTTTCGAGGCGCAGCGGGCCGGTGGCCTGGGTTTGCGGGCTGCTGACCGCCACAGGTTGCAGGTGCAGGATCAGCTGCCCGGACTGGCTGGCACGCCCGCGCAGCTCCACCCGCGCACCGGCAGGGAACGCCTCGGGGTTGAAACGCAGCTGGAACGGCAGGTCCTGGCCGTTGGCGTCCAGGTTGCTGCTGGCCAGCAGGCGTTGCGGGCGGCCGCGCGGGTCGACCACCAGCAGCGCCAGCTCGACCTCGGCGCCCGACGGGATGCCAAGCAGGGTGCCGCTGATTTCACGCTGGTAGGCCGGCAGCGGGCCCAGGGCCACAGGTTGCTTGGCCGCTACCGGGGCCTTGGGGGCCAGCACCGGCTTGGGTTCATCGCTGCTGCAGGCGGCCAGCAGGGCGGCAAAACTGAGCACAACGAGCGCTCTAAAGGGCATGATCAATTCCTTCGGGGGGATATTTCCTCACTGGATGGTAACTGCTTTGGCTTGTCTTGCCAGTGGGATGCGCTACCATGACCCTCCCTTTTTTTGTTGCCTGCCACCATGCACTGTCCCTTCTGCGGTGCCAACGACACCAAGGTCATCGACTCGCGACTGGTTGCCGAGGGCGAACAAGTGCGCCGTCGCCGCGAATGCGTGGCCTGCGGTGAGCGCTTCACCACCTTCGAAACCGCCGAACTGGTGCTGCCGCGCCTGATCAAGACCGACGGCAGCCGCCAGCCCTTCGACGAAGAAAAACTGCGCGCCGGCATGCAGCGGGCGCTGGAAAAGCGCCCGGTGAGCGTCGAGCGCCTCGAAGCGGCGCTGGCCCACATCAAGCACAAGCTGCGCGCCACCGGCGAGCGCGAGGTCAAGTCGCTGGTCGTCGGCGAACTGGTGATGGCCGAGCTGCAAAAGCTCGACGAAGTGGCCTACATCCGCTTCGCCTCGGTGTACCGCCGCTTCCAGGACCTGGACGAATTTCGTGAAGAAATCGACCGCCTGGCGCGCGAGCCTTCCAAGCAATGAGCCTGCCCAGCGAACGCGACGTGCTCGACGCCCACTACATGGCCCGTGCGCTGGAACTGGCGCGCAAGGGTCTCTATTCCACCCACCCCAACCCGCGGGTCGGTTGCGTGATCGTGCGTGACGGTCAGGTGGTCGGCGAAGGCTGGCACGTACGCGCCGGCGAACCGCATGCCGAGGTGCACGCGCTGCGCCAGGCCGGCGAGCTGGCCCGTGGCGCCTGTGCCTATGTGACCCTGGAGCCGTGCAGCCACCACGGGCGCACGCCGCCATGTGCCGAGGCGCTGGTCAAGGCCGGTGTGGCGCGGGTGGTGGCGGCCATGCAGGACCCCAACCCGCAAGTGGCGGGGCAGGGGCTCAAGCGCCTGGCCGACGTCGGTATCGAGGTTGCCAGCGGTGTGCTGGAGGCCGAGGCCCGCGCACTCAACCCGGGCTTTCTGAAACGCATGGAACACGGCCTGCCCTTTGTGCGGGTCAAACTGGCGATGAGCCTGGACGGGCGCACCGCCATGGCCAGTGGCGAGAGCCAGTGGATCACCGGCCCGGCCGCACGCTCGGCGGTGCAGCGTCTGCGCGCGCGCTCCAGCGTGGTGCTGACCAGCGCCCAGAGCGTGCTGGCCGACAACGCGCGCATGACCGTGCGCGCCGACGAGCTTGGGCTGGACGCCGACAGCACCGCCCTGGCGATGGCCCGCCCACCGGTGCGCGTGCTCATTGACGGGCGCCTGCGCCTGCCGCTGACGGCGCCGTTCTTCCAGGCCGGCCCGGTGCTGGTGGTGACGGCCGCCGCGCCAGTTGCGCAGTACGCCGAGGCCGGCCATGACCTACTGAGCCTGCCCGGCACCGACGGGCACGTCGACCTGCCCGCGCTGCTGCGCGAACTGGCCCGGCGTGGTGCCAGCGAGGTGCTGGTGGAGGCCGGCCCGGGCCTGGCCGGTGCCTTCGCGCAACAGGGCCTGGTGGACGAATACCAGCTCTTCATCGCTGCCAAGTTTCTCGGCTCCAGTGCCCGCCCATTGCTCGATTGGCCCCTGGCCAGAATGAGCGAAGCGCAGGCCCTCAAAATCACCGACATGCGCGCCGTAGGCGATGACTGGCGAGTCACTGCCATTCCTGTGCCTGCGCCCGGCGTATAATTCGCGGCCTGCGCCTTGCGCGACCCGTTCTGAAGGAGGACTCATGTTCACCGGCATCATCGAATCCATCGGCAGCATCCGTTCACTCACCCCCAAAGGCGGCGACGTGCGCGTGTATGTCGAAACCGGCAAGCTCGACCTGGGCGACGTGAAACTGGGCGACAGCATCGCCGTCAACGGCGTGTGCCTGACCGCCGTCGAACTGCCTGGCGACGGTTTCTGGGCTGACGTCAGCCGCGAAACCCTCGACTGCACCGCCTTTGCCGACTTCAAGGTAGGCAGCCGGGTCAACCTGGAAAAGGCCCTGACCCCCAGCAGCCGCCTGGGCGGCCACCTGGTCAGCGGCCACGTCGACGGTGTCGGCGAGGTCATCTCGCGCAGCGATAACGCCCGCGCCATCCAGTTCCGCCTGCGCGCGCCGGCCGAACTGGCCAAGTACATCGCCCACAAGGGCTCGATCACCGTCGATGGCACCAGCCTCACGGTCAACCAGGTCGATGGCGCCGAGTTCGAGCTGACCATCGTGCCGCACACCCTCGCTGAAACCATCATGGCCGACTATCGCACCGGGCGTCGGGTTAACCTTGAGGTCGACCTGCTGGCCCGTTACCTGGAGCGTCTGCTGCTGGGCGACAAGGCCGCCGAGCCGGGCAAGGGTGGCATCACCGAAAGTTTCCTGGCCGCCAACGGCTACCTGAAATCCTGATTTAGAAGGGGGTGCCGCGTGGCGCTCAACAGCATCGAAGAACTGGTCGAAGACATTCGCCAGGGCAAAATGGTCATCCTGATGGATGACGAAGACCGCGAGAACGAAGGCGACCTGATCATGGCCGCCGAGTGCTGCAAGGCCGAACACATCAACTTCATGGCCAAGCACGCCCGTGGCCTGATCTGCATGCCGATGTCGCGCGAGCGCTGCGAGCTGCTCAAGCTGCCGCTGATGGCCCCGCGCAACGGCTCGGGCTTCGGCACCAAGTTCACCGTTTCGATCGAAGCTGCCGAAGGCGTCACCACCGGTATCTCCGCCGCCGACCGCGCGCGCACCGTGCAGGCCGCCGCCGCCCGGGACGCCAAGGCCGAAGACATCGTCAGCCCGGGCCACATCTTCCCGCTGATGGCCCAACCCGGCGGTACCCTGGCCCGTGCCGGCCACACCGAGGCGGCCTGCGACCTGGCGCGCATGGCCGGTTTCGAGCCGAGCGGGGTGATCTGCGAGGTGATGAACGACGACGGCACCATGTCGCGTCGCGCCGAGCTGGAAGTGTTCGCCGCCGAGCACAACATCAAGATCGGCACCATCGCCGACCTGATCCACTACCGCATGATCCACGAACGTACCATTCAGCGGATTTCCGAGCAGCCGCTGGACAGCGAACTGGGTCAGTTCAACCTGGTGACCTACCGCGATTCGGTCGAAGGCGACGTGCACATGGCCCTGACCCTGGGCAAGATCTGCGCCGAGGAACCGACCCTGGTGCGGGTGCACAACATGGACCCGCTGCGCGACCTGCTGCTGGTCAAGCAGCCCGGCCGCTGGAGCCTGCGCGCCGCGATGAGCGCCGTGGCAGAGGCCGGCAGCGGCGTGGTGCTGCTGCTCGGCCACCCGCTGGACGGCGACGTGCTGCTGGCGCATATCCGCGAAAGCGCCGACAGCAGCCAGGCCAAGACACCCACCACCTACAGCACCGTGGGTGCCGGTTCGCAGATTCTGCGCGACCTGGGCGTACGCAAGATGCGCCTGATGAGTTCGCCAATGAAGTTCAATGCGATATCCGGATTCGATCTGGAAGTTGTAGAATACGTGCCCTCCGAATAAAGCAGGGGCTGGTTTCCCGCTGTTGATCCGGAACAAAACTCCCACAGGCCGCACCGTTGCGGCCTGGCTCTTTAAGATGAGAACCCCGCAATGTCCCTGAAGACCATCGAAGGTACCTTCATTGCCCCCAAAGGTCGCTATGCTTTGGTGGTTGGCCGCTTCAACAGCTTCGTCGTCGAAAGCCTGGTAAGCGGTGCCGTTGATGCCCTGGTTCGCCACGGCGTGAGCGAAAGCGACATCACCATCATCCGTGCACCGGGTGCGTTCGAGATTCCGCTGGTGGCACAGAAGGTCGCCCAGCAGAGCGAATACGCTGCGATCATCGCCCTGGGCGCCGTGATCCGTGGTGGCACCCCGCACTTCGAATACGTGGCGGGCGAATGCACCAAGGGCCTGGCCCAGGTGTCCATGGAGTTCGGCGTGCCGGTTGCCTTCGGTGTCCTGACCGTCGATTCGATCGAACAGGCCATCGAGCGTTCCGGCACCAAGGCCGGCAACAAGGGCGCCGAAGCGGCCCTGTCCGCCCTGGAAATGGTCAGCCTGCTGGCGCAGTTGGAGGCCAAGTGATTAGCGACGAAAGCGATCGTTTCAACCCGCGCGATCCAAAACCTGCGGATGCTGGCAAGCCCTCCAAGAGCGCCAAGCGTCGCGAAGCCCGCAAGCTCGCGACCCAGGCGCTGTACCAGTGGCACATGGCCAAGCACTCGCTGAACGAGATCGAAGCGCAGTTCCGGGTCGATAACGATTTCACCGATGTCGACGGTGCCTACTTCCGCGAGATCCTGCACGGCGTGCCGGCGATCAAGGAAGAAATCGACAAGGCCCTCGCGCCTTGCCTGGACACCGTGCTCGAAGAGCTCGATCCGGTCGAGCTGTCGGTGCTGCGCCTGTCCACCTGGGAGCTGATCAAGCGGGTCGACGTGCCTTATCGCGTGGTCATCAACGAAGGTATCGAGCTGGCCAAGGTGTACGGCGCCACTGACGGGCACAAGTTCGTCAACGGTGTGCTCGACAAGCTCGCACCGCGGCTGCGCGAAGCCGAAGTGAAGGCGTTCAAGCGCTGATTGCGGCGCTGCCTGCCCATGGGTGAATTCGAGCTGATCCGCCACTACTTCGCCGCCGCGCCCTGTGCGCAGGCCGGCGACGGGGTCGCCCTGGGGATCGGCGACGATTGCGCCCTGCTGGCGCTGCCGGCCGGCGAGCAACTGGCCGTGTCCACCGACACGCTGGTGGCCGGGGTGCATTTCCCGGCTGTGTGCGACCCGTTCCTGCTCGGCCAGCGCTCGCTGGCGGTGGCTGCCAGTGACCTGGCAGCCATGGGCGCCACCCCCGTGGCCTTTACCCTTGCCCTGACCCTGCCGACGGTTCACGCCGATTGGCTGAAGGCCTATGCCCAGGGTCTGAACCTGATGGCCCGACAATGCGGCCTGAGCCTGGTAGGCGGGGACACCACCCATGGGCCGCTGAGCCTGACCATGACCGTGTTCGGCCGCGTGCCTGCCGGCCAGGCCCTGACGCGCAGCGGTGCGCAGCCTGGTGACCTGGTGTGTGTCGGCGGTGAGCTGGGCAACGCCGCCGGGGCCTTGCCGCTGGTGCTTGGCGAACGCGAGGCGGCGGTGGCGCTGGCCGAGCCGCTGCTGGCGCACTACTGGTCGCCGCCACCGCAACTGGCGCTGGGTCAGGCGCTGCGAGGCAAGGCCAGCGCGGCGCTGGATATCTCCGATGGCCTGCTGGCCGATTGCGGACACATTGCCACGGCCTCGGGCGTGTCGATTGTGCTGTCGCTCGAACAGCTGCCGCTGGGTGCGGCGCTGCAGGGCCTGCTGGGCCTGGAAGGTGCGCGACAGGCCGCGCTCACCGGTGGCGACGACTACGTGATTGCCTTCACCTTGCCCCCCGCGCACCTGGCCGGCCTGCAGGCTGCCGGCTGGCCGGTGCACGTGGTCGGTCGGGTGGAGGCGGGCAGCGGCGTCAGCCTGCGTGACCACGCCGGGGCGGACATCACCCCGCGCACGCGGGGTTATCAACATTTTTAGGGAGACACCGTGACCGATCACCCCAATCAGGTGCCGGCAGAAAACGTGCCGCCTTCAGTCTGGCGCAACCCCTGGCATTTTCTGGCCTTCGGCTTCGGCTCCGGCACCCTGCCCAAGGCGCCGGGCACCTGGGGTTCGCTGGTGGCCGTGCCGTTCATCCCGCTGTGGCAGATGCTGCCCGACTGGGGCTACTGGCTGATGCTGGGGCTGACCATGCTGTTCGGCGTATGGTTGTGCGGCAAGGTCGCCGACGACCTGGGCGTGCATGACCACGAGGGCATCGTCTGGGACGAGATGGTCGGCATGTGGATAACCCTCTGGCTGGTACCGGAAGGTTGGCTATGGTTGTTGGCAGGCTTTCTGATGTTCCGCTTCTTCGACATACTCAAGCCGTGGCCGATCCGCTGGATCGACCGGCATGTGCATGGCGGTTTCGGCATCATGTTCGATGACGTGCTGGCCGGCGTGTTCGCCTGGTTGGGCATGCAGGCGCTGGTGTGGAGTTTCACCTGAAGGGAGTGGCCTGATGCGCGCATGGCGAGTGTTGCTGCTGGTGTTGGCGCTGGGTGGCGGCATTGCCTGGGCTGGCGAGCCGACCGCGTTGCCGCAGGAGGTGCGCCTGGCCAGCGAGATCTGGCCGGACTACACCGACGTCGAAGGGCGCGGCATGGCCTGGGACGTGCTGCGCAAGGTGTTCGAGCCGGCGGGGGTCAAGGTGCTCGCCATCAGCGTGCCCTACAGCCGCGCCGTGGGCCTGGTCAAGCGCGCCGAGGCCGATGCCTGGGTCGGCTCCTACGAGCAGGAAAGCAACGACTACCTCTACCCGCGCAACGCCTTCGACCAGGACCATATCTACGCTCTGGGGCTGGCCAGCCTGCCGGTGCCGAGCGCCGCCACCATCGGCCGCTACAAGCTCTCCTGGGTGCGTGGCTACGAGTACCAGCGCTACCTGCCCGATGTGAAGGAGTTTCGCGAGGTGCAGCGGCGCGACGGCATCCTGCCGATGCTCGAACTCAAGCGTGTGGACTTCTACATCGATGCCCAGACCGAGGTGGACTACGTGTACAACCAGGCCCGTGACAAGGCCCGGTTCCGCCGCACCCACATCGCCGAGTTGCCGTTGTACCTGGCCTTTGCCAGGACCGAGCAGGCCTGTGCGCTCCGGGCGCTGTTCGATCGGCGCATGGACGAATTGATCGCCAGCGGCGAATTGCGCGAGATCTTCGAGCGCTGGCAGCAGCCGTATCCGTTCCCGATTCCGGGCAGGGCGCACGTGCCAGCATCTAACTTCTCGATCTGTTTGCCCAAGAATTCAGCCTAAGCACCTGCCTTACGCTGCTGTTACAATCGGCGCACATCAAATTTCACGTTATTGATCAGGAGCACAAGGTGCCCGTCGTCTTTGTTGCCGCTTCCAAGCTGCCCACCCCCTTTGCCACGTTCACCATGCATGGTTTTCTCGACGAAGCCACCGGCCGCGAGCACGTTGTGCTCAGCCTGGGTGATGTAGCCGATGGCGAGCCGGTACTGGGGCGCCTGCATTCCGAATGCCTGACCGGCGATGCGCTGTTCAGCCAGCGCTGCGACTGTGGTTCGCAGCTGGAGGCCGCTCTGCAGGCCATTGCCCGCGAAGGCCGTGGCGTGCTGCTGTATCTGCGTCAGGAGGGCCGTGGCATCGGCCTGCTGAACAAGATTCGCGCCTACGAACTGCAGGACGGCGGCGCCGACACCGTCGAGGCCAACGAGCGCCTGGGCTTTGCCGCCGACCAGCGTGACTACGCCATGTGCCAGCCGATGCTCGAGCACCTGGGCGTCACGTCATTGCGCCTGATGACCAACAACCCGCGCAAGGTAAAAGCCCTCACCGCCATGGGCATTGCGGTAGCCGAGCGCGTGCCGCTGCACACCGGGCACAATCCGCACAACAAGCACTACCTGGCCACCAAGGCCGGCAAGCTCGGCCACATGATGGGCAACGAGCACCAGGGCGAGGCCGGTCGGGCGTGACCCGCGGTCAGGTCAAGCGGCGGCTGGCGTTCGCCTGGTGGCAGTTCTTCGCGATTGCCCTGGCGCCGCTGCTGGTGTTCGGCTGGGCGTTCGGAGGCAGCGTGGCGCGTGTCCCGCTGCTGGTGATGCCGGTGTTTCTGGCCGGGCTGGCCTCGATGTTCTTCAGCCTGCCGCGTTTCAGCGCCTACAAGCGTGCGTTGATTGCCACTGAAAAGGCGCTGAACAGCGCTGAAGAGCCGGCGGCCTGGATAGAGCTGGCGCGGGTTCGCCGTGTGTCGATGCTGTTTGCCTGCTTGCCGGCGTGGGTGGCCGCACTGTCGGTGTTCGTGGGCCTGGAGGGAGTGCCGCAGATTCTGCTGGCCATCGCCAGCGTGGTGATCCTTTACCTGTACCGGGTACCGCGTCAGCTGGGCTGATGCGCCCTTCGCCAGCCAGGCTGGCTCCTGCAGGCAGGAGCCAGCCTGGCTGGCGAAAGGGTCTAAAGGCCCAGCAGTTGCAACCGCTGACGCACCGAAGTCTCGATCCCGGCAGCATCCAGCCCGCATTCGGCCAGCATCTGCGCCGGCTTGGCATGCTCGACGTACACATCCGGCAAGCCCAGGTGCAGCATCGGCTTGAGCACGCCTTCAGCGCTCAGGAACTCGCTGACCGCAGAGCCGGCGCCGCCCATGATGGCGTTCTCTTCGATGGTCACCAGCAGGTCATGGCTGCCAGCCAGCTCGCGCACCAGCGCTTCATCCAGCGGCTTGACGAAACGCATGTCGACCACGGTTGCATCCAGGTTTTCGGCCACCTTCAGCGCTTCTGCCAGTTGCACACCGAACACCAGCAGGGCGGCCTTGCTGCCCTGGCGGCGAATCACGCCCTTGCCGATCTCCAGCGGCTCAAGGTCGCCGTCGATCGTCGCGTTCGGCCCGCTGCCACGCGGGTAGCGCACGGCGGCAGGGCCGTTGTACAGGTGCCCGGTGCTGAGCATCTTGCGCAGTTCGTTCTCGTCGCTGGGGGTCATCACCAGCATGCCGGGGATGCAGCGCAGGAACGACAGGTCGAAGCTGCCGGCGTGGGTCGGGCCGTCTTCGCCCACCAGGCCGGCGCGGTCGATGGCGAACAGCACGTCGAGGTTCTGCACCGCCACGTCATGGATCAGCTGGTCGTAGGCGCGCTGCAGGAAGGTCGAATAGATCGCCACCACCGGCTTGGCGCCCTCGCAGGCCATGCCCGCCGCCAGCGTCACCGCGTGCTGCTCGGCAATCGCCACGTCGAAGTAGCGCTCGGGGTAGCGTTCGCTGAAGGCCACCAGGTCCGAGCCTTCCTTCATGGCAGGGGTGATGCCCACCAGGCGCTGGTCGGCGGCGGCCATGTCGCACAGCCACTGGCCGAACACCGCCGAGTACTTCGGCCCGGCGGCCTTTTTCGGCGCGGTGGCCGGGGCGTCCAGCGGTTCGAGCTTGGTGATCGCGTGGTAGCCGATCGGGTCGACCTCGGCCGGGGCGAAACCCTTGCCCTTCTTGGTCACCACGTGCAGGAACTGCGGCCCCTTGAGGTCGCGCATGTTGCGCAGGGTGGCGATCAGGGTAGGCAGGTCGTGGCCGTCGATCGGGCCGATGTAGTTCCAGCCCAGCTCTTCGAACAGGGTGCCGGGCACCAGCATGCCCTTGGCATACTCTTCGGTGCGGCGGGCGATCTCCCAGGCGCCGGGCAGGCGCGACAGCACCTTCTTGCTGCCCTCGCGCATGCTTGCATAGGTGCGGCTGGAGAGGATCTTGGCCAGGTAGTTGGACAGGCCGCCGACATTGCGCGAAATCGACATGTCGTTGTCGTTGAGGATCACCAGCATGTCGGCGTTGACTTCCTGGGCGTGGTTCAACGCTTCGAAGGCCATGCCGGCGGTGAGCGCGCCGTCACCGATCACTGCAATCGACTTGCGTGCCTGGTTCTGCAGGCGGGCGGCGATGGCCATGCCCAGCGCGGCGCTGATCGAGGTGCTGGAGTGCCCGACGCCAAAGGTGTCGTACTCGCTCTCGACGCGGCGCGGGAAGGCGGCCAGGCCGTCCTTCTGACGCAGGCTGTGCATGCGTTCGCGCCGACCCGTGAGGATCTTGTGCGGATACGCCTGGTGGCCCACATCCCACACCAGCCGGTCGTCCGGGGTGTCGAAGACGTAGTGCAGGGCGATCGTCAGTTCGATGACGCCCAGGCCGGCACCGAAGTGCCCGCCGGTCTGGCCGACGCTATAGAGCAGCTCCTGGCGCAGTTCGTCGGCCAGTTTCTCCAGGTCGGCTTCGGCCAGACGACGCAGGCCGGCTGGCGTATCGGCACGGTCAAGCAGCGGCGTGACCGGGCGTTCGCGGGGGATCTCTTGAAACGTCGTGGGCATCAGGCGAATCGTTATAGGTGTGATGAGGCGGCAGTTTACCTTATTGCGGTGAAGGCTGCCCATTGAGGTATGTGGTGTGCGTTTCGCCGGCAATGCCGGCTCCTACAGGGTTCTATGCAGGAGCCGGCATTGCCGGCGAAGGGCCGCTGCGGTCAGCTGCGGCGTTCGACGATGTACCGCGCCAGCGCCCGCAGCGGCTCGGCCTTGTCATCGAACCCAGCCAGCGCTGCCAGCGCCTGGTCGCGCAGTTCCAGCGCGTAGGCCTTGGCGGCTTCGAGCCCCAGCAATGCCGGGTAGGTCGGCTTGTCGCGGGCGATATCTGCGCCCTGGCGCTTGCCCAGGGTCGCGGTATCGCTCTCGACATCCAGGATGTCGTCCTGCACCTGGAACGCCAGGCCGATGGCCTGGGCATACTGCTGCAAGGCCGCAAGCGTCTGGGCATCGGCCCGCGCGCTGGCCAGGGCGCCGACCTTGACGCTGGTTTCGATCAGCGCGCCGGTCTTGTGCCGGTGCATGTATTCCAGCGCGGTCTGATCGAGCTTGAGCCCCACCGAGCCCAGGTCGATGGCCTGGCCACCGACCATGCCGGCGGGGCCGGCGCCCTGGGCCACGGCCTGCACCATGGCCAGGCGAATGGCATCGCTCTGCGGGCTCAGGCGCGGGTCGAGCAGGGCGCTGAAGGCCAGGCTCTGCAAACCGTCGCCGGCCAGGATCGCGCAGGCCTCGTCGAATTTCTTGTGGGTGGTGGGCTGGCCGCGACGCAGGTCGTCGTCGTCCATTGCCGGCAGGTCGTCATGCACCAGCGAATAGGCGTGGATCAGCTCGACCGCGCAGGCGGCGCCGTCGGCATCGCTGCTGGCGCCACCCAGCGCCTCGCAGGCGGCATAGGCCAGCAGCGGGCGTACCCGCTTGCCGCCGTTCATCACGCTGTAGCGCATGGCGGCATACAGGCGCTCGAGTTCGCTCGAGGGGGCGTGGAACAGGGTTTCCAGCGCGGCATCCACCTGGGCCTGGCAACGGGCCTGGTAGGCGGCAATCATTCTGGCTGTTCCGCGTCGAACGGCTCGGCGCGCAACTCGCCGTCGCGCTCCAGCAGCACCTGGACCTTCTGCTCGGCCTGGGTCAGGGCGCTCTGGCAATCGCGGGTCAGGCCGATGCCTTGCTCGAAGGCGGTCAGCGAGTCTTCCAGCGACAGTTCGCCGTTCTCCAGGCGTTCGACCAGCGCTTGCAGGTCGGCAAGGGATTGCTCGAAGTCAATGGCAGCTTTTTTTCGGGCCATGGCGGCTGTCTCTGGTGGCGGTTTGAACGGCGCGACACTAGCAGAGCAGGGCAGGGGGAGCAAATCAGCGCCTGTGATCTTTCGTCGCATTCTGTTGCATAAATGCCGTGGGAACAGGCTTGATTTTCCTGCACCGCTTGCATTGTGGGGGCTCACTGCTGTCTGCCATAATCGCGCCCGCTCTGCGCCGCGGGTTGTATCCGGGTCAGGGTCCCCCCTTCCATGTCGCGTAATGGACTACGTTGTGAGCTTTCTTTCGATCGAGTTCGGCCTCTGCTTCACTCTGTTTTTCGCGGTCTACTGGAGCCTTTGCTGGAGCGTTCGCCTGCAGAACGTCCTGCTGCTGGCGGGCAGCTATGCGCTGGTCGCAAGCTTCAGCCTCGATTCGCTGTACATCCTGCTCGGCTACACCCTGCTGGTCTCCCTGCTGGGGCTGTTCAGCGCGCGATATCCCGGACGGCGCTTCACCTACCTGATGGTGTTGCTGCTGGTGCTGGGCTGCTTCTATGTCTTCAAGTACCAGGAATTCTTCGTGGGGGGCGTGCAGGCCGCGCTGGCCGACCTGGGCCTGGACGTCTCGCTGCCGGTGCTGGAGGTGCTGCTGCCGATCGGGCTGTCGTTCTACACCTTCCATTCGGTCAGCTACCTGGTGTCGATCAACCGCGGTGAAATGGCCCCGGCCGCGCCGCTGGACCTGGCCCTGTACCTGGCCTTCTTCCCCAGCCTGGTGGCTGGCCCGGTCAACCGCGCCGCGCACATGCTGCCGCAGATTCGCCCGGCGCAGATCCGCCAGGTGCTGGAGCCGCAACGGGCGCTGGGGCTGATTGCGCTGGCGGTGGTCAAGCTGTTCTTCTTCAGTGCCTGGCTGGGCAGCGAGTGGGTCGACCCGGTGTTCGAGACCCCAAGCGGCTTCAGCGCCGAGCAACTGCTGCTGAGCGTGTACGGCTACAGCCTGCTGATCTACCTGAACTTCAGCGGCTACACCAACCTGGTGACCGGTGTGGCGCTGCTGCTGGGCTTTCGCCTGCCGGCCAACTTCAATGCGCCCTACGCGGCCCGCAACCTCAAGGAGTTCTGGGGGCGCTGGCACATCAGCCTGTCGACCTTCATTCGCGACTACGTGTACATCCCGCTGGGCGGCAACCGCCAGGGCGTATGGCGCGGCAACCTGAACATGCTGCTGGCGATGCTGGTTTCCGGGCTGTGGCACGGCGCGAGCCTCAACTTCATCATCTGGGGTGCGCTGCACGGCGTGGGGCTGGCGCTGTACAAGGCCTCAACCTATGTGCTGCCACAACCGATGCGCTGGCCGGGCGCGGATGTGCTGGCGCGCCTGCTGACCTTCCACTACGTCGCCTTCGCCTGGATCTTCTTTCGCTGCGCGAGCCTGGATGATGCGCTGGACATGCTCGGCGGCATCGCCGGCCTGAGCCTGGGCGGGCTGTTGAGCACCACCGGCCTGCTGCTGCTGGGCTGCGTGCTGTATATCGCGGTGTACCCGCAGGTGCTGGCGCTGCTGCGCCAGGGTTTTGCCGCCAGCAGCCGGCTGCCCTGGCAGCTCTACCCGATCCCGCTGGGGCTGTTCGTGTCGTTGGTCATCTTCGCTTCGCAATCGGGCGTGCCGGGGTTCATCTATGCAAGCTTCTAGTACCGGTCAGCTGTTCAAGGCGCAAATGGGCGCGGCCAAGGTGCTGTACGCGATCCTGGTCACCACCTTGCTGCTGTTCTGGCTGAACCAGAACTCCATCAGCCTGTACTGCCAGCAGAAGTACCACCAGAGCTGCGAGCTGCCCTGGGTAGGGCAGAGCCAGGCGTGGCGCCTGGGCGGCAACCTGACCCAGGCCCTGGGGGATGCGCGCAGCAGCTTCATCGACAGCCTGGAGCGCCAGACCCTGCTGGCCCAGGCCGAGGGCGTGCCGACGGTCGAGCTGCCGCCCAGTATGCCGGTGGTGCTGGTTGACCTGGCGCAGCCGCATGCCAAGGCGCCGGCGCCTGCCAAGGTACCGGTGGTGGCGCCGACACCTGCGGCCAGGCCCCCTGCAGTGCAGCCAGCGACAGTGCAGCCGGTTGTGGCGCAGGCGCCCGCCGCGCAACCGGTCAAGGTGGCGGCGCAACCGCTGGTGCCGGGGCAGCCGCCCAAGGCCGTGAGCCTGGCGGCTGGCGACGAAGTGTTCCTGGTGGGCGACTCGCTGATGCAGGGCGTGGCGCCGCACCTGGCCAACACCTTGCTCAAGCGCTACCAGATCAAGAGCGTCAACCTCAGCCGCCAGAGCACGGGCCTGGCGTACCCCGGTTTTTTCAACTGGCCGCAGACGGTGTCCGACACGCTGCAGAATCACCCCAACATCCGCCTGATGGTGGTGTTCCTGGGCCCGAACGACCCGTGGGACATGCCCGAGTCCAAGGGCAAGCCGTTCCTGCGCTTCAAATCGCCTGAGTGGGAGGCGCTGTACCGCAAGCGCATCGACCGGATCCTGGACGAGGCCCGCGCGCACAATGTGCAGGTGATCTGGGTCGGCCCGCCCAACATGCAAAAGCCCAGGTTGTCGACGGCCATGGCCTATCTCAGCGGGCTGTATGAAAGCCAGGCGCAGCTGTACCAGCAGCATTACGTGTCGGCCAACGGCGTGCTCGGTTACCAGGCCGACGAGTTCTCCTATACCCTGCAGAACAGCCAGGGCAAACGGGTCAAGACCCGTGTCGACGACGGCATCCACTTCACCACCACGGGCCAGAAGCTGATCGCCGAGCAGGTACTGTCGATGATCGCCTTCCCGGGCCTGACCGTAACGGGACACTGAGCATGCGCCGAGCGCACAACATCCTGGTGCTGGCGGCGCTGATCTGCGCGCTGCCGGGCTGCAGCCCGGTGGCGGCGGTCAACGCGCCGGCCGCGCGCCCCCTCGCCGTGCAGCAGAAGGCGACCGGCAGCCGTGACGGCAACCTTGCGGTGCTGGCCGGCAAGCTGCGCACCTCCAGTCGCACACCGGTCAATATCGTGCAATTCGGAGATTCGCACACTGCCGCCGACCTGTTCAGCGGCGAGATGCGTCGCCTGCTGCAGTCGCAGTACGGCGATGGCGGCATAGGCTTTGTGGCGGCGACACCGGTACCTGGCACGCGCTACGACAACCTGATCCTCAAGACGGCCAGGCGCCAGTGGGAGCTGGTGTCGGCGCGCAACCAGCAAAGCACCCAGTTCCCGCTGGGGGGCTACCTGTCGGTACCGCTGGCGGCGAACCCGAGCGTGCGCCTGGAGGCGCGCGAGCCCAGTGCCCAGCGCTACCGTATCTCGGCCCTGTACCAGGCGCGGGAGAACAGCAGCCTTACCGCCCGTGGCGGGCAGAACGCGGCGCGCCGCGTGATGCTGGCCGCAAGCAACGGGCAGTGGCGCTTCAGCCCGCCGCTCAACAGCATCAGCCTGCCGGTGGACATGAGCCTGAATGCCCACCCGGGCACGGTGCTGGGTGGCTGGTACATCCAGGGCCAGAAGAACGCCGGGGTGACCTATTCGGCCCTGGGTATCAACGGTGCGCGGCTGGAGGTGCAGGACAAATGGCAGGCTGGCTGGCAGGAAAACCTCAAGGCCCTGCGCCCGGACCTGATCATTCTGGCCTATGGCACCAACGAGGCGTTCGACAACACCCTGGACATGGCCAAGTACCGTGACCAGTTGCGCCGTACCGTGGCCCAGCTCAAGCGGGTGCAGCCACGGGCGGTGATCCTGCTGGTGGGGCCTTCGGACTCGATCAAGCAGCGTGGCGCGCGCACCTGCGCGACGCGGCGCCCGCAGTCGTTGCCGCAGGTGGTGCAGATCCAGCGCCAGGTGGCACGCCAGGCCAACGTGCTGTTCTGGGACTGGCAGGCCTACATGGGCGGGGAGTGCTCGATTGCGCGGTGGCAGGCAGAGGGGCTGGCGCGAGGCGACCTGGTGCACCTGACGGCCGATGGCTATCGCAAGAGTGCGTCGGGGCTGTATGACTACCTGCGGGGGCAGTTGGGGCTGCGCTGAGGCAAAAAAAAGAGGGGCTGTATCGGTGTCGGGATTGGCTTGCGGCGCCCCGGTGCATCGATAACAGCCCCCCAGCTTCGAGCCACAGGGGCGTCGAACTCAGGTGCAAGCATAGAATGGTTTTTTGGGGCCTGCTGTAGGACTTTTGGACAGATCTCGAAGGGTTCTTCGTCAGCAAGGCTGACTCCTGCCGTTTATCCCCACTCTGCAGGAGCCAGCCTTGCTGGCGAAAGCCGCGCTGTAGTCAGCCCGCCGGGGTCAGCCCCAACGCGTAATCGAGGTAGCCGCGATACGCCGTTTCCCAGTCATCCTGGAAGGTGTGCCCGGCCGGGTGTTCGTGGCTTTGCACCGGGTTGCTGCCTTCGAACGCCTTCTGCGTGGTTGCGGTCAGTTCCAGGTTGCTCGAATGCTCCTTGGCGCCGTGCACGATCACGATGCGCTTGTCCTTGGCCTTCTGCACGGCGAATGGAATGCGAAAGCCGCCCGGCGACAGCAGTACCGCGCCGCTGTAATGCTGCGGGTATTCGGCGATCAGGTGCGCCGCATGTTCGGCGCCCTGGGAAAAGCCGATCAGCGCCACGTTCGAGCGGTCGATGCGGGTCTGCTTTTCCAGGGCCTTGAGCGCGGCCGCCACGGCTTTCTCGGTCGGCTCGACCGTGTGTTGCTGCCACATGAACTGGCCCTCGTCGCGCTTGAGCGTGCCGTTCACGCCCACCAGTACGGCGCGTTCGCCCACCAGTTCTTCACGCATGCGAATGCCCTTGCTGCCTTCGGTGCCGTAGCCGGACAGCCACACCACCACCGGCCAGCCGCCGGCCGGGGCCTTGCCTTCGGGGATGCTGAACGCCGCCGCACCGGCATCCTTGGCCTGTTTGGCGTAGTTGGCCTCGGCGCTCTGCAGTAGTTTCTTGTAGGCCGGTGCGTCCTTCATGCCCTCCAGCTCGTCGTCGTCACGCAGGATCACGGCCTGCCAGAAACCGCGCTCGCGGGCCTGGTCGAGCAGGTCGCCAGCCAGATCGAACTTCTCCATCGAGGCCAGGGCGGCGCCGGCCTGGTAGGACGCATAGGCGTTCTTCGGGTCCAGGCGTGCGGCCGTCAGGTAATAGGCCAGGGCGCCAGCCATGTTGTCGTGCTCGCTTTTCTCCTTGTCGCCGGCATCGATGAATTCCTGTGCGTCGGCATCGTTCAGGTAGAGGTTGGCCATGCCGGCCAGGCCCTGCCAGCGGCCCTTGGCAACGGCCTCGTCTTCGTCGGCGAAGCTGGCGGTGGCAGTAAGGCTCAGGGCGGTGAACAGGCTGAGGGTGGCAAAGTGCAGACGAGGAGATGTCATGAACGACAAGACCGAGAGTCCTTTTTCGGTGGAAGGGAAAGTGTGCCGGCCAATACGGCCGGGGCGCGGATTCTAGCATGGCAGCTCAACTGCGCAGCTGGTTCCAGTCCAGTTCGAAGCGCGCCAGGTATTTGCGCAGGCGGTCGGCATCGTTGGGTTTTTCCTTGTCCTGGCGCGACACCGCAAACAGCTGGCGCCCTGCGTCGGACAGCGAGCGGGCATCGCGACACACCCGCAGCACGGCCTCCAGTTGCAGGCGGTCGAACAGGTCCAGCTCACGCCCTTCAAGCAACGGCTCGGTGGGCGCCGCAACCCCCCAGGCCCGTTGCAGCCGGGTGATCTCTTCGCTGACCAAGGGCTCGTCGATGCGTCCGCTGTCGGCCAGGGTCGCCATGCGCGTGATCGAGGCCGACAGCTCGCGAAAGTTGCCGGCCCAGCGTGCTTGCGGTGAATGGGCGAACGCCAGGTACTGGCGCTTGGCTTCAAGGTTGAAGCGCACGTTGCGGCCCTGTTCGCGGGCGTGGCGCTGCAGTTCGAAATCGATGTTCGGCTCGATGTCTTCGCGCCGCCCGGCCAGCCCCGGCAGTTCGAAGGTCCACAGGTTGATGCGCGCATACAGGTCTTCGCGAAACAGCCCTTCGGCCACCTGCTTGCGCAGGTCACGGTGGGTGCCGGCGATCAGCTGGAAGTCGCTTTGCACCTCGCTGTCTGCGCCCATCGGGAAGAAGCGCTTCTCTTCGATGGCCTTGAGCAGCATGGCCTGTTCGTCGGCGCCAAGCTCGCCGATTTCGTCGAGAAACAGCATGCCGCCGTCGGCGGCGCGCAGCAGGCCGTCGCGGGCGTTCTGTGCACCCGTGAAGGCGCCCTTGATATGCCCGAACAGGCTCGACATGGCGCCGTCGCCGCGCAGCGTGGCGCAGTTCACTTCGACGAAGCGGCCCTCCAGCTGGTGGCGCGTGCGCTTGAGTTCATGGATGCGTCGGGCCAGAAACGACTTGCCGGCACCGGTCGGCCCCACCAGCAGCATCGGGGCGGTGGAGCGCAGGGCGACGCGCTCGATCTGCTCGATGGAGTGGTTGAACGCCACGTTGCGCGTGGCGATGCCGGCCTTGAGAAACGCCAGGCTGTGCGCCTGCTCGCGCTGAAAGCGCGAAGCGATGTGGTCATAGCGCGACAGGTCGAGGTCGATCAGCGTGCTGGTGCCGGCCGGGTCACGCTCTTCTTCCTTGCCGCGCGCCGGCGAGGTCTGCACCAGCCGCGCCGGCAGGTAGCGCGCCTCGGTCAGCAGAAACCAGCAGATCTGCGCAACGTGGGTGCCGGTGGTGATGTGCACCAGGTAGTCCTCGTGCTCGGTGTCGAAGTGGTAGCTGCTGGCGAAGTCATGCAGCGCGCCGTACATCTCTTCGAAATCCCACGGGTTGTGCAGAGCCAAGCGGTGCAGGCGCACCTCGGTGTGGGGCGACACGCTGAGTACATCCTCGCGCAGGCGCTCGGCCAGGCCCAGATCACGTTCGCTCTTGCCGTGAATCAGCTCCAGGCGATCGATCGAAAGATCCGGCTGCTGGCACAGCGCGACGGTGGGCCGCCACTTGTTCCAGCGCGCGGCACCCTTTCCGTTGCGGTCGAGGGTGGTACCGATGAAGCCGATGGCAACGCTGCGCTTGTGCATGCTGTTTATCTTTTTGGATAAATGAAGAGATAAAAGTATACATAAAAGCCCTCAAGCATTTGCCCGGTGCGCAGGTTCATTTAACGAAGATTAAAATAAAACACTTATAAATCAATTAGTTGAAAATAAATTCTAGCGCTTTTACGAAACCTGGCACGCCCCTCGCAATAACTCTTTCGACCGCATCGCCAAGCAGGCCAACGGGTCGGGGTTCACAACCCCACCGGTGCACGAGCCCACCTCTGGTGTTGGTGTCGTGCATGCCGCCGCCGCAACGACCGGTCGCTGGCGCAACCCCGGATGGGGCCGCCAACGAGCCTAGAACTCGTTACATACCCTCCACGGTAGCTGTACCCGTAACACCCGCCGGTGAGGCGAGGGCAACGCACTTGCAGCCAGGATGGCTGACTGTCGCGAAGGACGCCCCCGCCACCGCTGGTACGCCCGGCCTGCTGGCCGGGCCCGGGGCAAGGCGCAACGTCGGACCGAAGGACTCGGTCGGCAAAGGACTCTGATGTCCCGGCGCGTGCACCTCCCCCCGGGCCCCACCTGCAGCGCTCGGCGTACCGGCAGCACCGGCACCACGGAATTCATTGAAAGGGAAATACAGAATGAAACTGCTCAAGCGCTTCATCGTGAAAAAGAACGAACGCGGCCTGCTGTTCTGCGAGGGCGACTTCGTGTCGATCCTGGAACCGGGCGTGCATCAGCGCTTTGACCTGCATAACCGGCTGACGGTGGAAACCTTCAGTCTCAACACCCCGCGCTTCGAGCACCGCCTGGCCGGCTACCTGCGCCAGAGCGAGCCGGCGGTGGTGGATCAGTACTTCGAGCGCATGGACCTGGCCGAACACGAAGTGGGCCTGCGTTTCGAGGATGGCGCACTGGCGGAACTGCTGCCACCGGGCAGCCGCCAGTTGTACTGGAAGGGCCAGAGCGCGCAGACCCTGCAGCGCATCGACCTGACCCACAGCTATCGCCTGGAGCCGACCCTGCTCGGCCAGCTCGGCCAGCCCAAGCTGCGCGGTCGCACCCTGGCCGGGCTGGATGCGGTGCTGCTGGCGCCGGTGCCGGCCTTCCATGTGGGCGTGCTCAAGGTCGATGGCGCAGTGGTCGAGCTGCTGCCGGCCGGTCAGTACGGCTTCTGGCGCTTCAACCGCCAGGTGAGCGTCGACATGGTCGACATGCGCATCCAGTCGCTGGAGGTCAGCGGCCAGGAGATCCTCACCCGCGACAAGGTCAGCCTGCGCCTGAACCTGGCGGCCAACTGGCGCTACAGCGACGTGCTGATGGCTTTCGCCAGCCTCAGCAAACCGCTGGAGCACCTGTACCGCGAGGTGCAGTTCGGCCTGCGTGCGGCCGTGGGCACGCGTACCCTCGACGAGCTGCTGGAGAACAAGCAGCTGATCGACGACACCGTCAGCCAGTACCTGGCCGAGAAACTGGTGGGCAGCGGCATCGAGGTCAGCGGCCTGGGCGTGCGCGACATCATTCTGCCGGGTGAAATGAAGACCCTGCTGGCGCAAGTGGTGGAGGCGGAGAAGGCGGCTCAGGCCAACGTGATCCGGCGCCGCGAGGAAACCTCGGCGACCCGTTCGCTGCTCAACACCGCCAAGGTCATGGAAGACAACCCGACGGCCCTGCGCCTGAAGGAGCTGGAAACCCTGGAGCGGGTGGCCGAGCGCATCGACCGGATTTCGGTATTCGGCGGGCTGGATCAGGTGTTGAATGGGCTGGTCAGCCTGAAAACCGCATGACACCTGCCAGGCCTTCGGGCCTGGCGGGCTACAAGGACAATTGAGATGAAACACATGAACATCCTCGAAGTGGCCAACGGCAAACCGATCAAGCTCTGGACCCAGGGCGTGCCGGTGGACGAGGACGCACGCCAGCAACTGATGAACACCGCGCGCCTGCCGTTCATCTTCAAGCACCTGGCCGTGATGCCCGATGTGCACGTGGGCAAGGGCTCGACCATTGGCAGCGTGATCCCGACCCTGGGCGCGATCATCCCGGCGGCGGTGGGCGTGGACATCGGCTGCGGCATGATTGCGGCGCGCACCTCGCTGGTGGCGGCCGACCTGCCCGACAACCTGCAAGGGCTGCGCAGCGCCATCGAGAAGGCAGTGCCCCACGGCAAGACCTTCGGCCGGCGCGACCAGGGCGCGTGGAACCACGTACCGACCGCCGCCGATCAGGCGTGGTCGGCCCTGGCCGGGCGTTTCAAGGCGATCACCGACAAGTACCCGCAGCTGCAGAAGACCAACAATCGCCAGCACCTGGGCACCCTGGGCGGCGGCAACCACTTCATCGAGGTGTGCCTGGATGAGGCCGACCGCGTGTGGTTCATGCTGCACAGCGGCTCGCGGGGCGTGGGCAATGCCATCGGCAACCTGTTCATCGAGCTGGCCAAGGCCGACATGCGCCAGCACATCGCCAACCTGCCGGACAAGGAACTGGCGTACTTCGAGGAAGGCAGCCGACATTTCGACGATTACGTCCAGGCGGTGGAGTGGGCCCAGGACTTTGCCCGGCAGAACCGTGCACTGATGATGCACGCGGTGATCGAGGCCACGCGCCAGGTCATCCGCAAGCCGTTCGAGGCCAACCTGCAGGGGGTCAACTGCCACCACAACTACGTGCAGAAAGAGCAGCACTTCGGCCAGGAGATCCTGGTGACGCGCAAGGGCGCGGTGTCGGCGCAGAAGGGCCAGCTGGGGATCATTCCAGGCTCGATGGGCGCGAAGAGTTTCATCGTTCGCGGCCTGGGCAACGAGGAATCGTTCTGCTCCTGCAGCCATGGTGCCGGGCGGGTCATGAGCCGTACCCGGGCCAAACAGGCCTTCACCCTTGAGGACCAGGTGCGCGCCACCGCGCATGTGGAGTGCCGCAAGGACAAGGACGTGATCGACGAGATCCCGATGGCCTACAAGGACATCGATGCGGTGATGGCGGCGCAGCGCGAGCTGGTGGAAGTGGTGCACACGTTGCGTCAGGTGGTGTGTGTGAAAGGCTGACGGCCTCTTCGCCGGCCGTGCCGGCGAAGGGGCACAACGAGGATTCGAACATGAACATGGAAGACCGTCACCCCCTGCCCAGTGCGATGCGCAGCTGGGTACTCGAAGAACTGCAACGCATCGAGCGCGAGCATGACGTGCGCGTGCTCTACGCCTGCGAATCCGGCAGCCGCGCCTGGGGTTTTGCCTCCACCGACAGCGACTTCGACGTGCGCTTCATCTACGTGCACCGCCAGGATTGGTACCTGCGCATCGACGAGCCACGCGACGTGATCGAGCGCCCGCTCACCGACGAACTCGACATCAGTGGCTGGGAGCTGCGCAAGACCCTGCGCCTGCTGCGCAATGCCAACCCGACCCTGCTCGAATGGCTCGACTCGCCGCTGGTGTACCGCGCCGAGCCGGGGGCGCTGCAAGCCTTGCGCGGCCTGGCCAGGCAGTTCCATTCGCCGCAGGCGGCGTTTCACCACTATCTGTCGATGGCCACCAAGAACTTTCGCATCTACTTGCAGGGCGAAGAGGTGCGCCTGAAGAAGTACCTCTACGTATTGCGCCCGTTGCTGGCGGTGCGCTGGATCGAACAGGGCCTGGGCATGCCGCCCACCGCGTTCGCCCAACTGGTGGAGGCGACCCTGCACGACCCGCTGCTGCTGGCCGACCTGGACGAGCTGCTTCGCGTCAAGCGCATCGCCAGCGAAGCCGATTACGGGCCTCGCCGCGTACTGCTGCACCAGTTCATCGAGAGCGAGCTGGCACGAGGGGGAGCCGCCCCGGCACTGCCCAGGCCCCACGGCGATGTAAAACTGCTCGACGACTATTTGCGTGATACTGTGCGCCGTTTTTCATAGGAGCCTGTATGAACAAGGATGTCGACGCATGCTGAACCTGCGGCTGGCGCAACGCTGGGAGCGCCTGGGCAATCGCGATACCGAGGTGGGCGTGATGCTGCTGTTCGCCCTGCTGGCCGCGCTGTTTGCCTGGGGCGCCTATGTCATGGCCTATCCGGAGCATGGCTGTGTGCGCATGGGCAAGGGCAACAGCGGCCCCCTGGAGTGCAACCCGCGCCAGTTGCTCAACAATGCTGTCGGGCTGCTGTTGATCGGCGTCTGCTGCGCAAGCCCCATCTTCTACATCCTGTGGCACTGGATCAAAGACATGGCGCGGCCATTGACGCTGGAAGAGGAATAGCTCGATGACCGACAGCAAATACGAACGCCTGCCCCACGCCGGTGACTTCGAGCGGGTGGCCGGCACCGAGATCGTCTACCTCTCGCCCCTGCCGATCCCCACCGGCATGCCGGCCTACAGCAGCCGCAACCTGCACCGCGAATCCAACGAGGTGTACCTGGACTTTGCCATCGGCCAGGGCAACTTCGAGTTCATGGCGCGCTGCGGCATCGCCTCGGTGATGGGCGTGGTTACCTGCTTCATGCTCACTGCCTTGCTCGGCTCCTGGGCACGCCGCCATGTGGAGCCGTTCTGGAGCACCTTCTCCGACTTCATGGCCAACGGGTTCATCTGGGGCTTCATCGCCTGCCTGTCGTTGCTGTATGCGGGGATGTTCTGGCGGGTGATGCGCGAGGTGACGATTCACCCGCCGATACGCTTCAACCGCCAGCGCCGCGAGGTGGCGTTCGTGCCCACTCGGGGCGCGGCGCCGATCTTCGTGCCGTGGGAGTCGGTGATCGCCTGCGTCAGCGCGGGGCGCACCGTCACCGAGTACGCCGTGCTGCCCGCCTTCAACCTGATGTTCTGCCTGCGTCAGGCCGACACCGGCAATGTGCTGTGGATCAACGTGCCCAGCGGCCACCTGGGCGCGGCGATTGCCGAATGGGAAGCGATCCGGGTGTACATGGAAGAGGGCCCGGCGAGCCTGCCGCCAGCGCCCGATGAAGAGTTCGAGGAGGGCACCGTGGCGTTCTTCCACATGGCCCGCCAGGGCTATCGCGACAACTTCCCGTGGTGGCAGCACTGGTTTGGCTTTCTGTTTGTGCAGGCCTTCGGCGGCTGGACCTTGCCGTGCCATATCTCGCACTGGGTCAACAACCGGCCCAAGGCGGGCATACCTCCTGAGGTGAAGGCGTGGTCTACGCCGCTGCCGGCTGAACAGCATGCCAGGCCCAGCGCCGAACTGCTGGCGCAGAGCGAAGAGGTGCGCAGTACCTTGCGTCGTGGCCAGACCCTGCTCGACTACTTCAATGTGAAGTTTGGCGACCCGGCTGAACCGGCAGCCGAGGCGGCCTCAGGTTCAGCGCCAGCACGCTGATCAGCACCAACGGCCCGCCCAGCATCACCGAAGCCGAGGGCCGCTCGCCCAGCAGCGCTGCGGCGATCAGCATGGCGAAGGCGGGTATCAGGTACAGCGCCAGGGTCACCCGGGTGACCTCGCAGTGGCGCAGTACCCAGGCCCAGGCCAGGTAGGCCAGCGCGCTGGGGAATACCCCCAGCACCAGCACCGCAGTGTTGGCCTGGGACGGCGCGTGGCCCAGGTCGTCGAGCAGCCCCGGCAGGTACACCATCAGCAATGCAGTGCCCGACCATACGGTGTAGCAGGTGATGGTCAGCGCGTCGTAGCGGTGGCCGTGGTGTTTCTGCAGGGCGAAATAGATGCTCCACGACAATGCCGCCACCAGAATCAGCAACCCGTGCGGGTCGAACTGACCGAGCCCGCGATCGCCGGCCACCACGATCACCGCGCCGGCCATGCCCAGCAGCAGGCAGCCCCAATGCCAGGCCCCGGCCACCTGCTTGAACACCCAGTGCGCGATCAGCAGGCTGAACAGCGGCGTGGACTGCGCCAGCACACTGGCCGCCCCGGCGCTGACCCCACGCTGGCCGTAGTTGATGGCCACATGGTGCAGGCTGACCGCGAACAGGCCAAGCAACAGCAGGGTGGGCACGTCCCTGAGCCGGGGCAGGGCGATGCCGCGCAGCAGCGCGATGACCGCCATGAACAGCGACGCCACGATAAAGCGCGCCAGCGCCAGGTGCGTGGGCGCATAGCCCTGCAAGCCCAGGCGGATGCCGGTGGGCGAGTAGGCCCAGCACAGCAGCACGAAGAGTACGGCGCAGGCGATTTTCAGTGAGCTGGGGCGGGTCATGGGGTGGGCTTCCGAAGGGCGGGTGCGCTCAGTATCGGAACGCCTACTGCTCACTACAATCGACTTATACTGAGCCAATCGTTCACTTTGGGTGATGTATGGAGCTGATGCAGATCCGCATGTTCAAGACCGTACACGACACCGGCAGCATTGCCCGTGCGGCCGAGGTGCTGCACTACGTGCCGTCCAACATCACGGCGCGGATCAAGGCGCTGGAGGCCGAGCTGGGCGTGCCGTTGTTCCATCGCCGCGGGCGCGGGCTGGTGATCAGTCCGGCGGGGGAAACCTTCTTGCCCTATGCCACGCAGATGCTGGCCCTGGCCGAGGCCTCCAGGCAGGCGCTGGCGCCGTCCGCCAAACCATCCGGACGCTTGCGCATCGGCGCCATCGAGTCCTCGGCCAGCGGGCGCCTGCCGCGGTTTCTGGCGCAGTACCATGCGCGCTATCCCGAGGTGACGCTGGAGCTGAGCACCGGCACCTGGTCGCAGATGCTCGACGATGTGCTCAACCACCGTCTCGATGGTGCGATCGTGGCGGTGGATGTCGAGCGCCCGCACCTGCGCCGCACCCTGATGTACCAGGAAGACCTGCTGCTGATCGGCGCACCGTCACTGGGGCCGCTGCGCAGCGCCGCGGACCTGGTGGGCAAGGCCGTGTTCATGTGGCCTGAAGGCTGTCCGTATCGGGCGGCACTGGAGCACTGGCTGCAGGCCCAGGGGCACAAGCTGCCCATCGTGGGCATCGGCAGCTACGGTGCGATAGTCAGCTGCGTCAGCGCCGGCACCGGGGTGTCGCTGGTGCCGCGCGGCATCTACGAGCAGTACCGCCAGGGCGCAGGGTGGATCGGGCACGAGTTCGCCGACCTGAAGGCGGTCGACAACCTGTTCTACTGGCACGAGGGGGCGGGGCGACATCCGGCGCGGGAGGCATTCGTGCAGATGCTGCGCGATGGCCTGGCAGGGAATGTGCAGGTGGATTCGCTCAGCACCGCTGACGCCGCGGGTACGTAGAACCTGGCGTCGGATCATGGCATGATGCCATTACTTTTTATATTGATATTCACTCGATGAGCGCCCCGTCTGTGTCAACGATGTCCTTGCTGGTGTGCGATGACTCCATGGTGGCCCGCAAGCAGGTGCTGCGCGCGCTGCCCGCCAACTGGCCGGTAACGGTTACCGAGGCCAGCGACGGGCGCCAGGCCATGGACGCCATACGCCGCGGCCTGGGCCAGGTGGTGCTGCTGGACCTGACCATGCCCACCATGGATGGCTACCAGGTGCTGGCTGCGCTGCGTGACGAAGGCCTGAGCCCCAAGGTCATCGTGATTTCAGGCGATGTGCAGGAAGAGGCCGTGCGCCGGGTGCTGGACCTGGGCGCGCTGGCGTTTCTGAAAAAACCCTTCGACCAGGACGAGCTGCGCCGCCTGCTGGCCCAGCTGGGGCTGTTGGGTGAGCGCTCGGCGACACCGCTGGCCGGCGCGGCGACTGCCGTCATCGGCTTTCGCGAGGTGTTCAGCGAAACGGTCAACGTCGCCATCGGCCGCGCCGCAGCCCTGATCGCCAAGGTGCTGGGCGTGTTCGTGCAGTTGCCGGTGCCCAGCGTCAACCTCTTCGAGGTGGGCGAGTTGCACATGGCGCTGGCCGACGCGGGCAGCAGCCAGCGGCTCACGGCAATCTGCCAGGGCTTCATCGGCAGCGGCATCGCCGGCGAGGCCCTGCTGATGTTCCACGATTCGGAAATCGCCGACATGGCCAAGCTGATGCGCCACCAGAGCATCGAGTATTCCGACATGGAGCTGTTGCTGGACTTCTCCAGCGTATTGATCGGTGCGTGCCTGAGCAGCATTGCCGAGCAGATCGACGTGGTGTTCTCCCAGGGCCACCCGCAGATCCTCGGGCAGCACGGCACCATCGACGAGCTTATCCAGGTCAACGGCCAACGCTGGCAGAAAACCCTGGCGGTCGAGATCAGCTACAGCCTGGAAGGGCACGATATCCGTTTCGACCTGCTGTTGCTGTTCACCGAAGACTCCATCGAGCGCTTGACCCATAAACTTGCCTACCTGATGAACTGAGCCCATGCGCGATCCTATCGACCTGAAGGAATTTCACTGGCTGCTGAGCATCGTGCAGAGCATCGATGTGGGCGTGGTGGTGCTCGACCGCGAACATCGGGTGCAGGTGTGGAACACCTTCATGGAAAACCGCTCGGGGGTGCAGCCCAGGGATGCCTACAACCAGTGCTTCTTCAGCCTGTTCCCCGAGGTCGACCGGCAATGGTTCAGCCACAAGGTGGACAGCGTCGCGACCCTGGGCACCCCGGCTTTCACCATCTGGGAGCAGCGCCCGTATCTGGTGCGGTTCAAGAACTACCAGCCGATCACCGGCCAGGTGGATTTCATGTACCAGAACACCACGCTGCTGCCGTTGCGCTCCACCGACAGCGAGATCCGCCAGATCTGCCTGGTGATCTACGACGTGACCGATGTGGCCACCAACCGCCACCAGTTGCAGGCCGCCAACGCGCAGTTGCAGAAGCTGTCCAGCACCGATTGCCTGACCGGCCTGTACAACCGCGGGCATTGGGAGGAGTGCCTGCAACTGGCGCATGCGCGCAATCAGCGCTATGGCAATGCCACCAGCCTTGTGATGTTCGACATCGACCATTTCAAGCGGGTCAACGACACCTATGGTCACCCGGCGGGCGATGCCGTCATTCGCCAGGTGGCCAGGGTGGTTCGCGAGCAGATCCGCGACAGCGACGTGGCCGGCCGTTACGGTGGCGAAGAGTTCGGCGTGGTGCTGACGGACACCGACAAGGCCGGCGCGCTGATCTTTGCCGAGCGCCTGCGCAAGGCGGTCGAACGCCTGAGCGTCAGCCATGAGGGGCAGGACATCCGTTTCACCATCAGCCTGGGCGTGGCCGATCTGAGCCAGCCCTCCAGCAGCCACGCCGAACTGATTGCCTGGGCCGACCATGCGCTGTACCTGTCCAAGCACGGCGGGCGCAACCGGGTGACAGTGCATGAACCCGCGGTGGTGGCGGGCTAGCTCAGCTTAAGGCGCAGTAGCAGGTCTGATATTTCAGTTGATAATCATTCGCAATTGAATGCAGAATAGCGGCCCTCCCAACCCGCTCCTGCCTTCAATGGTCGTCGCCGTGTCCTGCCCCAGCGATAAACTCCAGTTGTACCTTTCCCACCGTGCTGCGCTGGTCGACTATTCGGCACCCATCGTCGGCTGCCGTGCGCAGGCCGAGGACGTGGTGCAGGAGGCCTGGCTGCGTTTCTGCGGGCAGGCCGACGCCGGTGCGCAGTTGGGCAATCCGGTGGGGTACCTGTACCGCATCGTGCGCAACCTGTCGTTCGACCTGCTGCGCCGCACGACCCTGGAAAACCGCCAGCCCGATGGCGGCGAACGGCTCGATGAGCTGCCGTCGAGCGCACCGTCGCCGGAGCACCAGGCCCTGCACCGCGATCAGTTGCGTGTGCTGCAGGACGCCCTGGCGCTGCTGCCGGAGCGGGCGCGGCAGGCCTTTCACATGCACCGCTTGCAGCACATGACTTTTCAGGAAATTGCCGCCCGCTTGAATATTTCGACTAGTCTGGCGCACCAACTGGTGCGTGACGCACTGACCCACTGTGCGGAGCATCTGGCCGATGACTGATACCACCCCGTCTTGCCGAACGCCCGGCTCGCTGAAGGACGACCCGGTGTGGCAGGCCGCCATGGACTGGCTGCTGCAATGCAATGCCGAACCGGACAACGTGCTGCTGCACCAGGCCCATGCGCGCTGGCTGGCCGCTGACGAACGCCATGCGGCGGCCTGGCGCAAGGTGCAAAAGGTCTGGATGCTGAGCGCCGGCATCGACCCGCTGGAGCCACCAACGGCGCACCAGGTGCCCGCCGCACCGCGCATGGCAGCCCGCCGGCGCAGTTGGCCACGCCGGGCGCTGGCGGCGAGCGCGCTGGCGGCCTGCGTGCTGTTGCTGGTGGGGCGTGCGCCGCCGGCCGACTACAGCAGCACGGCGGGCGAGCACCGGCAGGTGCGCCTGAGCGACGGCAGCCACATCGAACTGGGCAGCGACAGCGCCATCCGCGTGGCGTTCGAGCCGGGTGCGCGTGCGGTCACGCTGCTCAAGGGCCAGGCATTCTTCGAGGTCAGCCATGACGCCGCGCGGCCCTTCACGGTGCAGGCCGAAGACGTGAAGGTGACCGTCACCGGCACGGCGTTCGATGTGGACCTGAGCCGCAGCGCGGTGTCGGTAGCAGTGCAGAGCGGCTTGGTGCAGGTGCGTGACAGGCGCGGCGAACTGGCAGTGCCGGCGCTGGGCGCGGGCGACAGCCTGCGCGTGGGGCTGAACCAGGGCCCGGCGCAGCGCAGCCGGGTGCAGCTGGAGCAGGTTGCGGCATGGCGCCAATGGCAGTTGCTGGTCAACGACCGTCCATTGGCCGAAGTCATCGAACAACTGCGTGCGTATTACCCCGGCGTGTTGCTGCTGCAGGACCGTGCCCTGGGCCAGCGGCGCATCACCGCGTCGCTGAACCTGCGGTCGCCAGGTAGCGCGCTGCAACTGGCCATCGCCCCGCTGGGCGGGCAGCTGACGCAATGGGGGCCGTACATCACGGTCATCCGTGAGCGCGCTTCGCCGCCTGGAAAAAAATAAATTCACGAAGTTCTGGAAATTCCCCATCGCCGTTCGTTTATTGCCCCGCCGAGTTAATCGTACAGATTCTCATTTACAGGCGCGTATCGTTCGCGCCGCACGGGGAGTTCACCAGAGCATGTCCATTCGCACCCAAGAGTCGTTGCAGGGTCGTCGGCGCAGTGCGCGCCTGCTGTTGCTGTCAGTGGGGCTGGCAGTGTCGTTGCCGGTGCTGGCCGATGACGAGCCGGCGCGCCACAGCATCGATATCGCGCGCCAGCCGCTGGGCTCTGCGCTGATGGCGCTGGGGCAGCAGACCGGCCTGCAGATCAGTGTCGAAAGCCAGTTGCTGGGCAACCTCAGCGCCCCGCCGGTGCGTGGCGAGCTGAGCGCCGATCAGGCGCTGGCGATCCTGCTCAAGGGCAGCGACCTGGAATGGGTGCATATCGGCGACGACGCGCTGCTGCTGCAACGGGTGGTGCGTCCGCGTGCCGACCAGATCCAGCTGGAAAACACCAAGGTCCGCGAACGGGCGCTGCTGCCACAGGGTGAAACCCATATCGATCGCGAGCTTATCGAGGCAATGCCGGCCGGCAACGGCGACATCACCAGCCTGCTGCGTAGCCACCCCAACGTTCAGTTCGACGACAACCAGCTCAGCAGCAAGACACCCGGAGAAATCGCCCCGGCCAACATCAGCATCAACGGCGCGGCGTTCTACCAGAACGCCTTCCTGGTCGACGGCATCAACATGAACAACGACATCGACCCGGCCGAAGACCGCGTGCAGTTGCTGGACAGGGTGCCGGGGCGCAGCCAGGGCCTGGCGCTGGACACCGACCTGCTGGAGA
This sequence comes from Pseudomonas sp. UBA7500, assembly GCF_002478435.1. NCBI lineage: Bacteria > Pseudomonadati > Pseudomonadota > Gammaproteobacteria > Pseudomonadales > Pseudomonadaceae > Pseudomonas > Pseudomonas sp. UBA7500. The sequence goes on along the minus strand of NZ_DLNW01000002.1, from coordinate 192,617 downwards.
ACATCACGGTTCTGGACAGCAACGTGCCGGCCGCCTATGGCGGCTTCAACGGTGGGGTGATCGACGCCCAGACCCGCGCCCCGACCAAGGCCCTGCACGGCAAGTTCTCGGTACAGACCACGCGCTCGGCCTGGACCAAATACCACATCGACGAGACGGAAGAGCAGCGCATGGAGAACTCCGGCTCGCCCGACGAGCAGCCCGAGTTCGACAAGGTCATCGTGCGCGGTACCTTGCAAGGCCACCTGACCGACACCTTCGGCCTGATCGGCAACTTCAGCCAGAAGCGCTCGACCATTCCGCTGAGCCTCTACTCCTACAACAACGTCGAAGAGATGGGCTATCACAAGGAGAAGCAGGAGCGGCGCATCGACAACTACTTCCTCAAGTCGGTGTGGCAGGCCAGCGACCGGCTCACCGTCGAGACCAGCGTGACCCACGCGCCCGAAGAGAGCCATTACTTCCGGGCCAACGTCGCCAACTCCGGCTATGACAACAAGGTCGGCGGTACCCAGTTGAACCTGCGCACCGTGTGGGACGGCGACCTGGCTCGCGTCGAACAGACCCTGGCCTGGAGCCGCCAGGAACAGAGCCGCACCTCGGACTCGGCCGACTACTGGACCTGGCGCAAGTCGACCACCAAGGACTGGGGCATCGGCAGCAAGACCACCGCCAACACCCTGGAGGGGGGCTGGGGCGATATCGAACAGCAGCAGCGCACCTGGCAGTACAAGCTCAATGCCGACTGGCGCAGCTTCGACTGGCTGGGCGCCATTCACCGCCCGCAGACCGGCCTGGAGTTCTCCCGCCAGTACGTGCGCTACGAGCGCCTCACCGACAGCAGTACCTACGTGGCCCCGGCCGCCACCAACAGCTGTACCAACAGCGCGGGGGTGACCGATTCCGTTGCCTGCAACATGGGCGAGACCGTCAGTGGCTGGGCCGGCCAGTACATGAAGAGCCGCACCCGCTATGCCCCCGGCGAATTCGATTTCACCACCACCACCTGGGGCAGTTGGGTGCAGGACGAGATCACCCTGGGCAAGCTGACCCTGCGCCCCGGCGTGCGCGTGGACAGTGACGACTACATGGACAAGACCACCTGGGCACCGCGCTTCTCCCTGGAGTACGACGTGTTCGGTGACCGCACCACCTTGCTCAGTGCCGGTGCCAACCGCTACTACGGCCGCAGCGTCACCAGCTGGCAGTTGCAGGACGGGCGCAACCGCCTGCGCTTCAACGAAACCCGCGCGAGCCTCGACAAACCCTGGGTGACCAAGTCCAACGGCAGCAACCAGACGCTGTTCAATCAGCTCGACATCCCCTATGACGACGAGCTGATGCTGGGCGTGGTGCAGCAGTGGGCCGGCATCGAGTACGGCCTCAAGTACGTCAACCGCAAGGGCCGTGACCAGGTGGTACAGGTGTCCGGGCGCACCCTGGGGCAGCCGTCCACCGACCCTGACCTGGCCAGCAACTACACCACCTACACCAACGACGGCAAGAGCGAGACCGACACCTACACCCTGACCGTGACGCCGATGCAGCGCTGGACGCTGCTGGGCACGCAGACCGGCGGCCAGCTGGCGCTGAACTGGACCGACAGCAAGGCTTCCTCGCCCAGCTACGTGCAGGCCGACGACACCTACTACCAGAATGACGTGATCCAGTACCAGGGCAGCTTCATCAACTACCAGGACCGCCCGGCGACCAACTACAACCGACCGTGGACGGCGCGCCTGACCACCATCACCGACATCCCCCAGGCCAACCTGCAGTGGAGCAACTTCTGGCGCTACCGGGCCGGCTACAAGCGCATCGGCGACACCGGGCGCAACGTCGATTACAGGGGCACCTCGGTGGATGTGTGGGAAGAGCAGAAATTCGACGCGGCGCTGACCTGGGACACGCGTCTGGGCTGGCGTATCCCCACCGCACGGGACCAGGCCATCTTCGTCAACGTCGACGTGTTCAACGTGCTCGACAAGAAGTCGGTCAATGCCAACGCCACGGTCAACAGCAATTCGGTGTCGACCTATGAAGTGGGTCGCCAGTACTGGCTGGAAGTGGGGTACACCTTCTGAGATGCGCCTGTTCCTGATTGGCATCGCACTCATGCTGGCCAGCCCGGCCCTGTGGGCGCAGCACCACGCACCCCTGTGTGCATCGGCTGATGCGGCCTGCCTGCGCGAGGCCTACAGCCGCCCGCCGGCACACTGGCCGGCGCCGCAGGTGGACGCCGGCGTGGCCTGGCAGGAGCTGGGGCCACTGCCCGAGCGTGCACCCTCGCCTGCGCACAACCCCTACACCGAACAGAAGGCAGCGCTGGGGCGCACGCTGTTCTTCGACCCGCGCCTGTCGCGGTCGGGGCAGATCGCCTGTGCCTCGTGCCACGAGCCGGACCTGGCGTTCGCCGATGGGCGCCGGGTGTCGTTCGGGCATGGGCGTGCGCCAGGCCGGCGCAATGCGCCGAGCGTGGTCACCAGTGGCCTGGCCCCACTGCTGTTCTGGGATGGCCGCGCCGACAGCCTGGAAACCCAGGCGCTGATGCCGGTCGTCGATCCGTCGGAAATGGCCTTCAGCGTCGACGAACTGGTGGCCCGGTTGCGTGCCAGCGCCGATTACCCGGCACTGTTTGCCGTGGCGTTTCCCGGGCAGGCGCTGGGTGCCGAGCAGATTGCCGCAGCCCTGGCGACCTATCAGCGCGATCTGTTGCGGGTCGCGCAGCGCACGCCGTTCGAGCGCTTCCTGCGCGGTCGCACTGCTGCGCTGAGTGACCAGCAGCTACACGGGCTGCACCTGTTTCGCACCAAGGCGCGCTGCATGAACTGCCACTTCGGGCCGGGAATGAGCGACCAGCGTTTTCACAATGCCGGCCTGACGTTCTACGGGCGCAGCCGCGAGGACCTTGGTCGCCATGAAGTCACCGGCCTGGCCGCGGACGTGGGGCGTTTTCGCACCCCTTCGCTGCGCCTGGTGAGCCGCACCGGCCCGTGGTTCCACAACGGTTTCGCCAGCAGCCTCGATCAGGTGCTGGCGTTCTATAACGTGGGCATGCCGCGGCCGGTGCCGAAGGCTGGGCAGCAGGGCGATCCGCTGTTTCCTGTCACCTCCGCACAGTTCGAGGCGCTGGGGCTGGACCGGGTGGAGTTGAAGGCGTTGAAGGCATTTCTGGAGGCGCTGTGAGCGGGTGCTGCATTACGCGGTAGTATCACCGTCCTGGCCGGCAGGCACCGTTCGGTGCTGCGGCCGGATGACCGTTGCAATGGTGTTATTGGAGAGGCAATCAGCGTGAACGATTCACAGATGCTCGAGGACCTGGTGTCCCGCTACCTGGCCGGCGAAAGGCCCGAGTTCGTATTCTTCTGGGGCCATCAGGTGAGCCGCAAGGGTGTCACCGCCTCGTGTTTCAGCCAGTGGTACGTGGCGCCGTTCGAGGTGGACGGGCAGTCGTACCAGTCGGCCGAGCACTACATGATGGCCGAGAAGGCGGCGCTGTTTGGTGATGAACAGACGCGGGCACGGATTATCGAGGCGACCGATCCCAATGCGGCCAAGGCACTCGGACGCCAGGTGCGCGGGTTCGACGAGGCGCGGTGGGCACAGGAGCGTTTCGCGATCGTGGTGCGGGCCAACCAGGCCAAGTTTTCCCAGAACGCGGAACTGGGGGCCTTCCTGCAGGGCACCGGCACGCGGGTGATCGTGGAGGCCAGCCCGGTGGACCGGGTGTGGGGGATCGGCCTGGCGCAGGATGACCAGAACGCCCACCGGCCGGACCGCTGGCGCGGCCTGAACCTGCTGGGCTTCGCACTGATGCAGGTGCGCGACGCGGCGCAGGCCTGACGGCCCGCCGGCCCTGCGATCAGGGCTGACTCGGCAAGCCGAGCCGCGCCTGGATGAACGCGACGAAGGCAGTGAGCTTGGGCAGTGACTTCTTCGAGCGTGGATACACCATCTGCACCGGTTTGTGGGCCGGTACATACGCCCCCAGAATGCTCACCAGCTCCTTGTTCGCCAGCGCGGCGGCCACCAGAAAGTCCGGCTGCATCAGGATCCCGCTGCCGGCAATGGCGGCCTGCAGCAGTACCTGGCCATCGTTGCTGCGAAGCACCGCCTGCTCGGGCCAGAACACCTCTTTGCCAGCCTGCTTGAGTGGCCAGGCAAAGCGGTTGTTCCAGGAGGTGTGGGTGAGGATTCGGTGGGCGTGGAGCGCCTCCGGTGTTGTCGGCTCGCCGGCCTTCTCGAGGTATTTCGGGGCGGCGCAGATCACCATCTGATAGGGCGGCAGGGGCTGCGAGACCAGGTTGGCGTCAACCAGCTCGGCGATCCTGAAGCCCAGGTCGAAGGCACTCTCGTAGAGGTCCACCACCTCGTTGCTCAGGATCAGCTCGACCTGAACCTGCGGGTAGCGCTGCATGAACTCGGTCACCAGCGGGCCGACCAGCGATACCCCCAGTGTCATCGGCGCGGTCACCCGCAGCAGGCCACTGGGTGCGTCGCTGGAGGCTTCTACCCGGTTGTAGGCGTAGGCGACCTGCTCCAGGGCGGTCCTGGCCTCGGCATAGAAGATGCGGCCTTCGCCGGTTATGGTCTGCCGGCGTGTGGTGCGTTGAACCAGCCGGGTGTTCAGGGTTTTCTCAAGGCTCTGGACATGCCGCCCCACCATCACCGCCGACATCCCCAGCGCGGCAGCCGCCCCGGCAAAGCTGCCGGCTTCGACCACGGCAACAAATACTTCCATCTGCCTGAGCTTGCTCATCGAGTGATCCGAGAGGTGATGATTACTAACGTTGAGTGAGCCAATTGCTAACCTGGCGTGCGTTTATTGCGCTTTAGTTTATCCCTATAGTCCGTGGCATTGAACCAGAGCACGAGGTGTCATCCCATGCGACATGTACTGAGCCAGGCGCTGGGCGCATTCGCGCGCGCCGATCTGCTGCAGGGCGCCACCGGCATACAACGCGCCGAGCGTATCGAGCACCATCTGGGCCTGCCGGCCATGGGTGTCGGCCTGTACCTCAAGCGCGATGACCACATGCTTGTCGGCGGTGGCGGCAACAAGCTGCGCAAACTGGAGTTCCACCTGGGCGAGGCGCTGAAGAACGGCGTCGACACCCTGATCACCGTGGGCGGCATTCAGTCCAACCACGCGCGGTTGACGGCCGCCGTGTGCGCCCGGCTGGGGCTTGAATGCGAACTGATCCTCAGCCGTGCGGTGCCCAGGGCCGATCGCGATTACGAGCTCAATGGCAATGTGCTGCTCGACCAGCTGTTCGGGGCCAGGGTGCAGGTGCTGGACAGGGGCGCCGATGCACTGGCAGCGGCCGAGGCGCGCGCGCAGCAGTTGCGTGCGGCAGGTCGCAAGGTGCTGGTCATTCCCACCGGCGGTTCCACGCCGCTTGGCAGCCTGGGCTACGCCCGTTGCGCCGAAGAGATCGTGCAGCAGGAAACCGCGATGGGCGTGCGATTCGACGAGGTCGTGGTTCCCAATGGCAGCGCCGGCACCCATGCCGGGCTTGCGGCGGGGTTCGAGGTACTGGGGCGGGGTGCGGCGAGCGTCAGGTCCTGGTCGGTGCTGGCCGACCAGCAGACCGCGGCGGCCACGACCCTGCAGTTGACTCGCCAGGCGCTGGCCTTGCTGGGCCATGCTGCAGCCTCGATGCGAGTGCGATCAACATCGATGGCAGCCAGTTGGGCGAAGGCTACGGGCTGCCGACCCAGGCCATGCTCGAAGCGGTGCGCCTGATGGCGCGCTGCGAAGGTGTGCTGGTGGACCCGGTGTACTCGGGCAAGGCCTTCGCCGGGCTGCTGGCCGACCTGCGACAGGGCCGCTATCGCCGCGGCGATAACGTGCTGTTCATCATGACCGGTGGCACCCCGGGGCTTTACGCCTACAGGGAAACCTTCGCCGAGCCGGTGCAAGGCGCCAGTTGCGTGGCGTCGAGATAGCCCTTGACCGCCCTTGCCACGCCAGGCGCCTGCAGGCCGATTTCGCGCAGTTGCCCGCTCAAGGGGTTGCGGTAACCGATGAAGAACAGGCCCCGCGCAACGCTCGACTGGCCGTCGTCATCCACGGTCGGCTTGCCGTCTGCCGTGAGCGCCTCGGGGTACTGGATCAGCGCCTCCAGGCCGGTGGTGTAGCCGGTGCCCGCAACGATCACGTCCATGCGCAGCGTGCAGCGCTCGGTGCGGTCGATGCCGGTGTGGGCCACGGCGCCTTGCTCGTTCAGTTCCAGCAGCGGGCCGACCACCTTGATGCGGCGCTGTTTCAGGTCGTCGATCACCGGCATGAACAGCGTCGGCGTGACACTGCCCAGCCCGGACACGCCCTGTGCCGGTGGTGGCAGGCCGTAGGCCGACAGGTCGCCGACCCAGCGCCGCGACAACCAGCTCAGCACCGCGTCGCTCGCGCGGGGCGGTAGCCGACGGATCAACGTACCCAGTGCCGCCAGCGGCACGCCGAACAGGCTCTTGGGCAGAAAGTGCGGCGCGCGCCGCACCGACAGCGTGACCGACGCGGCATGGGGTACCAGGCGGCTGGCTATCTCGCAGGACGAATTGCCGCTGCCGACCACTACCACGTGCTTGCCGGCGTAGGCACGTGCATTGCCGAAGTGCGCAGCATGCACGATCTGCCCGGCAAAGCGCTGTGCCTCCGGCCACTGCGGGATCGACGGTACGCACGAGGTACCGGTGGCGACCACCAGCGCCGGTGCGCGCCACTCGCGGCCATCACGACAGCGCACCTGCCACATCGATTGCACCTGAAGGTAGCCGACCGATTCCACGTTGCACCCGGTCAGCACCTCGAAGCCGCCCCGGGCCGGCAGTGACGCCAGCACCCGGGCCAGGTCATCGCGGCTCGGCCAGCGGCCTGCCGCCCACGGAAAGCGCCCGCCCGGCAACCCGGAAAACCAGCGCCCGGTGTTCAGGCGCAGGCCGTCATAGTGGTTGCGCCACACGTCGCCCACGGCCTGCGTGCGCTCCAGCACCAGCGGGCGCAGGCCGGCGCGTACCAGCTCGTAGGCGCAGGACAGCCCCGCCGGCCCGCCCCCCACCACCAGCACCCTGTGCGCGTTGTCAGCCATGGGTGGCGCCGCCGGTGTGTTGTACCTCCACCGTCAGGGGCACGGGACGCATGATGGTGTCGGGGATCGGCGCGGTCGGCAGCAGCTTGGCCAGCAATGCGTCCACGCGCTCGGGTGATTCCTCGGTATCGATCGACACCTGCACCTGGATGCTTTCAAAGCCCGGGTTGCCGCTGGTCACGCCAAATGCGGCGCGGAAATCCACGCGGCCGCTCACGTCCAGCACCAGTCTGTTGACCTTGACTCCGGATGCCGACAGGCCGCCGATGTAGGTGGCCGCCAGGCAGTTGCCGATACCCGCCAGCAACAGTTCCTGGGGCGTGGCGCCCAGGCCGGCACCGCCATAGGCGCAGGGCTCGTCGCCGTGCAGCACGGCACCGGACTTGACCTTGGTGAGGGTCTGGTAGCCCTCGGTCCACTGCACACTGGTGTGGTAGAGCGGGCGTGCGATGTCACCCTCGCCATCGGCCCGGATGCGTTCGCGAACTGCTCGGCCGGCGTTGGCCTGGAGGCCGTTGATGGTGACGCGGTGGGTGGTTTCACTCATGGTCTGTGCTCTTCAAGGGGCGGCATGGCGGTCGAATGACCGTGTGCCAATCAGTTAATCGGGAGGTCCCGTGTCGACTAGAAATGCTCGGCCAGCCGGGTTTCGTGGGTCAGAAACGCGTCCAGCCGTTCTTGCAGGTCAAGCAGTTGCGCCGAGCGCACCTGGCGCGGGCGCGGCAGGTCGATTTCCAGGATCTGGGCGATGCGGCCGTGGGGCGTGCTGGCCATCAGCACGATACGGTCGGCCAGCAGCAGCGCCTCCTGCAGGTCGTGGGTCACCATCAGCACCGTGGCGCCGCTGGTGTTCCAGGCGCGCAGCAACTGGTCCTGCATCAGGCGCCGGGTCTGTGCGTCCAGTGCCGAAAACGGCTCGTCGAGCAGCAGCAGGCGTGGCTCCAGGGCCAGTGCCCTGGCCAGGGCGATGCGCTGGCACATGCCGCCGGACAATGCCGCCGGCCGGTGCCGGGCGAATTCGGCCAGGCCCACGTCGGCAAGCAACTGCTCGGCGCGCCGGGTGGCCGCTTCACGGTCCAGCCCGCGGTTGAGCAGGGCGATGGCAATGTTTTCCACCGCACTCATCCAGGGGAACAGGTTGTTCTGCTGGAAGATCAGCGCACTGTCGGGCTGGTTGCCGCTCACTGCCTGGCCGTCGTACAGCAGGTGCCCGGTGCTGGGTTGCTGCAGGCCCGCGGCGATGTTGAGCAGGGTGCTCTTGCCGCACCCGCTGCGCCCCAGCAGCACGGTGAAACTGGCGGCCTTGATATCCAGGTCACCCACCTCGACCCGTGTGCCGCCTTCGAACTGCTTGCTCAGGCCACGAAAACTCAGCGTGGCGCCCCGGCTCATGACGCCCACCCGGTGAGGCGGCGTCCGAGCAACAGCATCAGGCGATCCACCACGAAACCCACGACACCAATGGTCATCACACCCACCATCACCAACGGCATGTTGTACATCTGCTGGGCCATGATGATCATGTAGCCCAACCCGGAATTGATTCCCGCCATCTCCCCGGCCAGCACCGCCATCCATGCGCCGAAGAACGCCATGCGCAGGCTGGTCATCGCACTGGGGGCGATTGCCGGCAGTCGCACGCGCAGCCAGATCTGTTGGCGCGTGCACCTCAGGTTGCGGGCGATGTTCAGGTACTGCGGGTCGATGGCATCCAGCGCGGCGACCAGCGACAGCGTCATGGTGCCCAGCACGGCCAGGAACACCACGAACACTGCGGCCTGTCCGCCGATGCCGATCACCGCGATGGTGAAGGGGACCCAGGCCACCGGTGAGATCGGCGCCAGGGTCTGCACCAGCGGCAGGATCAGGCGGCGCAGCAGCTTCACCTCGGTGGTGATCACCGCCAGCAGCAGCGCCACCAGGCTGCCAGCCAGCAACCCGCCGCTGACCCGCAGCAGGGTCACCAGCAAGGCCTCCAGCAAGCCGCTGCGCTGCTGCCCGAAACCCACCACCGCTTCGCCGGAAAACGCATACGGCAGGGTCACGCTAGGCGGCGGGAGCACGCGGCCATCCAGCCAGCCAGACTGCACCGCCAGCTCCCATGCGCCGATCAGCAATGCCCACGCCAGCAGGAACCACAGCGTGTCGCGCAGCGCGTCCAGATAACGCGGGGCACGGCGTGCGTCGGGTTGCCGGCTCAGGGTCAGAACGGCCTGGTTCATCCCGTCACCTGGGCAGCAGGTTGATGACGCAGGTCCAGTACCGCGTCGATCGGGTTGTCGGTGAAGTAGCCCAGTTCGACCAGGTAGCCGGCGCCGCGCTTGAGGCCGGCCACGCCTACCGGGCTGATGACCGGGTTGGGCGCCTGGCGTGCCAGGGCCACCTTGAGCACCTCGTTGGATACCCCGTAGATCGGCTGCAATTGCTGGATGGCGTTGTCGAAGTCGGCTTTCATCGCAGTGGCCGATGCCTGCAGCAGTTCCAGGTAGCGTTTGAGCAGCGGCCCCTGTTCCTGGCTGGTGCGCACCTGCGTGGTGATCACGCAGTCGGCGGCCTCCGGGCCCCACACCGCGTTGGAGTCGCTCAGGTAGCGTGCGCCGGTGGTGCTGACCACGTTCTGGGCATAGGGCTGTGCCAGGGTGCACACGTCGAGGCGGCCGTTGGCGATGGCTTCGCCCATCCCGGCCATGCTCGGGAAGAAGGTCATCTGATAGTCGTTGTAGGATTTGCCGTGGCGCGCCATCGAGCCGTAGCCCACCAGTTCCAGGGTATCCAGGCGCAGGGTGCCGACGCGCAGCCCGCTGCCTGCGGCGGCGATGAATTCATCCAGGCTGGCCACCGAGCCGTTGCGCGCCACCAGTTCGATGCCGCCTTGCCCCGAGCCACCGATGATGCGCAGCTCCTGGGTGCCCTTGGCGTAGGCGGCTGCGGTCATGGTCCAGGGCCCGTGCATCAGTTCCAGGCGACCTGCCAACAAGGCCTGCAGGGCATCGCTTGGGCTGTTGAATTGCGTCAGCTCCACCTGCAGGCCCGCCGCCGCAAAATCACCGCGCAGCTTTGCCAGCAGCAGGTGCGACACGCAGCCGGCGGGCATGTGCCCCACACGCAGCAGTGGCCCGCCGGTGGCAGCTTCGACCTTGCTGGCCGCTGCCAGCAGCGCGGTGCCGGCGGCGCTCAGCGCCAGCATGCCGCAGCCACAGGCGCACATGAACGAGCGGCGGCTCAGGTTGGACTGGAGTGCGGGCGTCGCTTGCGCGCCACTGGTGGAGAACAATCGCTGGAAAAAATCTCTCATCACACGCATCCCAAAACAGGTAGACCGATCGTTCTCGGCAGGCGCGTGAAGTATGTGAGATCTGCGATATAAGCAGAACTATTATTTTAAGATTAGCTTATTCCCCATTGGCATATAGGCGCCGAGGCCTGCACCGGCAGCGGTGCAGGGGGGCGGGCTAGGAGGCTTTCGCTTCGCGCAGCAGGGTCAGCAGGATCGAGCGCGCAACCTGTGCGCTTCTGGCGTTGCGCGAGACCATCGCGGTGGCGATGGCACCGTCGATCAGCAGCGAGATCTGCTGCGCGACCCAGGCCGGTTCCGGCAGCCCGCAGGCCGCGGCCAGTTGCTCGATGCGGTCATGCACCCGATCGAAGTGCGCCTGGGCCAGGTCACGTACCCAGCTGGAAGACTTGTCGTGTTCGGCGACGGCGTTGGTGAACAGGCAGCCGAAGAAGCGCCCGCTGGCGAACCATTCCTCGAGCAGGTCGAACAGAAAGATCAGGCGTTGCTCCGGGTCGTCGGTACGCTGAGGCAGTGCCTGGTCAAACCAGCCAAACCACATCGCTGCCTCGCGATCGAACACGGCACGCAGCAGGTTCTCCTTGGAGCCATAGGTCTCGTACAGCGTGCGCCGCGCGACCTTGGCATCGCTGAGCAGGCGCGAAACGCCCGTTGCGTGAATGCCTTCACGGCAGAACAGCCGCCGCGCGCTTTCCAGCAGGCGCTCGGCGGCAACGGTCGGGGGTGTGCTTTCCATCAAAATCGGTTCCGGCTGAATCAGTTTGGTGCAGAGTGCAACTTAATGGGTGGGGTGTCATCAGGGAAAGTGCTGGAGGTTGGGTTTTCGCGGGCAGGGGGAGGGGGCAGGTGCGTAATTTGCCCTGGGCATCATCAGGCCAGATGCACACCTGGCGGGCGGATTGCCCCTTGCACGAACTGCGCTCGCCCTAAATAATGCGATCAATTACCATTTGCATATTTAATGGCCCCTTATGTCCGCACTCGAGCCTTTGGCACTTCACCAGCTTTATTCCGAACACAACGGTTGGCTGAAAGGCTGGTTGCGCATGCGCCTGGGCAATTCGGCCGATGCGGCGGATCTGGCCCAGGACACCTTCGTGCGGGTCATGACGGCACGCAATGCCGCGCCCATCCGAGAGCCGCGGGGCTACCTGACTGCAATTGCGCGCTCGCTGTTGATCGACAAGTCGAGGCGACGGGCGATCGAGCAGGCGTATCTGGTGGCCCTGGCGCAGAAGCCTGAACCGGTCGAGGTATCACCTGAGGTGCGCTTGTCCATTCTCGAGATGCTGGTGGCGGTCGACAGCCTGCTGGACGGGCTGGGCAAGCGTACCCGGGAGATCTTTCTGTCGGTGCAGTTGGAAGGGCAGACCTATGTGGCGGTGGCCGAACGCCTCGGGGTCTCGGTCACCACGGTGAAGAACCATCTGGTGCGAGCCATGACCGAGTGCCTGCTGCTGGCGGACAACTGATGAGCGCGGCGCTCGATCGTCGGACCCTCGAAGCTGCTGCGACCTGGTACGTGCAGCTCAACGATGCAGGGGTGGACGAGGCTTGCACCCGGGCCTGGCAGCAATGGTTGGGGGCAGATCCTTTGCACGCCGAGGCATGGGCGCGGGTCGAGGCGTTCCAGCGGCAATGGGCAACGGTACCCGCACATGCCGCCCGGTCAGGGCTGGATGCGGCCCAGGCGCAACGCCGCGAGGTATTGAAGATCCTCGGCGTGTTGCTGGCGGTCGGGGGCAGCAGCTGGATGATCGGCAAACCGCTGGCGAACCATGGCCTGTTCGCTCAGCAGAGCACGGGCGCGCGCGAGCGTCGCTCGCTGCGGCTGGACGACGGGTCGCAGCTGGAACTCAACGCCAACACCGCGCTGGATGCGAGCTTCGACGGGCAACTTCGGCTTATCCGTCTTTACCGCGGGGAGATCCTCGTGCAAACCGCCAAGGATCCTGGGCAGCGGCCGTTTATCGTCGAAACCCAGGACGGGCGCATCCACGCGCTCGGGACGCGCTTCAGCGTGCGCCAGATGACGGACCGGACCCGCGTGGGGGTGCTGCAGTCGGCGGTCGAGCTCCGTCCTCGCCGTCACCCGGAGCGGGCAGTGCGTCTGGAGGCCGGTCAGCAGGCGGCGTTCGATCCTGATCGCGCCGATCCTGCCGGTGTCTTGGCACAGGGTTCGACCGCGTGGGTGCAGGGCATGCTGAGTGTCAACGAGTGGCGCCTCGGGGAGTTCATCGACGAGCTGGGGCGCTATCGCCCGGGCGTGCTGCGCTGCGCCGGGGCGGTTCGCGACCTGAGCATTTCCGGAGCGTTCCGTATCGACGATACAGATGCGGTCCTGGAAAACCTGACCCGGACCTTGCCGGTGAAGCTGCGTTACCTGACCCGCTACTGGGTCAGTGTCGAAGCCGTCTGAACCGTCACTGACAGAAAATACGCGGAGCACCTTGCTGATTATGATTCTCATCCGTCAATGACAGGAGCCGCGATGACAGCGGATTTCTGCCAAGACAACAGAAGGATCATTTCATGCCCCAGCTTTGCTTCTCCCCCTCGATCTCATTGCCCCGCGCAGTGCGCCTGGCGATGTTCGGCCTGACGATGGCGAGTGTGCCGGGGGTGGTGCTGATGCCTGCTGCGGCTCACGCCCAGAGCCGTATCGCCTACCACATCGGCGCAGGCCCGCTGGGTAGCGCGCTGACCCAGTTCGGCGTGCAGGCGGGTGTGACGATTTCCTTCGATCCGCGGCAGATCCATGCGCTGACCACCCCGGGCCTTGATGGTGCCTATGGGGTCGATGAGGGGCTGGCGCTGCTGCTGTCCAACAGCGGCTTGCGCGCTCAGCGCCAGGCCAATGGTGGGTATCTGCTGGTCCAGGACGGTTCCTCGGACGCGGTCGTGCTCGGCGCCACCACCGTCAACGGGCAGGGCCTGGGCGCCACGACCGAGGGCACCGGTTCGTACACCACGGGTTCGACCAACACGGCGACCAAGCTCGCCCTGAGCCTGCGGGAAACACCGCAGTCGGTGACGGTGATCACCCGCAAGAGGATGGACGACCAGAACATCCAGAGCCTGGACGACATCGCGCGCACGGCGACCGGTATCACCCTCACCAAGATCGGCACTGATCGCTCCACCTATTACTCGCGCGGCTTCGAGATCAGCGACCTGCAATATGACGGCATTCCGACCAACATCTCGGAAAACTACTCCATGGACGTCATGTCCACCTCGAACATGGCCATCTATGACCGCGTCGAGGTCGTACGCGGCGCCAATGGCCTGATGCAGGGCACGGGCAACCCGTCGGCGGCGATCAACCTGGTACGCAAACGGCCGACCCAGGACTTTCGTCTGGGCGCGGAGCTGGGGGCAGGCTCCTGGGACAACTACCGTGGCCAGGTGGATGTTTCCGGGCCACTGACCCCTACGGGCAATGTTCGCGGCCGTGCAGTGGCCTACTACAACAACGCCAACAGCTATCGCGACGGCTCCGAGCGTGACAACCAGTTGCTGTACCTGGTGGGGGAGGCGGATCTGAACGATTCCACCGTACTGACGGTGGGCGCCACTCTCCAGAAAGACAACCAGAACGGCTATGACTGGGGCGGCTTGAACACTCGTCGTGACGGCTCCTTCTATCCGCTTTCGCGTTCCACCAACCTCAACGGCAAGTGGGCCCATCTGGATCGCAACAACTACACGCTGTTCAGCGACCTCACGCACACCTTCGACAACGAGTGGAAGTTGACCCTGGCCATGAATGCGATCTGGTCGGACGCCGACTTTCTCTCCGCGTACCCGAACCGGGTAGCGGGCGACAACTATCGCATGACCGTCTCCCAGGCCGATTACGAAGACACCCAGTTCGCCCTGGACCTCTATGCTACCGGGCCCTTCGAGCTGTTCGGGCGCAAGCATCAGTTGATGCTCGGGGCCAACACGCGCAAGGACGAGTTCGACGCGGTGATCAAGAGCGCCACCAACAACCCGACGATCGACATCACCGACTTCGACTACAGTGCCCTGCCCAGCCCGATCCTCAATGCTATCGGCGCAGACTACAACTACACCCGCAAGGAGCGCGGCCTGTATGGTGCCTCGCGCTTCAGCCTGACCGATGACCTGAGCCTGATCGTCGGTACGCGGGTGAGCTGGTCGGACTACAAGGTGGCCAGCCCCTATACCAATGACCAATACCGGGAGAATGGCCGGCTGGTGCCCTATGCCGGGCTGGTGCTGGACCTGGACAAGCACCACACCTGGTATGCCAGCTACACCGAGATCTACAAGACACAGAGTTACTACGGTGTCGGCAATACCTTGCTTGACCCGATCGAAGGCGAGAATTACGAAACCGGCATCAAGGGTGAATACTTCGATGGTCGGCTGAACACCTCGCTGGCAATCTTCCAGACGAGCTTGGAGAACATGCCCGAGGCGTTGCCGGTGTCGCCCACCTGTGGTGTGACGGGGACGAGCAAGTGCTATGAAACAGGCGCAAAAGTGCGTAACCGTGGCTTCGAACTGGAAGTGTCCGGCGAGCCGTTGGAGAACTGGAATGTCAGCGCTGGCTATACCTATAGCGATCCCGAATATGTGGCGGGCGCCAGCAAGGGTTCGGACTACTACCGCAAGATCCCGCGCCGCCTGCTCAAGGTGGCGACCGACTACCGCTTGCCCGGTGTCCTCGACCACTGGCGTGTGGGCGGCGATGTCTATGCACAGAGCCGCACTGCCGCCGACGTGACCGGGTACGACATCAAGCAGGGTGGCTACACCTTGCTCAACCTGCATGCGCACTATCAGATCAACCAACAGTTCAGCGTGCAGTACAACCTCAACAACGTTCTGGACAAGGTCTACTACCAGTCCTTGCCCACTTCCAACAACTTCGGCGGCCTGTACTACGGTGATCCACGCAATTTTGCGGTGACGCTGCGCTACCAATACTGATGCTTCAGGGGGTGGGGAGGGTTTTTCTGGGCATTAAAAAGCCGGCTTGTGGCCGGCTTCTCGGGGACAGTCTTGGCTGACTTTTGGTAAGCCGCAACCGCCTTCAAATCGTAATCCGGCGCTGGGGCCGGGGGTGGCGGGGGCAGTGTGTGCCGCGCCACGCCCTCAGGATGCAAGGCTGCAACCGGGGCTTGAGTGCGGCACAGCATACTGGGAATGGATCGCAATGCCCAGCAAAAAAACCGCTGCAACCGCTTTAGCGCGGGCGATCGTCCCGCAGGTGAGCCCACCAGAACACCCACCCCAGCACCTCCAGACCCTGGTTGCGGATTTGCGACAGGCTGTAGGTTTCGCTCGGAAATTCGTCACCGTCATGGCTGTGCAGACGCAATGCGCCATTGGCCCGTTCGCTCAAGGTGTGCACCCGCAAGCGCCCGTTGTGCAGCAGCGCGTATATCTCGCCCTCGATCACGCGGGTCAGGCTGCGGTCTATCGCCAAGGTCGCGCCGTACTGCAGCAAGGGGTTCATGTTGTAGTCGGGCATGCTCACGCAAAGCGCCTGCGCAGCATCGACCCCGAGGTTGTCCAGCGCACAGCGCGGCAAACGCAGGTGGCGGCCAGGGATTTCGGCAAACTGCCGGGGCTGCGCATGGTAGAAGGGCAGCAGCACGTCCTGCTCGCCATGCGCAGCGAACAGGCTGTGGTCCGGGGCCTGCTGCTCCTGCTCGCCACGGTTGCGACTGACCCGCGGCAGCGGGTTGTGGTGCTTGGGGCCCTCGCCGGTGCGTAGCCAGCGAGGGCGTACGCACAGCAGCTCGGCAATCTCGTCCAGACGCGCCATGGGCACGCCGCGCTGGAACCAGTTGTTCACATGCTGCGGCGTCACCCCGCGCTGGGCGGCAAAGTCGGAAGCGGTCAGGTTGCACTCGCGCAGGAGCGCTTTCAAACGATCACCAGATGTATTCATGGTGATTGAGTTTAGTGAGGGAAAAGAAGGGTTTATATAAACATTGGGTTGAAGTGTTTCGCGGGCAAAAGCGGGGGTATTACAGGGGGTTCTGTTGGTGTTGTAGGAATAATCGGACGCTGTTGGTTCAAGCAGCGAGCCGCAAATGCAAAAAAGCCCCGCAATCGCGGGGCTTTTCCTCAAGCGCAGTGCTTAGCCCTTGTAGGCTGCCACCGATTTGGTGATCTCGGCACGGGCCGCTTCTGCGTCACCCCAGCCGTCGATCTTGACCCACTTGCCTTTCTCCAGATCCTTGTAGTTCTCGAAGAAGTGCTTGATCTGCTCCAGCAGCAGTGCCGGCAGGTCGGTGTACTCTTTGACGTCGACGTACAGCTGCGACAGCTTGTCGTGCGGTACGGCGATGACCTTGGCGTCGCCGCCGCCGTCGTCGGTCATGTGCAGGATACCGACCGGGCGAGCACGGATCACCGAACCTGGGGCTACCGGGTACGGGGTCACCACCAGCACGTCCAGCGGATCACCGTCGTCAGCCAGGGTGTTGGGGATGAAGCCGTAGTTGGCCGGGTAGAACATCGGGGTGGCCATGAAGCGGTCCACGAACAGGCAATCGCTGTCCTTGTCGATCTCGTACTTGATCGGTGCGTGGTTGGCTGGAATCTCGATGGCGACGTAGATGTCGTTCGGCAGGTCTTTGCCAGCCGGAATCTTGCTGTAGCTCATTGGGCATTGCCCCCATGTTTGGCCAAAAATTGGTCGCGATTATAGGCACATTCCGTAACGCTTGCCACGCCCGGCCAGATGCCCGGCCTGGTCAATTAGTCGTGTGCTGGTAGTGCGGATGGCTACGTTGCAGCTGTTGCAGGCGGGCCAGTGGATCCTGGCGGTAGAACGCGCTCAGTTGCGCGTAAACCGCGGGGTAGGCCTGCATCAGCAGGTCCGGGGCACTGAAGAAGTATTCGCTGGTCACGGCGAAGAATTCGGCCGGGTTTTCCGCGGCGTAGGGGTCGATGGCCGTTTCGGCATCGGGGTTGCGGTCAAGCTGGCGGTTGAGATCGTCGTAGGCCTGCTGCATGGCCTGCGCCCAGTCCGCCACGCGCATGCTGTCATGCAGCGGCGGCAGGCCATTGGCATCGCCGTTGAGCATGTCGAGCTTGTGCGCCAGCTCGTGAATCACCAGGTTGTAGCCTTCCCAGCCACCGCTGGCCAGCACCCCGGGCCAGGCCAGGATCACCGGGCCCTGCTGCCAGGCCTCGCCACTGTGTTCGCCATCCCATTCATGCTCCACACCGCTGGCATCACGGTGGCGCTGGGGGCTGACGAAGTCATCGGGGTACAGCACGATTTCATGGAAGCCCTGGTACCAGTTCAGATCGCCCAGGTGCAGCAGCGGCAGTTGCGCCTGGGCCGCCAGGTGCAGGCGCTGCTCGGCATCGGCGTCGACGCCGGGCAGGGTGGTGAGGTGCTTTTGCTGCAGGAACAGGATGCAGGCTTCACGCAGCCAGTGATCTTCTTCGTCGCTGATGCCGTCGAGCATCGGCAGGCCCTCGCGTACCCGCTGCCACTGCTGCGGCTCGATCGGGTAGCGGGCCAGGGTACGACGGCGCCGCCAGGCGCTCAGGCTCCACATGTGCGCGGGTTACTGGGCCTTGGCCTGGCCACGGCCCATGCGGCTGCGCACCAGGCCGATGATCATCGGCACCAGCGACAGCAGGATGATCGCCACGATCATCAGCGACAGGTTGGACTTGATGAACGGCACGTTGCCGAAGAAGTAGCCCAGCGTCACCAGGCCGCACACCCACAGGATGGTGCCGGCGACGCTGAACATCAGAAAACGCGGATAGACCATTTTTGCCAGGCCCGCGACGAAAGGCGCGAAGGTGCGCAGGATCGGCAGGAAGCGCGCCAGGGTGACGGTCTTGCCGCCATGGCGTTCGTAGAAGTCGTGGGTCTGCTGCAGGTAGTCGCGGCGGAAGATCTTCGAGTCGGGGTTGCGGAACAGGCGTTCCCCGGCCGTTCGCCCGATCACGTAGTTGGTGCTGTCGCCCAGGATGGCTGCCGCCATCAGCAGGCCGCACAGCAGTACCGGGTCCATGCCGCCGCCGGCGGCCACGGCACCGGCGATGAACAGCAGCGAATCGCCCGGCAGGAACGGCATGACGACCAGGCCGGTCTCGCAGAAGATCACCAGGAACAGGATGGCGTAGATCCACGGACCGTAATTGTTGACCAGCAAATCGAGGTAGGTATCGAGATGCAGAATGAGGTCCAGCGGGTTGAAATCCATGTACGGCACCTTGTTCAAGACCCGGCTCTACGGGCATGCGAGGACTGGCAGTGCGAAGTGTGTAGCCGTTACCCGGGGTAAGGGTAAAATTTCACACAAATTGAAAGGCCGCATTATACGGGCATGGCGTGATTATGGCGGAGCAGTTTGTAGCGGCGGATTTCTGGGCCCCAGCGCAGCGGGGCTGCTATGCAGCCCATCGCCAGCAAGGCTGGCGCCTACATGGCCAGTGCGCAGACCTGTGGAAGCCGGCTTTGCTGACGAAGGATGCCCGTCAGTCGGAATGGATCGGGAGGATATAGCTCTTGAACTCGGTATCTGCCTTGAACCCCATCGACTCGTAGGTCTTCATTGCCACCTCGTTGTCGCTGCTGGTCGAGGCACGCAGGCGCACAGCGTTGGTGTCCTTGGCCAGTTTCTTCGCCTCGCGCATCAGGTTGTCGGCCACCAGCATGCGCCGCGAGTCTTCGGCCACATAGATGTCATTGAGTATCCATACGCGCTTGAGCGACAGCGACGAAAAGCTCGGGTACAGCTGACAGAAACCCATCAGCTTGTTGTCATCGTCGTCCGGCAGCGCCAGGTAGATGATCGACTCGTCGCGCTCCAGGCGTTTTTCCAGAAACGAGCGTGAAGAGTCCGGATAGGGCAATTGCCCATAGAACTCGCGGTATTTGACGAACAGAGGGGCGAGCAGATCCAGATGCTCAAGAGTTGCTTTGATAATTCGCATAAGCAGGCCTCGGGTCCATGGGGAGTGGCGGCGAACCTCGGGCAGCCGTCACCCCAGATGCTGCCTAAAGCGCGAAAAAAGCGCAATCCGCTAAAAAGTGGTCAGTTCTCAATCATTGCCGAGTAAGAAGTTTCCATTTTTAGGGGTGTCGGCGTCTGATTCCAGGGTCTGGACCTGGGCTTCATCCTTCAGGTTGACCCCCGAGAGCTGCCGACGGCAGGCCTCGCGCATCAGGTACAGCAGGCGGTGGGCGGCCATGCCGTAGCTCAGCCCCTCCAGGCGTACGTTGGAAATGCAGTTGCGGTAGGCGTCGGTGAGGCCGACCCTGGGGCTGTAGGTGAAATACAGGCCCAGGCTGTCGGGGGAGCTCAGGCCCGGACGTTCGCCGATCAGGATCACGGTCATTTTCGCGCCCAGCAATTCGCCGACTTCATCGGCCACCGCCACCCGGCCCTGCTCCACCAGCACCACCGGGGCGGTGGACCATCCCTCGGCATCGATGTGCTCCTGCAGACGGTTGAGAAACGGCAGCGTGTGCCGGTGCACCGCCAGGGCCGAGAGGCCGTCGGCCACGATGATCGCCAGGTCGACCCCGCCCGGGTTGGCCTGGGCGTGCTCGCGCAGTTGCCGGGCCGATTCCTCATGCAGGCGCCGCCCCAGGTCCGGGCGTTGCAGGTAGCTGTGGCGGTCGCTGGCGGCACTGTGCAAGAGAATGCTGTCGCGCCCGCGTTCGCTCAGCTGTTCGCGCAGGCCCGCATGGTCGAATGCCAGGTGCACGGCATCGCGGGCCTGGGCGTGGGCGCACTGGAAGTCCAGCTGTGCGCGGGTCGGCAGGCTGGTACCGGTGCGCCCCAGGGCGATGCGCGCCGGGGTCAGGCGGCGCAGGTCGAGCCAGGGGTTGTCGCTGTTGTCGTGCTGCGTGGGTTGCTTGTCCATGGCTCGCTTATCCCAGTTGCGCCAGCGCCTGGCGGAAGGCCGGTGGCAGGTTGTCGCCAAACCGCACCCGGCCATCGGCCTGGGTGAAGATGCCCATGCGCGCCAGCCACGCCTCGAACTCCGGGGCCGGTTTCAGGCCCAGGGTCTGGCGTGCGTACAGCGCGTCGTGGAACGAGGTGGTCTGGTAGTTGAGCATGATGTCGTCGGAGCCGGGGATGCCCATGATGAAGTTGATCCCGGCCACCCCCAGCAGCGTCAGCAGCGTGTCCATGTCGTCCTGGTCGGCCTCGGCATGGTTGGTGTAGCAGATATCGCAGCCCATCGGCACGCCCAGCAGCTTGCCGCAGAAGTGGTCTTCCAGGCCGGCGCGGATGATCTGCTTGCCGTTGTACAGGTACTCCGGGCCGATGAAGCCGACCACGGTGTTGACCAGAAACGGCTTGAAATGCCGTGCCACGGCATAGGCCCGGGTTTCGCAGGTCTGCTGGTCGACGCCATGGTGCGCGTTGGCCGACAGCGCGCTGCCCTGGCCGGTCTCGAAGTACATCAGGTTCTGCCCGAGGGTACCGCGGTTCAGGCTCAGGCCGGCGTCGTAGCCTTCCTGCAACAGGTTGAGGTTGATCCCGAAACTGGCATTGGCCGCCTCGGTGCCGGCAATGGACTGGAACACCAGGTCCAGCGGTACGCCGCGGTTGACGGCCTCGATCGAGGTGGTGACGTGGGTCAGCACACAGGCCTGGGTGGGGATGTCGTAGCGCTGGATGATCGCGTCGAGCATCTCCAGCAGGGCACAGATCGAGGCGATGCTGTCGGTGGCCGGGTTGATGCCGATCATGGCGTCGCCGTTGCCGTACAGCAGGCCGTCGAGAATGCTCGCGGCGATGCCGGCCGGCTCATCCGTGGGGTGGTTGGGCTGCAGGCGGGTGGACAGGCGCCCGCGCAGGCCCAGGGTGCCGCGAAAGCGCGTGACCACGCGGATCTTCTGCGCCACCAGCACCAGGTCCTGCACGCGCATGATCTTCGAGACCGCAGCGGCCATTTCCGGGGTCAGCCCCGGGGCCAGGGCGCGCAGGCTGTCTTCGTCGGCCTGCTCGCTCAGCAGCCAGTCGCGCAGCCCGCCCACGGTCAGGTGGCTGACGGCGGCAAAGGCCTGTTTGTCGTGGGTGTCGATGATCAGGCGGGTGACTTCGTCGTCTTCGTAAGGGATCAGCGCCTCGCTGAGGAAGTGACTGAGCGGGATATCGGCCAGCGCCATCTGCGCGGCCACCCGTTCGGCGTCGTTGCCGGCCGCCACCCCGGCGAGAAAGTCGCCGGAGCGGGCCGGGCTGGCCTTGGCCATGACGTCCTTGAGGCTGTCGAAGCGGTAGGTCTGGGTGCCCACCGTGTGTACAAAACTGCTCATACGCAATCTCCATGGCGCCGCAGGCCAGGCCTGCGGCGCGGGGCGGTCAGTGCAAGGCCTCTTCGGCCTTCTGGATCGCGGCAAACTCTTCCTCCGGCGTGCCGGCCACCAGGTGGTGTCGGCTATAGAAGGCAAAGTACGCAATCAGCACGCCATAGATGATCGCAGCGCCAATCACCACCCGCGGGTCGACCAGGAAACCTGCGACCACCGCCAGGCAGGCCAGCACCAGCGCCACGCCCGAGGTGAAGATGCCGCCCGGGGTCCGGTACGGACGCTCCATTTTGGGGCGTTTTATGCGCAGGGTGATGTGCGCGGCCATCATCAGTACATAGGACAGCGTAGCGCCGAATACCGCCACCAGAATCAGCAGGTCGCCCTGGCCGGTCAGCGACAGCGCAAAGCCGATGATGCCGGGGATGATCAGCGCCAGTACCGGAGCCTTGCTGCGGTTGGTCTGCGACAGCTTGCGCGGCAGGTAGCCGGCGCGCGACAGGGCGAAGATCTGCCGCGAGTAGGCGTAGATGATCGAGAAGAAGCTGGCGATCAGGCCAGCCAGGCCCACCAGGTTGACGAAGCCGCCCATCCAGGTCGAGCCGCCGTAGGCCTTGGCCAGCGCCTCCACCAGCGGGTTGCCCGAGCTTTTCAGTGCTTCGGCGCCGGCGCCGCCCGGGCCGATCACCAGGATCAGCAGCGCGAAGCTGAGCAGCACCAGCATCGCACCGATCAGGCCGCGGGGCAGGTCGCGCTTGGGATTCTTGGTTTCTTCGGCGGCCAGTGGCACGCCTTCGACCGCCAGGAAGAACCAGATGGCGTAGGGGATTGCCGCCCACACGCCGACGTAGCCGAACGGCAGGAAGCTGCTGGCGCCGGCTGCGTCGGTCTTGGCGATGTCGAACAGGTTGTTCGAATCGAAGTGCGGCACCATCGCGATCAGGAACACCGCCAGGGCAATCGCGGCCACGGCGGTGATGATGAACATCAGCTTGAGCGCTTCGCCCACGCCGAAAATGTGGATGCCGATGAAGATGATGTAGAACGCCAGGTAGATCACCCAGCCGCCGATGCCGAACAGCGATTCGCAGTACGCACCGATGAACACCGCGATGGCGGCGGGGGCGATGGCGTATTCGATGAGGATCGCGGTGCCGGTCAGAAACCCGCCCCAGGGCCCGAAGGCGCTGCGGGCGAAGCCGTAGCCACCGCCGGCGGTGGGGATCATCGAGGACAGTTCGGCCAGCGAAAAACACATGCACAGGTACATCGTGGCCATCAGCAGCGTGGCCAGGAACATGCCGCCCCAGCCACCCTGGGCCAGGCCGAAGTTCCACCCGGCGTAGTCGCCGGAGATCACGTAGGCGACGCCCAGACCCACCAGCAGGACCCAGCCTGCGGCACCTTTTTTCAGTTCACGTTGCTGGAAATACTCGGAACCGACCTTTTCGAAATCGACGGAAGCCGGCGCGTTGCCGGAATGATCGCTTGGCATGGGGATTCACCTGTTCTTTTTTTAGTCACCGGCGGGTGCCGGCCTGTGGTGATGGTCTTGCACGAAAGGGGCCAGAACAGCTGCAAGCTTCAAGCTGCAAGCCGCAAGAGAAGGCAAATCGCATGGGGTCTGCTTTTTCTTGCTGCTTGAAGCTTGCCGCTTGCAGCCGGGTTTCCTAGAAGAAGCCCAGTGGATTGATGTCGTAGCTCACCAGCAGGTTCTTGGTCTGCTGATAGTGGTCGAGCATCATCTTGTGGGTTTCACGACCCACGCCGGACTTCTTGTACCCGCCGAACGCGGCGTGCGCCGGGTACAGGTGGTAGCAGTTGGTCCATACGCGGCCAGCCTTGATGCCGCGGCCCATGCGATAGGCGCGGTTGATGTCGCGGGTCCATACACCGGCGCCCAGGCCGAATTCGGTGTCGTTGGCAATGGCCAGGGCCTCGGCTTCGTCCTTGAAGGTGGTGATGCTGACCACCGGGCCGAAGATCTCTTCCTGGAACACGCGCATCTTGTTGGTGCCCTTGAGCAGGGTCGGCTGGATGTAGTAACCGGTCGACAGGTTGCCCTCGAGTTTTTCCACCTTGCCGCCCGTGAGCAGTTCGGCGCCTTCCTTCTCGGCGATTTCTAGGTACGAAAGAATCTTGTCGAACTGCTGCTCGGAGGCCTGGGCGCCGACCATGGTGTCGGTGTCCAGCGGGTCGCCACGCTTGATCTGCTTGATCTTCTTCATCACCTCCTGCATGAACGCCGGGTAGATCGATTCCTGCACCAGTGCGCGCGACGGGCAGGTGCACACCTCGCCCTGGTTGAAGAACGCCAGCACCAGGCCTTCGGCGGCCTTCTCGATGAAGCTCTGCTCGGCCTGCATGATGTCTTCGAAGAAGATGTTCGGCGACTTGCCGCCCAGTTCCACGGTGCTGGGGATGATGTTCTCGGCAGCGCATTTCATGATGTGCGAACCCACCGGGGTGGAGCCGGTGAAGGCGATCTTGGCGATGCGCTTGCTGGTGGCCAGCGCTTCGCCGGCTTCACGGCCATAGCCCTGCACCACGTTGAGCACGCCCGGTGGCAGCAGGTCGCCGATCACTTCGAGCAGCACGCTGATGCCCAGCGGGGTCTGTTCGGCCGGCTTGAGCACCACGCAGTTGCCGGCGGCCAGGGCCGGGGCTAGCTTCCAGGCGGCCATCAGGATCGGGAAGTTCCACGGGATGATCTGCCCGACCACGCCCAGCGGTTCGTGGATGTGATAGGCCACGGTGTTGCCGTCGATTTCAGCGGCGCTGCCTTCCTGGGCGCGCAGGCAGCCGGCGAAGTAGCGAAAGTGATCGGCGGCCAGCGGGATGTCGGCGTTGAGGGTTTCGCGTACCGCCTTGCCGTTGTCCCAGGTTTCGGTGATGGCCAGCAGTTCGAGGTTCTGCTCGATGCGGTCGGCGATTTTCAGCAGGATCAGCGAGCGTGCCTGCACCGAGGTGGTGCCCCAGGCATCGGCGGCCGCATGGGCGGCGTCCAGCGCCTTGTCGATGTCTTCGGCACTGGAGCGTGGGAACTCGGCAATCGGCTGGCCGTTGACCGGCGAGGTGTTGGTGAAGTACTCGCCTTTGACCGGTGGCACGAACTCGCCGTTGATGTAGTTGCCGTAGCGGCTCTTGAAGGAAACGATCGCGCCGTCGGTACCGGGATGTGCGTAACGCATGGTGTGTCTCCTGGCTATTGTGCTTGTAGGGAGGATGTAGAGCGTAGTGCAAGGCACGGGCCACTGCCCGGTGGCCTAGTGAAATCAAGGGCTTGGCGCGGCGCGGAGGGCGCCCCGCAGGCGCTGTGTGCCAGCCCCGGCACAGCCTGGGTGACACTCTGTACCCGTTGTGGCACACAACGTGACCCGACGGTCCCGCCACCATTGCAATGCACTGGCGGCAGGAGGATGCTGGGTTCATCTCGTGTGCGGAGAACAATAAAAAGTGCAGAGCAATCATCTGAGCCGGCACGCCCGGCAAGTGCTCACCGTCACCCAGGGCAAGGCGTTGTTGCAGGGGCCGGGCAGCGACCCGTCGATCGCCCGTTCCTGGCTGCGTTGCTTGGAGGACTACCACCTCGACCCGGCCCAGAGCGTTGCGCCCACCGTGCTCGAGCACGGGCGGCTGCTGGAGAGCCGTGAGCGCCTGCAGCAGGTGCTGCAGATCGCCGGCAACGAGATGAACAGCCTGCACCAGCAACTCTGCGGCGCCGGGCACGCGGTTCTGCTGACCGATGCGCGCGGGGTGATCCTCAACTGCGTCACCGCACCCACCGAGCGGCGCATCTTCGAGCGCGCCGGGCTCTGGCTGGGCGCCGACTGGAGCGAGGCCTGCGAAGGCACCAACGGTATCGGCACCTGCCTGGTCGAGCGCCAGGCCCTGACCATTCACCAGGATGAACACTTTCGCGGGCGCCATACCGGGCTGACGTGCTCAGCCAGCCCGGTGTTCGATCCGCAGGGCGAGCTGCTGGCAGTGCTCGACGTGTCGTCGGCGCGCCCCGACATGTCGCGCCAGAGCCAGTTCCACACCATGGCGCTGGTCAACCTCTCGGCCAAGATGATCGAGAGCTGCTACTTCCTGCGCCATTTCGAAAACCACTGGCTGTTGCGCTTTCACCTGCAGGCCGAATCGGTCGGGCTGTTCAGCGAGGGGCTGCTGGCGTTCGATGGCGAGGGGCGTATCTGTGCGGTCAACCAGAGTGCGCTGAACCTGCTGGCAACGGCACGCGGTGGGCTGCTCGGCCAGCCAGTGGAGGCGTTTTTCGACTGCGCGCTGGATGAACTGCTCGGGCGTGCCACGGCGGCCGCCAGCACCAGCTGGCCGCTGCGTACCCGCGATGGCCGTGTGCTGTTCGCCAGCCTGCGCGGCCAGGCCCGTGCGGTGGCGCCACCGCTTGCACCGTCGGCCACCAGCACGCCAATGCCGGCACAACGCATCTGCCTGGTCGACCCGGCACTGCAACAGGATTTTCGGCGTGCGCTACGGGTGTTCGAGCGCGACGTGCCGCTGCTGCTCAACGGCGAAACCGGGTGCGGCAAGGAGGCCTTCGCCAAGGCCGTGCACCAGGCCAGCCAGCGCGCGGGCAAACCGTTCGTCGCGCTCAACTGTGCGTCGATCCCGGAGAGCCTGATCGAGAGCGAGCTGTTCGGCTATCGCGGCGGCAGCTTTACCGGGGCGCGCAAGGAGGGCATGCGCGGCAAGCTGCAACAGGCCGACGGCGGCACCTTGCTGCTGGACGAGATCGGCGACATGCCGCTGGCCCTGCAGACGCGCCTGCTGCGGGTGCTCGAGGAGCGCCAGGTGGTACCGATCGGCGGCGAGCCGCAGGCGGTGGATGTGCGCATCATCAGTGCCACCCACCGTGACCTACTGGGCCGGGTCGAGGCCGGCAGCTTTCGCGAAGACCTGTATTACCGCCTCAATGGCCTGGAGGTCGCCCTGCCGGCATTGCGTGAGCGCAGCGACAAGGCGCAGTTGCTCGACTTTGTCCTCGCCGAGGAAGCCGCGGGCCAACCTGTGCGGCTAGAGCCGTCGGCACGCCGGGCGCTGCTGGAATTTGCCTGGCCCGGCAACGTGCGCCAGTTGCGCAATGTGCTGCGTACCCTGGTGGCCCTGTGCGAGGATGGCCGCATCGCATTCGACGACCTGCCGCCGGTAGTGCGCCAGCCCCCGGCAGCGCTCGAGCCCAGGGTTGCCAGGCCGCAGGCCGAACACCCGCTGGACGACGCCGAGCGGGCCGCGCTGCTGCAGGCGCTGGAGCACAAGCGCTGGCACATGACCCAGGTAGCGGCGCAACTGGGGGTCAGCCGCAATACGCTGTACCGCAAGCTGCGCAAGCACGGGATTGCACGGGGCGCCTAGGCAAACTCAGGATGCGATTTTTCCCACCCTAAGCTACCCTGCCTCCACGTTTCGTGAGGTCGACCATGCACATTCATATTCTCGGTATCTGCGGTACTTTCATGGGCTCGCTGGCGGTGCTGGCCAAGGAGCTTGGCCACCGCGTCACCGGCTCCGACGCCAACGTCTATCCCCCCATGAGCACCCAGCTCCAGGCCCAGGGCATCGAGCTGCATCAAGGCTATGACGCCGCCCAGCTGGAGCCGGCCCCCGACCTGGTGGTGATCGGCAACGCACTGTCGCGGGGCAACCCGGCGGTGGAGTACGTGCTGAACAAGGGCCTGCCCTACGTGTCGGGCCCGCAGTGGCTGGCTGACCACGTGCTGCAGGGCCGCTGGGTACTGGCCGTGGCCGGCACCCACGGCAAGACCACCACCAGTAGCATGCTGGCCTGGGTGCTGGAGCATGCCGGGATGAGCCCCGGCTTTCTGATCGGCGGTGTGCCGCAGAACTTCTCGGTGTCGGCGCGCCTGGGCGCCACGCCGTTCTTCGTGGTCGAGGCCGACGAGTACGACAGCGCGTTCTTCGACAAGCGTTCCAAGTTCGTGCACTACCGTCCGCGCACCGCCATTTTGAACAACCTCGAGTTCGATCACGCAGACATCTTCCCTGATCTGGCTGCCATCGAGCGCCAGTTCCACCATCTGGTGCGCACCATCCCGAGCGAAGGCCTGGTCATTCACCCCACCACCGAGCCGGCCCTGCAGAAGGTGATCGAGATGGGCTGCTGGACCCCGGTGCAGACCACCGGCGCCGGTGGCCAGTGGCAGGTGAAACTGCTCAGCGCCGACGGTTCGCGCTTCGAAGTCAGTTTTGAAGGCCAAGGCCAGGGAGTGGTGGAGTGGGAGCTGACCGGCCAGCACAACGTGGCCAACGCCCTGGCCACCCTGGCCGCTGCCCGCCATGTGGGCGTGGTGCCGGCCATCGGGATTGCCGCCTTGAGCGCGTTCAAGAGCGTCAAGCGGCGCATGGAAAAGGTCGCTGAAGTCCAGGGCGTGACCATCTATGATGACTTTGCCCACCATCCGACCGCCATTGCCACCACCCTCGACGGGCTGCGCAAGCGCATCGGCGACGCTCCGTTGATCGCGGTGATCGAGCCGCGCTCCAACTCCATGAAGCTGGGCGCCCACCGTGA
Organism: Pseudomonas sp. UBA7500; assembly: GCF_002478435.1. Taxonomy (NCBI): domain Bacteria; kingdom Pseudomonadati; phylum Pseudomonadota; class Gammaproteobacteria; order Pseudomonadales; family Pseudomonadaceae; genus Pseudomonas; species Pseudomonas sp. UBA7500. The sequence goes on along the minus strand of NZ_DLNW01000002.1, from coordinate 164,400 downwards.
TGGCCTGCCCCAGAGCGTGTGCGATGCCGACCAGGTGATCTGGTATGCACCGCCCAATCTGGGCTGGGACCTGGCCGCCACCGCCGCCGAGTGCACGGTGCCGTCGGTTGTCGCCGACAGTCTCGAGGCGATCATCGAGCGGGTCAAAAGCCAGGCGGCGCCGGGCACCCAGGTGGTGATCATGAGCAACGGCGGCTTTGGCGGGCTGCACGGCAAGCTGGCCGAGGCACTGCGATGAGCGGCCCGGAGCGCATCACGCTGGCCATGACCGGTGCCTCCGGGGCGCAGTACGGGTTGCGCCTGCTCGATTGCCTGGTGCGTGAAGACCGCGAGGTGCATTTTCTGATCTCCAAGGCTGCGCAACTGGTGATGTCGACCGAGACCGACGTGGTGTTGCCGGCCAAGCCGCAGTCGATCCAGGCGTTTCTGACCGAGTACACCGGCGCTGCGGCCGGGCAGATCCGGGTATACGGGCGCGAGGACTGGATGTCGCCGGTGGCCTCGGGCTCCGGGGCGCCGGCAGCGATGGTGGTGGTGCCCTGTTCCACCGGCACGCTGTCGGCAATCGCCACCGGGGCCTGCAACAACCTGATCGAGCGGGCCGCGGACGTGACCCTGAAGGAGCGTCGGCAGTTGATTCTGGTGCCGCGCGAGGCGCCTTTCTCGACCATCCACCTGGAGAACATGCTCAAGCTGTCGCAGATGGGCGCGGTGATATTGCCGGCCTCGCCGGGCTTCTATCACCAGCCGCAGACCATCGACGACCTGGTGGACTTTGTGGTGGCGCGGATTCTCAACCTGCTGGATGTTCCGCAGGACATGCTGCCGCGCTGGGGCGAGCACCATGTTGGCGGCGAGGAGTGAAGGCGCTGCTGGTGGCAGGCCTGGCGGTGCTGGCACTGAGCAGCGGCTGCGCCACGGTGCGCACGCTGGATGCGGCCAAGCCGGGGGCACCGGTGGTGTATTCGGGTACGCGGCTGGATCTGTATGCGCTGCAGGGCGGTTGCTGCCCTGAAGACCGTTTTGGCGCGCCGGCACCGGCGTACCCGGGGCTGGACCTGCCGGGCAGTGCACTGCTCGATACGGTGTTGCTGCCGTTGTCGGTGCTGACGGTGCTGGGGGTGGGGTTTCAGGCTACCGGCGGGTTGTAGCCAGCGGCCTCATCGCGGGTCGAGCCCGCTCCCACAAGGGGCTGAGCTGTCCTTGTTGGAGCGGGCTCGACCCGCGATGAGGCCTTTGAATTACTTACCCAATCTACGCAGTTCATCGGACTCCACGGTCCGGACCCCGTCCTGCTCTTCCAGCGCCAGGCGCCACAGCGCCCGCGCCAGTTGGCAGGCTTCGATGCCGCGGTACTTGCCCGGCAGCAGCCGCGACAACGGCCCGGCAAACTGTTCACCGAGCCGAGGCTCGATACGCTCGCCCAGCAGTACCGACGGCCGCGCGATGGTCAATTGCGGCCAGTCCTGCGCCATGAGTGCCTGTTCCATCTCGCCCTTGACCCGGTTGTAGAACACCGACGACTTGGGGTCGGCGCCAATCGCGCTGACCACCAGCAGGTGCCGTGCACCCATTTCCCGCGCCCGCTTGCTGAACGCTACCACCATGTCCAGGTCGACGGCGCGAAACGCCGTTTCCGAACCTGCCTGCTTGATGGTGGTGCCCAGGCAGCAGAAGGCGATGTCCACCCGGCCGCTCAACTGCGGCAGGAACACCGCCGGGTCGCCGACCGGGTTCTCCAGGTGCGGGTGTTCGGCCAGCGGCCGGCGCGTGGGGGCCAGCACACGGCTCACGGTCGGCTCGTTGAGCAGCCGATCCAGCAAATGCTCACCAGTCAGCCCGGTGGCTCCGGCAATCAGGATGTGCTGAGGCGTCAGGTACATGATGTCTCTCCCTTGATACAGTCAGCTTAGTGGCTGCTTGTATTTTCTGCTTGTGCCGCATCGGCACTTTGCAGTGCTTTTCGTGCCTGTTGCTGGCGCAGTTTCTGCCAGTGCTGCAGCACCCGTTGCGGCGCCCACAGCTGAGGTTCGGAAGCCTCGAAGCCATCGGCCTGCTCGCGCTGCTGCACCGTGGTCTTGGCCAGTTCGAAGGCCTGCTGCAGGTCGTCGGTCTGGTTCAGTGCCCGGGCGAACAGTGCTTCGCCGAAATAGGTGAAGTCGGCCTCTTCGGAGCAGCCGAATGACACCCGGTCGGCACGCGATGCGGTCATGATCAAGGTCTTGTCGTCCTTGAGTGAATCGATGTAACCCCCCGAGTAGCACGCAGAGATCACGATTATCTTGTCACGTTCCTTTAGTGGGGCAAGCGCGGCCGAGAGTTCATCGGCGGGCAGGTCGGCCAGTTGCAGGCGCGGCAGATCCAGCACCAGTTCATGTTCGTGGCTGCCGTGGCTGGTCAGGTAGATGAACACCAGGTCTTCGGGGCCGCTGCGCTCGGCCAGGGTGCGTGCGGCCCGCGCCAGGTTCTCGCGGGTGGCCAGGGGGCGGTCGGCCATGTGGTCGCGGTGGTTGACCAGGGCGACCTGGCCAGTGGCACCGAAACGGGTCTTGAGCATGTCGCTGACGTAGTCGGCCTCGCGCATGAACACGCTCTGGTTGCCATCGCCGGCCAGGGCCAGGCTGTACAGCTCGATTGCTGGGGTGGAGGCCGGTACCTGGGCCAGCGCCTTGTCGAGCAGGGTGCCCTGCTTGAGCAGGGCCAGCTCCAGGGGGTCGGGCAACAGGCGCCCGTGTTCGTCGCGCACGCGCAGGCCGTTGACCCAGTGGCCGCTTTCGACGCTGCCGTCGACCTGCGTCAGCCGGCCTTTGCCCTGGTAGGTGTCGTTTTCGAAACCGCCGACGTACAGGCTGCCGTCGGGCATTTGCAGACGGCCCTGGCCGGCGAAGCGCCAGTCGCGAAACTCGCCCTTGTAGTGGCTGGCGTCGCTGCCGAACAGCTCGCCCTTGCCGGTCAGCGAGCCGTCGCGGAACTGGCCGATCCAAACGTCGCCATCGGCGTTTTCGTAACGGCCGCGACCTTGCAGGTGGTTGTCCTTGAATTCGCCGATGTACTGGTCGCCTTCGGCGCTGTTGAAGGTGCCGCTGCCCTGCAACTGGCCGTCGACGAAGCGCCCGCTGAACTGGTTGCCACTGGCATCGCTGCGGATGCCTTCGCCGTGGGGTTTGCCCTTGGCGAACAGGCCCTGGTACTGGCTGCCGTCGGCCAGGGTCAGTTCGCCGGCGCCGTTGTACTGGTCGTCCTTGAACTGCCCGCGATACTGTACCTGGCCTTCCCTGAGGGTGCCTTCGCCGTCACGCCGGCCAAGCTTGAAGCCGCCGCTGTAGTGGCTGCCCGGGGTGGTCAGCTCGCCCTGGCCGTGAAACAGACCCTGCTGGAACTCGCCGCGGTACACCTCGCCATTGCTGCCGTGCCATTCGCCGCGGCCCTGCCACTGGCCCTGCTGGAAGTTGCCGGCATACCAGCTGCCGTTGGGGTAGTCGATGCGCCCCGGGCCCTGCAGCAGGCCATTGACCACGTCGCCACGGTAGCGGCCGCCATCGGGCAGGCGGGCATCGGGCGGTGACAGCGGTTCACCGTCGCCACAGGCGGCGAGCAGCAGGGTCAGGGCAAGGGGTACGAATGGGCGCATGGCGGGGTCCGGGCAAGTCAGGCCCCGAGTATGCCGCAGTTTGTCGCGGGTGAAACAGCCGCTGGCAGCTGTTTCACCTTGGGCGGGTCAGACGAAGCAGAGCGACAGCGGCTCGGCGATATAGGCGGGTTTGTCCTGGCCTTCGATTTCCAGGGTGGTGGTGGCCTTGAGCAGCCACTGGCCCGGTTTCTTCTCGATGGCCTCGCTCAGGTCGACCTTGAGACGAACCCGCGAACCGACCTTCACCGGCTGGATGAAGCGCACGCTGTCCAGGCCATAGTTGACGACCATCTTCAGCCCCTCGGGCAGCACGAGGATGTCTTCCATCAGCTTGGGAATCAGCGAAAGGGTGAGAAAACCGTGGGCAATGGTGCTGCCAAATGGCGTTTTTGCCGCCTTCACCGGGTCCACATGAATGAACTGGAAGTCGCCGGTAGCCTCGGCGAACAGGTTGATGCGCTCCTGGTCGATGGTCAGCCACTCGGAACGTCCCAGTTCCTTTCCAACGTACTGCGCCAGCTCTGCAACGGGTACATAGGGCATTGCGACTCTCCTGGTTGTCTTTGATTTTGTTGTGACTGCTACAGGTTCGACTGCTTAAGATCAGCACGCCGACCGGATGCGGTCAAGTCACCGTTGTTTCAGCGAATATCGGGGTATAGACCAGTCGTTAGCGTGCTTATAATGGCCGCCAGGCCTGAGGGAGAAGTGCAATGTTGTTGCGTGGTTTGACGTGGCTCGTGCTGTTCCAGTTGCTGGGGACGGCGATCAATCACCTGTTTCTGTCGATGCTGCCGGGGCCGATCATCGGGCTGGTGCTGTTGCTGGCGTACCTGATGCTGCGCGGCGAGGTCAGTGCGCCGTTGAGCGAGGCGGCCAGCAGCCTGCTGCGCTACCTGCCGTTGCTGCTGGTGCCGCCGGCAGTGGGTGTGATGGTGTACGCCGCCGACATTGCTGCCGACTTCTGGGCCATCGTCGGTTCGCTGGTGCTGTCGGTGCTGATCGCCCTGGCGTTCTGTGGCGTGCTCATGCAGAAGATGATTGCCCGTCAGGCCCGTCGTGAGGAAAAGCCATGAGCCTGGACTGGCACGGCGCCCTCGACGCGGTCATCCACCACCCGCTGTTCGGCATCGGTATCACCCTGGGGGCCTATCAGCTGGTGTTGGCGGCCTATGACAAGACCCGCTGGATCTTCCTGCAGCCGGTACTGGTATCGATGCTGGTGGTGATCGGTGTACTGGTGACGTGCGGCGTGTCCTACGCCGAGTACCGCAAGAGCACCGAAATCATGAACATCCTGCTGGGCCCGGCCACCGTGGCCCTGGCGGTCCCGCTCTACCTGAACCTGCGGCGTATTCGCCAGCTGTTGTGGCCGACCTTGACTACGCTGGTAATCGGCGGCCTGGTCGCGACCTGTGCCTGCCTGTTGCTGGGCTGGTGGTTCGGTGCCGAACACATGATCCTGATGACCATGGCGCCCAAGTCGGTGACTTCGCCGATTGCGATGCTGGTGGCCGAGCAGATCGGCGGGGTGGCGGCGCTGGCGGCAGTGTTCGTGCTGATCACCGGGGTGATCGGGGCGATCTTCGGCCCGGCCCTGCTGTCGGCCTGCGGGGTGAGCAGCCCGGAAGCCCGCGGCATGGCACTGGGCATCAGTGCGCACGCGGTGGGCACGGCGGTGGCGTTGGAGGAAAGCGAGGAAACCGGGGCCTTCGCGGCCCTGGGCATGAGCCTGATGGGAGTGGTCACGGCGGTGTTCCTGCCGTTGGCGGTCAGCCTGGTTGCCTGAGGATATTCGATGACATTGCCCCTGTTTCCACTCAATACCGTGCTGTTCCCCGGCTGCAAGCTCGACCTGCAGATCTTCGAGGCGCGTTACCTGGACATGATCGGCCGCTGCATGAAGCAGGGCGGCGGGTTCGGCGTGGTGTGCATCCTCGAAGGCGAGCAGGTGGGCAATGCCCCGTCGGGGTTCGCGACAATCGGCTGCGAGGCGTTGATACGCGACTTCCAGCAGCAGGACAACGGCCTGCTGGGCATTCGCGTCGAGGGTGTGCGGCGCTTCGATGTCGGCCCCTACGAGGTGCAGAAGGACCAACTGCTGCTGGCCGACGTGAACTGGCGCAGCGAACAGCCCGACGCCCCCCTGGAGGAGGACGATCACGACCTGCTGGCCTTGCTCGGCGCGCTGGGCGAGCACCCGATGGTGGCGGCACTGGACATGCCGGTCGAGGTCATCGGCCAGCAGGCACTGGCCAACCAGCTGGCCTACCTGCTGCCCTTCGAGGATGAAGACAAGCTCGACCTGCTGGCCATCGATTCGCCCCGCCAGCGCCTGGACGCGATCCAGGCGCTGCTCGAGCGGCTGCAGGGCGAGTTGTTCGCCTAGGTCTCAGTACTGGTAGCGCAGCAGGGCATGGGGCAAGGCATGCAGGGCGAAGAACGCCAGGGTGCCGGCGCAGGCCGGCAGGATCAGCCACCACACCTTGAGCGGCATGGCGCCGAGCGGCTCGCGGTGCTGCACCAGGCTCAGGCTGGCGGCGCACACGCAGCAGGCCAGCAGCGAGCCGGCGAGGATGTCGGTGGGCCAGTGTGCACCCAGGTAGACCCTGGACAGGGCAATCGACATCGCCGGCAGGCACCCCAGCAGAATCCAGGTCAGGCGCATGCGTGGCGGCTGGCCACGACCGGCCAGCACCGCCAGCGTCAGAAAGAACGCGAATGACGCCGAACTGTGGCCACTGGGCATGCTGTAGGAGGTCAGCGGGTCGCTGAGCACTTCGGGGCGCGCGCGGGCGAACAGCCACTTGAGTGTGCCGTTGGCCAGCGCCGTGCCCATCAGCGTGCAGGCGGCGAAGATCGCCGGGCGCCACTGCCGGCTCAGCAGCAGCAGGCCGGTGAGCACGCCGCCCACCACGAACTGCGTGCGGAAGTCGCCCAGGCGGGTGATCAGTACGATGGTGCCGTCCAGCGTGGCGCGGCGGTGTTCCTGCACCAGGGTCATCAGGCCCTGGTCGAAATCGTTCAGGTACGGCCAGCCGATGAACACCGCAGCCAGCATTACCAGGCTCAGGCCGGCGATCAGCCGTGTGCCGTAGCGCTTGCTGCGCAGGCTGGTGCTGATGCTCAGGCCGATCAATAGTGCGAGGCCGGCGGCGATGATGCCTGCTTCGGTCCAGAACCCTTCGGGCAGCGGCAGGCGCATGGCCGCGCCGGTGGCCCAGCCGGGCAGCAGGTAGGCCACCGCCCAGCCGGCACCTGCCAACAGGCTGACGGCGATGAAGCGTGGCAAGGGCATGTCGAACATGCCCGCCACCATCGGCAGCATCGGCCGCAGCGGGCCGATGAAGCGCCCCACCAGCAGGCTGGCGATGCCATAGCGCTGGAAGTAGCTCTCGGCGCTGCCGATCCATTCGGGGTGGTGGCGCAGCAGCGGCAGGCGCCGGATGTTCTGGTGGAAGCGCCGGCCCAGGGTGTAGGAAATCGCATCGCCCAGCAGCCCGCCCAGAAAGCCCAGCAGCAGGGTTTCGCTCAGGCCCAGTGCGCCGCTGCCGGCGAGAACCGCCACGGCGAACAGCAGGATGGTGCCGGGCACGATGAGCCCGGCGATGGCCAGGCATTCGACGCAGGCCACGATGAAGATTGCCAGGCCGAGCCATTGCGGGTTCGCGGTCAGCCAGCCGGTCAGGCTGTCGAGCCATGGGCCCATGGTGTCAGTTTCCTTGTGTCAGTAAGAAATAGTCGCGGCCTTCGACTTGCCCACGGCGCAGTGGGTTCCGGGTGCAGTGCGCGGCGAAGTCGGCGTCGACGAAACGGTAGGGCAGATGTTCGTCGCGCCCTTGGGGAATGCCCAGGCGTGTGGTCTGAATAATGTGTTTCACGGTTATGCCGCAGTCTTCGACGAACAGCCGCTCGGGGTCGAAGCGCTGGGCGTCCCAGTGCGGGACTTTCAGCCCCAGGGCCTTGCACAGCAGGGTCTGGCCGGCACACAGGCGCTGGTCGGCGCGCGGCTGGCCGCTGGCGTCGGGGTTGTTCAGCTGCATCTGCGCCAGGCTGTTGTGGTCGCTGACGGCATCCACCCAGGGGTAGGCCGACTTGATCAGCACCGCGTTGCCGGGGCCGTGGGCGCTGAAGTTGAGCGAATCGCCGCCACGGGCGTAGTACATGTAGATGTGGCCGCCATCGAGGAACAGGGCCTTGCGTTTTTCGGTGTAGCCCAGCGAGGCGTGGCTGCCCTTGTCGGTGACGTAATAGGCTTCGGTCTCGATGATGCGCGCCGACAGCCACAGCTCGCCCTGACGATGGCGGATTACCTTGCCGAGCAGGGCCTTGGCCAGGGTCTGGGCGTCGCGGTCGAAGAAGCTGTCGGGGAGGGCCCGGGGCGGGCAGGGGGCGAATTCGGTCATGGGCGCGATAATAGCAATTTATGGTCCGGGTCGGCGGCGGGGCTTTGCTGGAGCCGGCCTTGCCGGCGAAGGGACGCGCTACGGTACATCTTCATACACTGTTTTCGACCATCCGCCTGACACCGCTGGGCGTATACCTGCATGACAGTTATAATCAGCCGATTTTCCCCTCCGCCAAGACACTGAGCCCATGACTGAGTCCGTTCTTGACTACATGACCCGCCTGGGTCGCGCCGCCCGTGAGGCCGCGCGCGTGATTGCCCGCGCCAGCACCGCGCAGAAGAACCGCGCCCTGCACGCTGCCGCCAATGCCCTGGACGCCGCCCGCGCCGAGCTGGGTGCCGCCAACGAACTGGACCTGGCTGCCGGTCGCGCCAATGGTCTGGAGCCGGCCATGCTCGAGCGCCTGGCGCTGACCCCGGCCCGCATCGACGGCATGATCGTCGGCCTGCGCCAGGTGGCCAGCCTGCCGGACCCGGTCGGTGCCATCCGCGACATGAGCTATCGCCCCTCCGGCATCCAGGTCGGCAAGATGCGCGTACCGCTGGGCGTCATCGGCATCATCTACGAGTCGCGCCCCAACGTGACCATCGACGCTGCCAGCCTGTGCCTGAAGTCGGGCAACGCCACCATCCTGCGTGGCGGCTCCGAAGCCATTCATTCCAACCGTGCCATTGCCGCCTGCATCCAGCGCGGCCTGGCCGAGGCCGACCTGCCCGCGGCGGTGGTGCAGGTGGTCGAGGTTACCGACCGCGAGGCGGTGGGCGCGCTGATCAGCATGCCCGAGTACGTCGACGTGATCGTGCCCCGTGGCGGCAAGGGCCTGATCGAACGGGTCAGCCGCGACGCACGGGTACCGGTGATCAAGCACCTGGACGGCATCTGCCACGTGTACGTGGCCGAGCACGCCGAGCTGGACAAGGCCCAACGCATCGCCTTCAACGCCAAGACCTATCGCTACGGCATCTGCGGCGCCATGGAAACCCTGCTGGTCGACCAGTCGGTCGCCGCGGCGTTCCTGCCGGCGATGGCCAGCCAGTTTCGCGACAAGGGCGTGGAGCTGCGAGGCTGCGAGCGCACCCGGCAGATCATCGAGGCACTGCCGGCCAGCGAAGACGACTGGAGCACCGAGTACCTGGCGGCGATTCTGTCGATTCGCGTGGTCGATGGCCTGGATGCGGCCATCGAGCACATCAACCACTATGGTTCGCACCATACCGATTCGATCGTCACCGAACACCAGGGTCAGGCCCGGCGCTTTACCGCCGAGGTCGACTCCTCGTCCGTGATGATCAACACCCCGACGTGCTTTGCCGACGGCTTCGAGTACGGCCTGGGGGCCGAGATCGGCATTTCCACCGACAAGCTGCACGCACGCGGCCCGGTCGGCCTGGAAGGGCTGACCTGCGAGAAGTATGTGGTGATCGGTGACGGCCAGCTGCGCGGTCAGGAGTCGTTCTGACCTTGGCCGAGCACAGCCCGCTCGCCGTTGCTGCCACGCCGTCGCCCGCCCGGCGCATCGGCGTGCTCGGCGGCACGTTCGATCCGGTGCACATCGGTCACCTGCGCAGTGCGCTGGAGGTGGCCGAGGTGCTGACGCTGGACGAACTGCGCCTGATGCCCAATGCGCGCCCGCCGCACCGCGACATGCCGCAGGTGTCGGCGCAGGATCGCCTGGCCATGGTCGAGCGCGCGGTCGAGGGCGTGCCCCTGCTGAGCGTCGATGCGCGTGAGCTGGCCCGGGACAAGCCGTCCTACACCATCGATACGCTGGAGCTGATGCGCGCCGAAATGGCCGCTGACGACCAGTTGTTCCTGCTGCTGGGCTGGGACGCATTCTGCGGCCTGCCGAGCTGGCATCGCTGGGAAGAGTTGTTGCAACACTGTCATATCCTGGTGCTTCAGCGCCCGGATGCCGACGTCGAGTCGCCGGATGCCCTGCGCAACCTGCTGGCCGCACGTTCGGTGAGTGACCCGCAAGCCCTGCAGGGGCCGGCCGGGCACATAGCATTCGTCTGGCAGACACCCTTGTCGGTGTCGGCCACGCAGATCCGACAGCTGCTGGCCAGCGGCAAGTCGGTGCGGTTTCTGGTGCCGGACGCAGTACTGGCCTATATCGATGCGCACGGCCTGTACCGTGTGCCGAACTGAGTGCGCCAACGGCGCCTCATACCTACGAGTTGAATGAGTTTTATATGAGCAAGCAAGAAATGATTAAAGGCGAAGAGCTGGTCAAGGTCGCGGTAGCTGCCCTTGAAGACGTCAAGGCCCAGGACGTCCTGGTCATCGACGTTCGCGACAAGCAGAGCATCACCGACTACATGATCATCGCCACCGGTACCTCCAACCGCCAGATCAGCGCGATGCTGGACAAGGTCCGCCAGATGGTCAAGGAGAAGGGCGTTCGTCCGTTGGGCGAAGAAGGCAAGGGCGACAGCGACTGGGTGCTGCTGGACCTGGACGACGTCATCGTGCACATGATGACCGCCTCGGCCCGTCAGTTCTACGACCTGGAGCGCCTGTGGAAAGGTGCCGAGCAGAGCCGTGCCGCCGATGGCAAGCACCACAGCCCGGAGCACACCCACGAGCACTTCGCCAAGCTCAACAAAGACCAGGAATAAGGTAGCCCCGTGCGTCTGCGTCTGATCGCGGTCGGCTCGCGCATGCCCAAATGGGTCGAGGACGGCTGGCATGAATATGCCAAGCGCCTGCCTTCGGAGCTGTCCCTGGAGCTGGTGGAGATACCGCTCAACACGCGCGGCAAGAATGCCGACGTTGCCCGCCTGATCCGTCAGGAGGGCGAGGCCATGCTGGCCAAGGTCCAGCCGGGCGAGCGTATCGTCACCCTCGAGGTGCACGGCAAGCCGTGGAGCACCGAACAGCTGGCGGTCGAACTGGACCGCTGGCGCCTCGACTCGCGTACCGTCAACTTCATGGTCGGCGGCCCCGAAGGGCTGGCGCCGGAAGTCTGTGCGCGGGCCGAGCAGCGCTGGTCGCTGTCGCCGCTGACCTTGCCGCACCCGTTGGTAAGGATACTGATCGGCGAACAGCTGTACCGCGCCTGGACCGTGTTGTCCGGGCACCCTTACCACAAATAGTCGTAAGCCTTTTCAATGTCGCAGCCGATTCGCCTCAAGGACCACGAGAAAGACGCCCGCCTGGTGCGTAGCCGCGTCGTGGTCGGCGCAGTCGCGATCGTGCTGCTGATTTGCGTGCTGATCGCCCGGCTGTACTACCTGCAGGTCATTCAGTACGACTACCACTCCACGCTGTCGGAGAACAACCGGGTGCATGTGCAGCCGATCCCGCCGACACGCGGGCTGATCTTCGACCGCAACGGGGTGATCGTCGCCGACAACCGGCCAAGCTTCAGCCTGACCATGACCCGCGAGCGTTCCGGTGACTGGCAGCAGGTGCTCGATTCCATCGTCGAGGTGCTGGAGCTGACCGAGGACGACCGGGCACTGTTCGAAAAACGCATGCGCCAGGGGCGTCGGCCCTTCGAGCCGGTACCGATCCTGTTCGAGCTGACCGAAGAGCAGATCGCCCGGATAGCGGTGAACCAGTTCCGTCTGCCGGGTGTGGAGGTGGCGGCGCAGCTGGTACGCCATTACCCGCAGGGTGCGCACTTTGCGCATTCGGTCGGCTATGTGGGGCGCATCAACGAAAAAGAGCTCAAGTCCCTCGACCCGGTCAACTACAGTGGCACCCACCATATCGGCAAGACCGGTATCGAGCGCTTCTACGAAGCCGAGCTGCATGGCCAGGTCGGCTACGAAGAGGTCGAGACCAACGCCCGTGGCCGGGTGCTGCGGGTGCTCAAGCGTACCGATCCGATCCCCGGCAAGGACATCGTCCTGAGTCTGGACATCAAGCTGCAGGAAGCCGCCGAAGCGGCGCTGGGCGGTCGTCGTGGCGCGATCGTGGCGCTCGACCCGAACACAGGTGAAGTGCTGGCGATGGTCAGTCAGCCGAGCTTCGACCCCAACCCCTTCGTCACCGGCATCAGCTTCAAGGCCTATGCCGAGCTGCGCGACTCGATCGACCGCCCGCTGTTCAACCGCGTACTGCGCGGCCTGTACCCGCCGGGGTCGACGATCAAGCCGGCAGTGGCCATCGTCGGCCTGGACACCGGCGCGGTCACGGCCACCTCGCGAGTGTTCGACCCGGGCTACTACCAACTGCCCAACTATGACCACAAGTACCGCAACTGGAACCGCACCGGCGATGGCTGGGTCGACCTCGACACGGCGATCATGCGTTCCAACGACACCTATTTCTACGACCTGGCGCATAAGGTCGGCATCGACCGGCTTTCGGCCTACATGAACCGCTTCGGCATCGGCCAGAAGGTCGCGCTGGACATGTTCGAGGAATCCTCCGGGCTGATGCCGTCGCGTGACTGGAAGCGCGCGACCCGGCGCCAGGCCTGGTTCCCCGGCGAGACACTGATCCTCGGCATCGGCCAGGGCTACATGCAGGCCACGCCGCTGCAACTGGCCCAGGCCACCGCGCTGATCGCCAGCAAGGGCAAGTGGAACCGCCCGCACCTGGCCAAGACCGTCGAGGGCGTGCGCCCGGTGGACGAGAACCCGATGGAAGACATCGTGCTGCGTGACAAGGCCGACTGGAACAGGGTCACCCACGGCATGGAGATGGTGATGCACGGTGCCCGTGGTACCGCGCGCAAGGCCGCCATCGGCGCGCAGTACCGCATCGCCGGCAAGAGTGGTACTGCGCAGGTGGTCGCGATCAAGCAGGGCGAGAAGTATGACCGCAACAAGGTGCAGGAGCGTCACCGCGACCACGCCCTGTTCGTGTCCTTCGCCCCGGCCGAAAACCCGAAGATCGTGGTGTCGGTGATGGTCGAGAACGGCGAGTCCGGCTCCGGCGTGGCCGCCCCCGTGGTGCGCCAGGTGATGGACGCCTGGCTGCTCGACCAGAACGGTCGCCTCAAGCCTGAATACGCCAACCCCGCGGGCGCCCCGACCAATGTGTCGGTGACCACCCCGGCCGCCCCGCCAGCCAACCCTACAACCGCGCAGGAAACGGCCAGTGAAGAGTAATTTCGATCGCATGCTCTCCAGCGAGGACGTGATGCGCCGCCGCGCCAGCTTCCTGCAGCGCATCCACGTCGACGGCCCGCTGCTGGTGCTGCTGCTGACCCTGGCCGCCGGCAGCCTGTTCGTGCTGTATTCGGCCAGCGGCAAGAACTGGGACATGCTGCTCAAGCAGGCGTCCTCGTTCGGCCTGGGCCTGGTGTCGATGTTCGTCATCGCCCAGCTGGAGCCACGCTTCATGGCGCGCTGGGTGCCACTGGCGTACGTCGGCGGGGTGATCCTGCTGGTGGTGGTGGACGTGATGGGCCACAACGCCATGGGCGCCACGCGCTGGATCAACATCCCCGGGGTGATCCGCTTCCAGCCGTCGGAGTTCATGAAGATCATCATGCCGGCGACCATCGCCTGGTACCTGGCCAAGCGCACCCTGCCGCCGCACCTCAAGCACGTGATGATCAGCCTGATCCTGATCGGTGTGCCGTTCATTCTCATCGTGCGCCAGCCCGACCTGGGCACCGCGTTGCTGATTCTGGCCTCGGGCGCGTTCGTGCTGTTCATGGGCGGGCTGCGCTGGCGCTGGATCCTCAGCGTGCTGGCGGCGGCAGTGCCGGTGGCGGTGGCGATGTGGTTCTTCGTCATGCACGACTACCAGAAGCAGCGCGTGCTGACCTTCCTCGACCCGGAAAGCGACCCGTTGGGCACCGGCTGGAACATCATCCAGTCCAAGGCGGCGATCGGCTCGGGTGGGGTATTCGGCAAGGGTTGGCTGCTCGGCACCCAGTCGCACCTGGACTTTCTGCCCGAGAGCCACACCGACTTCATCATCGCCGTGCTCGGCGAGGAATTCGGCCTGGTGGGCATCTGCGCGCTGCTGCTGATCTACCTGCTGCTGATCGGTCGCGGCCTGGTGATCACGGCCCAGGCGCAGACGCTGTACGGCAAGCTGCTGGCCGGCAGCCTGACCATGACCTTCTTCGTATACGTGTTCGTCAATATCGGTATGGTGAGCGGCCTGTTGCCCGTGGTGGGCGTGCCGCTGCCCTTCATCAGCTATGGCGGAACTTCGCTCGTGACGCTGCTGTCAGCGTTTGGGGTTTTGATGTCGATCCACACGCACCGCAAATGGATCGCGCAGGTTTGAATAAGGTGAACAATTCAATGCAAGCAATGCGTGGCTGGGTGGCTCGCTGTGCCCCCTGGGTCGGGCTGTTGGGGCTGCTGGCCCCAGGTCAGCAGGCGAGTGCCGCCGATTATGACGGCTCGCCCCAGGTGGCCGAGTTCGTCGGCGAGATGACCCGCGACTACGGCTTTGCCGGCGAGCAACTGATGGCGGTGTTTCGCGAGGCGCAGCGCAAGCAGTCGATCCTGGATGCGATCTCGCGCCCGGCCGAGCGGGTCAAGCCGTGGAAGGAATACCGGCCGATGTTCATCACCGACGCGCGCATCGCCCGCGGTGTGGACTTCTGGCGCCAGCACGAGGCCACCCTGGCGCGCGCCGAAAAGGAATACGGCGTGCCTGCCCAGGTGATCGTGGCGATCATCGGCGTGGAGACCTTCTTTGGCCGCAACACCGGCAATTACCGGGTGATCGACGCGCTGTCGACCCTGGGCTTCGATTACCCGCCGCGGGCCGAGTTCTTCCGCAAGGAGCTGCGCGAGTTCCTGCTGCTGGCCCGCGAAGAGCAGGTCGACCCGCTGACCCTCAAGGGCTCGTACGCCGGCGCCATGGGCCTGCCGCAGTTCATGCCCAGCAGCTTTCGCGCCTATGCCGTGGACTTCGACGGCGACGGCCACATCAATATCTGGACCAACCCGGACGATGCCATCGGCAGCGTGGCCAGCTACTTCAAGCGCCATGGCTGGGTGGCCGGCGAGGGCGTGGTCAGCCGCGCCCAGGTGCGTGGCGAACGTGTCGACGAGGGCCTGAGCCCGGGTATCGAGGCGGTCAAGACCGTCGCGCAGTTGCGGGCACTGGGCTGGTCGAGTCATGATGCGCTGCGCGATGATCTGCCGGTCACCGCCTTCCGGCTCGAAGGCGACAACGGCCCGGAATACTGGCTGGGCCTGAAGAATTTCTACGCGATCACTCGCTACAACCGCAGCGTGATGTACGCCATGGCGGTACATCAACTCTCGGATCAGCTGGTCCAGGCAAGGGGCGCCAGGTAATGCGCGTACTGTTTACTGACACATCTCTCAAACTGATCGGTTGCGCGGCCCTGGGCCTGTTGCTGGTCAGCTGCTCCTCCAGCCGCCCGACGCCGCAAGGTGGCAGCAACGTGGTTCGCGCCAAGCCGGGCCTGGACATCAACCGGGCCCACAAGGACGGCGCGCCGTGGTGGGACGTGGATGTCTCGAAGATCCCCGACGCCACCCCAACGGTGCACACCGGCAACTACAAGGCCAACCCCTACACGGTGCTGGGCAAGACCTACTTCCCGATCCAGGACTCGCGCAATTACCGCGCCGAGGGTACGGCGTCGTGGTACGGCACCAAGTTCCACGGGCAGAACACCGCCAATGGCGAGGTGTACGACCTGTACGGCATGAGTGCGGCGCACAAGACCCTGCCACTGCCGGCCTACGTCAAGGTGACCAACCTGGACAACCAGCGCAGCGTGATCCTGCGGGTCAACGACCGTGGTCCGTTCTATTCGGACCGCATCATCGACCTGTCCTACGCCGCGGCCAAGAAGCTCGGCTACGCCGAAACCGGTACCGCCCGGGTGCGCGTCGAGGGCATCGACCCGCAGCAATGGTGGGCCCAGCGTGGTCAGCAGGCGCCGATGGTGCTCAACCAGCCCCAGGTGGCCCAGACCCAGCCGCTGCCGGCCAGTACCGGCACCGTCGAGCAATGGACCCCGCCGCCGCAGCAGCACGCGGCGGCCGTGGTGCCGGTGCAGGTTGCCAACAACGGCAGCGGGCCGGCCAGCAATGGTCTTTACTTGCAGGTCGGCGCGTTCGCCAACCCGGATGCGGCCGAACTGCTGCGCTCCAAGCTCAGCGGCATGGTCAGCGCGCCGGTGTTCATCAGTTCCATCGTGCGCAACCAGCAGACCCTGCACCGCGTGCGCCTGGGGCCGATCAACAGCCAGGGCGAGGCCCAGCAGATGCAGGACAGCGTGCGCCTGGCCAACCTGGGGCAACCCAAAGTCGTCACGGCAGACTGATCGGGGGGACTGATCGGTTTGTCATGCAGTCGGGCAGAGCAGCCATGTACAATGGCCGTTTTGCTCGCCAGGCCCAGCGCCTGGAATACGTTTTGCCCGCGAGGGCATGAGCCCAATAGCCATTTCGAGAGACGGATGAACATAACCAGCTTTGCCAAACGCCTTTGCCTGCTTGTACCGCTGATGATCGCTCCTGCCGCTTTCGCGGCAGAGCAGATGATGCCGTCGCCGCCGCAACTGGCAGCCAAGTCCTACGTGCTCATGGAAGCCTCCAGCGGCAACATCCTGGTCGAGAACAATGGCGACCAGCGCCTGCCTCCGGCGAGCCTGACCAAGCTGATGACCGCCTACATCGCCACCCTGGACATCCGTCGCGGGCAGATCGGCGAGAACGATCCGGTCACCGTCAGCGAAAACGCCTGGCGTACCGGCGGTTCGCGCATGTTCATCAAGGTCGGCACCCAGGTCAGCGTCAGCGACCTGCTGCACGGCATCATCATCCAGTCCGGCAACGACGCCAGCGTCGCCCTGGCCGAGCACATCGCCGGCAGTGAAGACGCCTTCGCCGACATGATGAACAAGACTGCCACCGACCTGGGCATGAGCAACAGCCACTTCATGAACCCCACCGGCCTGCCGAACCCCGAGCACTACTCCTCGGCGCACGACATGGCGGTGCTGGCACGGGCGATCATCCACGAGGATCCGGCGCACTACGCGATCTACTCGCAAAAGGAATTCTTCTGGAACAACATCAAGCAGCCCAACCGCAACCTGCTGCTGTGGCGCGACAAGACCGTCGACGGCCTGAAGACCGGCCACACCGACGAGGCGGGCTACTGCATGGTGTCCTCGGCAGTACGTGACGGCATGCGCCTGATCGCCGTGGTGTTCGGTACCAACAGCGAGCAATCGCGCGCTGCCGAAACCCAGAAGCTGCTGACCTACGGTTTCCGCTTCTTCGAGACCCAGACCTTCTACCAGAAGGGCACCGAACTGGCCCAGGCGCCGGTGTGGAAGGGCAAGACAGCCCAGGTCAAGGCAGGTCTTGCCGAAGACCTGAGCATGACTTTGCCTAAAGGCCAATTGAAGAAGCTGGCTGCAAGCATGACCATGAACCCGCAGCTGACCGCGCCCATCGCCAAAGGTGACGTGATCGGTAAAGTGGAAGTCAAACTGGATGACAATGTGGTACACAGCGCCGACCTGATCGCGCTGGACGACGTGGAGGAAGGTGGTTTCCTGCGTCGTGCGTGGGATAGCATTCGGCTATTCTTCTACGGGCTGTTCAACTGATATCGTGACCTGCCATGCCCCCGCACACTCACGCGGGGGCATTGTTGTTGCCACGGCTTACGAGGCCGTTACTGCCATGACCGAACCAGACGTCAAGTCGCACAAGATCGAATTCCCCTGCGCTGATTACCCGATCAAGATAATCGGCGACACCGTGGTCCATTTCAGGGACACGGTGATCG
Source organism: Pseudomonas sp. UBA7500 (assembly GCF_002478435.1). Classification (NCBI taxonomy): domain Bacteria; kingdom Pseudomonadati; phylum Pseudomonadota; class Gammaproteobacteria; order Pseudomonadales; family Pseudomonadaceae; genus Pseudomonas; species Pseudomonas sp. UBA7500. The sequence continues at coordinate 146,655 of NZ_DLNW01000002.1, read as the reverse complement.
AGATTCTCAAGAAATATGCCGAGGTCGACCTCAAGACCCTGGCCGAGCGCCAGAGCAAGGAAGGCAAGTACACCACGGTGCAGCTGCACATCATTGCCACCAGTGAAGACCAGTTGCAGAACATCAACAGTGCCCTGCGCGCGACCGGAATCGTGAAAATGGTGCTCTGATGTCGGCCAGCCTCGGCTTTCGCGACCTCGGCCTGCTGCCTTACACGGCCGTGCTCGAGGCCATGCGTCGGTTCACCGACCAGCGTGGCCCGGGCACGGCCGATGAAGTGTGGCTGGTTGAACACCCGCCGGTGTTCACCCAGGGCCAGGCCGGCAAGGCCGAGCACCTGCTGCTGCCGGGAGATATCCCGGTGGTGCAGACCGACCGCGGTGGCCAGGTGACCTACCATGGACCGGGTCAGCTGGTGGCCTACCTGTTGCTCGATGTACGCCGCCTGGGCTTTGGCGTGCGTGACCTGGTCAGCCGCATGGAGCGCTGCCTGATCGAGCTGCTGGGCAGTTATGGCGTCGAGGCGGCGGCCAAGCCCGACGCGCCTGGCGTCTACGTCGACGGGGCGAAGATCGCCTCCCTCGGCTTGCGCATTCGCAATGGCTGTTCTTTCCATGGCCTTGCCTTGAACGTGGACATGGACCTTGCGCCATTCCGCCGGATTAACCCCTGCGGGTATGCGGGGCTGGCCATGACCCAGCTGCGCGATCAGGCAGGCCCGATCGAACTCACCGAGGTAAGGGCAAGGCTGCGCGGGCAGCTGGTCAAGCACCTCGACTATGCTGAGCAGACGACCCTTGCGGGCGGAATCGACTGAATATGAATACTGTTGTGCAAGAACCGCAGCAAACCCTTATTCCCACTCAGGACGTCAGCGCGCGCCCGGCCCCACGGCCCAAGGTCGAAGCTGGCGTCAAGCTGCGTGGCGCCGAAAAGGTTGCACGTATCCCGGTCAAGATCATCCCGACCGAGGAACTGCCGAAAAAACCTGACTGGATCCGCGTGCGCATCCCGGTGTCGCCGGAAGTCGACCGCATCAAGCAGTTGCTGCGCAAGCACAAGCTGCACAGCGTGTGCGAAGAGGCTTCCTGCCCGAACCTGGGCGAGTGCTTCTCGGGCGGCACCGCCACCTTCATGATCATGGGTGACATCTGCACCCGTCGCTGCCCGTTCTGCGACGTCGGCCACGGCCGGCCCAAAGCGCTGGATGTCGACGAGCCGATGAACCTGGCCGTGGCCATCGCCGACCTGCGCCTGAAGTACGTGGTGATCACCTCGGTGGACCGCGACGACCTGCGTGACGGCGGTGCCCAGCACTTTGCCGACTGCCTGCGCGAGATCCGCAAGCTGTCGCCGGGCGTGCAGCTGGAAACCCTGGTGCCGGACTACCGCGGACGCATGGACGTGGCACTGGCGATCACGGCCCAAGAGCCGCCGGATGTGTTCAACCACAACCTGGAAACCGTGCCGCGCCTGTACAAGGCCGCGCGTCCGGGTTCGGACTACCAGTGGTCGCTGACCCTGCTGCAGAAGTTCAAGGAGCTGGTGCCGCACGTACCGACCAAGTCCGGCCTGATGCTGGGCCTGGGCGAGACCGACGAGGAAGTGATCGAGGTGATGCATCGCATGCGCGAGCACAACATCGACATGCTGACCCTGGGCCAGTACCTGCAGCCATCGCGCAGCCACTTGCCGGTGCAGCGTTTCGTGCACCCGGACACCTTCGCCTGGTTCGCCGAGGAAGGCTACAAGATGGGCTTCAAGAACGTCGCCTCGGGCCCGCTGGTGCGTTCGTCGTACCATGCCGACCAACAGGCGCACGAGGCCAAGATCAAGCTGTGACCGGCGTGTGACTGGCTGAAAAAAGGCCCCCGTACCAGCGATGGTACGGGGGCCTTTTTGTTGATGGCTTCACTGGCTTCTTCGCCGGCAAGGCCGGCTCCTACAGGCTGTGGGAGCCGGCCCTGCCGTCGCGCTGTCAGCGCTTGCGCAGGCTTTCCAGCAGCTTGTGCGTCGGGTAGCCATCGGCCGGCCAGCCCTGCGCCTGCTGCGCACTGCGGATGGCCTTGCGCGTGTTGGCGCCGATGATCCCGTCTGCGGTACCCGCGTCATAATTGTTGGCGCTGAGCAGTTGCTGCAGCTCGATCCGCTCGCTGCGGCTCAGCGGCAGGTCATCCTTGGGCCACGACCCGCGAATGAAGCCCGAGTTGTCGAAGCGTTCCGCCAGCAGGCTTACGGCCAGCGCATAGGACGACGAGTTGTTGTACTTGAGGATCGCGCGGAAGTTGTCCAGCACCAGGAATGCCGGGCCACGGGCGCCCGCCGGCAGCAGCAGGGCGGCCGACAGCTGTTCGGTACCAGCCGGGGCACGGGCACCGGCTGGCAGGGTCACACCCAGTTGCTGCCACTCGGCCACGCTCTTGCGCAGGCTGCCATCGGCCAGCCAGTAGTCGAAGCTGCCTGGCACCTGGACTTCGAAGCCCCAGGGCTCGCCACGTTTCCAGCCGGAGCTTTGCAGGTAGTGCGCGGTGGAGGCCAGCGCATCGGCCGAGCTCTTCCAGATGTCGCGGCGACCGTCGCCGTCGAAGTCCACGGCGTGGGTGTTGTAGGTGGTCGGGATGAACTGGGTCTGGCCCATTGCGCCGGCCCACGAACCCAGCATGGCCTCGGGCTGGATATCGCCGTTCTGCAGGATCTGCAGGGCCGCGATCAGCTGCGCCTGGGCAAATGCCGGGCGGCGTCCTTCATAGGCCAGGGTGGCCAGGGAGCGGATCACCGACTTGCTGCCCTGGAACTGGCCGAAGTTGCTCTCCATGCCCCATACCGACACCAGTACGCTGCGGTCCACGCCATAGCGTTGCTCCAGCTGGCTGAGCAGAACGGCATGCTGGTCGAGCAGCTTCTTGCCGTTGCGAACGCGCAGGGGCGACAGCGCGCCCTCGAGGTATTCCCACACCGGCCGGGTGAATTCGGGTTGGCTGCGGTCGGCCTTGATCACGTCCATGTCGGGGGTGATGCCGATGAACGCGCGGTCGAAGGTGGCCGGGGTGATGCCGGCCTGCAGGGCCTGCTGACGAAAGCCGGCTTGCCATTGGGCAAAGGTCTGCAGAGGCTGGATTTCCGGGCTGGCGTCGGTGTTCGGGGTGGGCAGGGTGACCACCGGGGCAGGTTGCGCGGGAGCCAGGGGCAGGGTGTCGGCGACGGTAGGTTGCTCGGCACAGGCGACGAGCAGGATAAGGCTGGAAGCTGCGGTCAGCTGGCGAAGTTGCCGGCGACGGGAGGGGCATAAGGGCATGCATGGGTCCAGGTATTTCAGGTCAGGTGACGACCATATCATGCCTGTGGGTTTCTTGCTTTCATGCGGCCAAAAAGTGAGAAGCCTCCCAATCTCTCGATTGGAAGGCTTCGCGGCGGTAGCTGCCTTTGCCTTTGCCGGCGGGTTCCTGACGGCTGCGGAACAAGGGCTGGGCGATGATCGATTTGGCCTTGTTGGGCCGGTGCTTTGCGGGCTTTTTGCTCATGGCAGAGGTCCTGCTCAGATGGGTGTGGGCGCAATATAGGCGCTGAACCCCTCGCAGGCAAGGGCAGAGCCGGCATTGCCGGCGATGGGCTGCGCAGCGGCCCCCAGAAGCTTCGCCGGTGCTGACCGTCAGGGGGGTTACTCGGCAGGCAATGCCAGCCGCTGCCCCGCCATCAACAGCGACAGCCGCGACAGGCTCACCCAGGGCGAGCCCTGGGCCTGGCCCTTTATCTGCGCATCGATGCGCTGGGCATCCTGCAGCAGCTGCGCCCAGCGTTGCGCCGAGTAACGCTGCAGGGCCTTGCTCATCAAGGGCTTGCGCTTGTCCCACACTGGCGGGCGAGCCTGGCTGAACGCCTTGTCCAGCGGCACGCCCTGGGCGAACTGCTGGGCCAGGCCGGCCAGTACACGCAGCTCGCGCGCCAGTGCCCAGAGGATCACCGGTGGCTCGACCCCTTCGCCGCGCAGCCCCTCGAGCATGCGCAGCGCATGCGCGGCCTCGCCGTTGAGGATCGCATCGACCAGGCCAAACACGTCGAAACGTGCACTGTCGGCCACTGCTGCCTGCACGGTTTCCACCGTGATCGTGTTGCCGTCGGCCAGCAGCTTGAGCTTTTCGATCTCCTGCGCTGCGGCCAGCAGGTTGCCTTCGACCCGTGCGGCGATCAGCTCCACCGCATCACGCTGGGCCGAGAGCCCGGCCTGGGCCAGGCGCTGGTTGATCCATTGCGGCAGCTGCTGGGTGTCGACCGGCCAGATCTGCACGAACTGCACCTGCTGGCCTTCGATCAGGGCCTTGCCCCACTTGGTCTTCTGCGCGCTGCCATCAAGCTTGGGCAGGCTGACCAGCAGCAGGGTGTCGTCGGCCGGGCGCGCACAGTATTCGATCAGTGCCGCCGCGCCCTTGTCGCCGGGCTTGCCCGATGGCAGGCGCAGCTCCAGCACACGCTTTTGCGCGAACAGCGACAGGCTGGCACCGGCCTGCAGCAGGGTGCCCCAGTCGAAGTTGGCGTCGGCGCTGAACACCTGGCGTTCGTCGAACCCTTGCTGGCGAGCCGCCAGGCGCACCGCATCGGCGGCTTCCTGGCACAGCAACGGGTCGTCGCCACTGATCACGTAGACCGGTGCGAGGTTGCCTTGCAGGTGTTTGGGCAGTTGGGCAGGTGTGAGCTTCATAGGACAGATAGACGGGGCGCCGAAGCGCCCCGTTCAGGCTCAGTTGGCCGGCAGTTCCAGCGGCGATTGCTGGGGGGTTGCATCCTGGGCACGGCGTGCAGCTTCAAGCGCCTGGGCTTCGGCCTTGGCCCGCTCATCGGCCTGCTGTTGCAGGCTGTCGAGCTGCTCGGGGGTCAGTTGCTGCAGGCGCAGCACCATGCGCTGCACCAGCTCGCGACGAATCTCGTCACGGATCTGGCCGGCTTCCTGATCGGAACCGGTCAGGTTGTTGCTGTCGTGCACGTAGACCTTCTGCACTTCGATCTTGTCGTTCAGCAGGCTCAGGTTGTCCAGGCCCTTGATCTCGTAGCTAAGCTCGGTGGTCAGCTCGTACTCCACCGAACGGCCGGCGCCGGCATAGCTGGCCGCGCGCTGGTTTTCCTGTTCGTTGGTCAGGATCAGCTTGTACGGCGCACCTGTGTGCACGTTGACGCCGCTGGTTTGCAGTACCTGGCGCAGCTGGGTCACGGTTTCGCCATAGGCATTGCGCGCGCTCAGGTCGATTTCCTTGAGGCTCAGCTCGGTGACACCGGTGCCACGCAGCTGGAAACCGCAGGCGCTGAGCAGGACCGCCAGGCCCATCACCAGCAGATTGCGTTTGATCATCTTGTTGCTCCCTTGAACCTTGTAGGCGGTGCGGGCGCCATCAAGGCGCCCGTTGCTCTCAGTTGGCGACGATATTGACCAGCTTGCCAGGTACCACGATGACCTTGCGGATGCTCAGGCCTTCGGTGAAACGCAGTACGTTCTCGTTGCTGCGCGCGGCGGCCTCGATTTCTTCACGGCTGGCGCCGGCCGGCATTTCGATGTGCCCGCGCAGTTTGCCGTTGACCTGGATGACCAGTTCGAGGGTGTCCTGCACCAGCGCGCTTTCGTCGACCGCCGGCCAGCCGGCATCGATGATGGCCTGGGTGTGGCCCAGGCGCTGCCACAGCTCGTGGCTGATGTGCGGGGTGATCGGCGCCAGTATCAGGGCCACGGTCTCCAGGCCTTCCTGGATCAGTGCACGGTCCAGGTCGGTGGCTTGCGAGGCCTTTTCCAGCACGTTCATCAGGGTCATCACCTGGGCGATGGCGGTGTTGAACTTGTTGTGCTGGCCCACGTCGATGCTGGCCTGGCGGATCGCCGAATGGGTGGCACGGCGTACCAGCTTCTGTGCGTCGTTCAGGTTGCCCAGCTCCAGCTTGCCCGGCAGACCCTGGCCAACGTGGGCCTGGGCCAGGCGCCAGACGCGGCGCAGGAAGCGGTTGGCACCCTCGACGCCGGAGTCTGACCATTCCAGGCTCATGTCGGGCGGCGAAGCGAACATCATGAACAGGCGGCAGGTGTCGGCACCGTAGGCTTCGATCATCGATTGCGGGTCGACGCCGTTGTTCTTGGACTTGGACATCTTTTCGGTGCCACCGATGATCACCGGCAGGCCGTCGGTCTTCAGGCGTGCACTGATGGCCTTGCCCTTGGCATCCAGCTCGACTTCGACGTCGGCCGGGTTGAACCAGTCCTGGCCGCCGTTGCTGGCGACACGGTAGTAGGTGTCGGCCACGACCATGCCCTGGGTCAGCAGGTTCTTGAACGGCTCGTTGGAGGTGACCAGCCCTTCGTCGCGCATCAGCTTGTGGAAGAAGCGCGCGTACAGCAGGTGCAGGATCGCGTGCTCGATACCGCCGATGTATTGATCGACCGGCAGCCAGTGGTTGGCCGCCTTAGGGTCGACCAGGCCCTGGTCGTAGTTGGGCGAGGCATAACGGGCGAAGTACCAGGACGACTCGACGAAGGTGTCCATGGTGTCGGTTTCGCGCTTGGCCGGCTGGCCGCATTTCGGGCAGCTGCATTCGTAGAATTCAGGCAGGCGCGCCAGCGGCGAGCCGGCGCCGTCCGGAACCACGTTCTCCGGCAGGATGACCGGCAGTTGGTCTTCCGGCACCGGTACGTCGCCACAGGCGTCGCAATGGATGATCGGGATCGGGCAGCCCCAGTAGCGCTGGCGGCTGATGCCCCAGTCGCGCAGGCGGAACTGGGTGCGGGATTGGCCCAGGCCCTTGGTGATCAGGGCGGCTTCGATGGCATCGAAGGCGCCGGGGAAGTCCAGGCCGTCGAACGCGCCGGAGTTGATCAGCTGGCCGTGCTCGTTGTAGGCGGCCTGCCATTCGCTGCCCACTTGATCGCCGGCACTGGTGCGCACCACGGTCTTGATCGGCAGCTTGTACTTGGTGGCGAACTCGAAGTCGCGTTCGTCGTGGGCCGGTACGGCCATGACTGCGCCGTCGCCGTAGTGCATCAGCACGTAGTTGGCGACCCACACCGGGAGCTTCTCGCCGGTCAGCGGGTGCTCGACCAGCAGCGAAGTGGCCAGGCCCTTCTTCTCCTGGGTGGCGACGTCGGCTTCGGCAACGCTGCCGCTCTTGCACTCGTCGATGAACGCCTGCAGCTCAGGGTTGCCCTTGGCTGCGAGGGTCGCCAGCGGGTGCTCTGCGGCCACTGCCACGTAGGTGGCGCCCATCAGGGTGTCGGGGCGGGTGGTGAAGACTTTCAGCGTGCCCGCTTCGCCGATGCTGGCCTGGTCGTAGGGGAACTGCACTTCCATGCCGCGCGACTTGCCGATCCAGTTGCGCTGCATGGTCTTGACCTGTTCAGGCCAGCCCGGCAGCTCGTCGAGGCTTTCCAGCAGCTCGTCGGCGTAGGCGGTGATCTTGAAGTAGTACATCGGGATTTCGCGCTTTTCGATCAGCGCGCCGGAACGCCAGCCACGGCCGTCGATGACCTGCTCGTTGGCCAGTACGGTCTGGTCGGCCGGGTCCCAGTTCACGGTGCCGTTCTTGCGGTAGATCACGCCCTTTTCGAACAGGCGGGTGAACAGCCACTGCTCCCAGCGGTAGTAGTCCGGCTTGCAGGTGGTGATCTCGCGGGTCCAGTCGATCGCCAGGCCCAGGCTCTTGAGCTGGGTCTTCATGTAATCGATGTTTTCGTAGGTCCACTTGGCCGGTGCCACGTTGTTCTTCATCGCGGCGTTTTCCGCCGGCATGCCGAAGGCGTCCCAGCCCATTGGCTGCAGGACGTTCTTGCCGAGCATGCGCTGGTAGCGCGCGATCACGTCGCCGATGGTGTAGTTGCGCACGTGCCCCATGTGTAGCTTGCCGCTTGGGTAAGGGAACATCGACAGGCAGTAGTAGGTGTCCTTGCCTGGCTGTTCACTGACGTCAAAAGAGTGGTGCTCGTTCCAGTAAGACTGGGCGGCGGCTTCGATTTCGCGGGGCTGATAGAGTTCGTGCATGGCTACTTTGCGCTGAGAAATGGGAGACCTTATCCAGGCTGGTTCAAAACCGTTGTGCCCGGCAATCCGGTGTCAAGAGTGAACGCCGTAGCATACATGACCCCCGTCCATCGTGGGAAACCCTGATTGCACCGGATCGGCCGGCGTTCCGTTGGTCGCGGCAACGGGCTGGTTTTGGGAGTGCCGCTAAGCTGACGTGTGGGGGGAGATGAATCTTATCTTCAATGAGGTGAACGGATGGGAGAGTCGCAGCTGGAACCACTGAAGCCGGAGATTTACGAGCGGTTGCTCGATCGCCTGGGGCTTGCCCTGGATGTCGCCCGTACGGCCGCTCGATTGCGTGATGAAATGCCTGCCGAACTGGAACTGCGTGGCCTGAGCCGCGCCGAATTCGACGTGATCAGGGCCTATCTGGCGTCGTTGCCGGAGGGGGCGCCGGGTCGTGCCGAAGCGATGCAGCAAGCGCAGCCGCCGTCCAGGGCCAAGGTCGTCTGGCTCAAGCAGGCGGCGCGTTCCACCCACACGGCAAAGCCCGGAAAGCTGCACTGCAAATAGATAGGCAGTTGCCGGGCACAATCAGGCGCAGGCGGAGTGCGCCACTGGCACCATGATTCCCATTGATCGGCGCCTGGCGGCATTGTTGCCAGGCGCCGTTTGTCTGTAGCCTTGGGCATCCATGGAGGTGCCTGATGCCATTTCGCTATTTCATCAAACAACTGATTCTGCCGCCCGGCGTGCTGCTGTTGCTGCTGCTGGCAGCGTGGTGGCTGCGCCGGTCCTGGCCGCGTACCTCGCTGTTGTGTTTCATCGCCGGCCTGGGCGGGCTGTGGCTGATGAGCCTGCCGGTGGTGGTGGAGTTCGCGGCGCGCCAGCTGGAGCGTGTGCCGCCGCTTGCGCCGCAGCAGTGGCAGGCGCTGGCCGGCCAGGCCGACGCGATCGTGGTGCTGGGCGCCGGGCGCGAGCGCGGTGATCCGGCCTGGGGTGGGGCCGACCAGCCCACCGGCGTGGCACTGGAGCGCATGCGCTACGCGGCGCAACTGGCCAAGGCCAGCGGCCTGCCGCTGTTGACCAGCGGTGGGCTGCACTACGGTACGCCGCCGAGCGAGGCGCGATTGATGGCCGATTCGTTGCAGCGCGATTTCGACGTGCCGGTACGCTGGCTCGAAGAGCAGAGCCGTACCACCTGGGAGAACGCCCAGATGAGCGCCGCGCTGCTGTTGCCGCAGGGCGTGAAGCGTGTGGTGGTGGTCACCCAGGCCTGGCACATGCCGCGTTCGGTGTGGAGTTTCGAACAGGCGGGGTTCGACGTGGTGGCGGCGCCGGTTGGCTATCTGGGGCATGCCTATGCACGCCCGTTCGGCGGCTGGATGCCCGAGAGCCGCGCCATGTGGCAGAGCGGCCAACTGCTCAACGAAGCAGTCGGCCTGCTGGGTTATCGCCTGTTCTACTAGACCGTCTTGGCAATGCGGCTGGCCAGCAGGGCCCAGCCGAACAGGCCCAGGCACAGGAGGGTCAGCGGCCAGGAGCGCCAGTGCAGGTAGGGCGTGAGTTTCTGCATCGGCACCACTTCACCGTAGAGGATGCCGCGTTCGAACTGCGGAATCTGCGCGGTGATCTTGCCGAACGGGTCGATCAGGCCGGTGACGCCGTTGTTGGTGGCGCGGATCATCCAGCGCCCGGCTTCCAGCGCGCGCATCTGCGCCATCTGCAGGTGCTGGATGGGGCCGATCGACTTGCCGAACCAGGTGTCGTTGCTGATGGTCAGCAGGATGTCGCTCTTGGCGGCAAGGCTGGCGGCCAGTTCCGGGTAGACCACTTCGTAGCAGATCATCGGCGCCAGGTGGTAACCCTTGGCCTGCAGCATGGCCTGGTCTTCGGGGCCGCGGGCGAAGTCCGACATCGGCAGGTCGAAGAAGGCGATCAGGCCACGCAGCATGTCCTGCAGGGGCACGTACTCGCCAAAGGGCACCAGCTTCTGCTTGAGGTAGGTGCCGTCACCCTCGCCGACCACGGTGATGCCGTTGTAGTAGCGCCGCTGCTGGTGCACCACCTCACGTACCGGCACACCCGTGATCAGCGCCGAATGCCGGTCAGTGGCGAAGCTGCCCATCATGTCCAGGTAGCCCTGGGCCTGCTCCTTGAGCACCGGCACTGCGGTTTCGGGCCACACGATCAGGTCCACGGGCCGGGAACTGAAGCTCATGTCGCGGTACAGCGCCAGTTGCCGGTTGAGCTGCTCGGGGTCCCACTTCAGTTCCTGCTCGATGTTGCCCTGGATTGCCGCGACCTTCAGCGGCTCGCCCGAAGGCACGGTCCAGGCATGGCCCTTGAGCGCCAGGCCGATGATCCACGGGGCGAACAGCAGCAGCGCGCCGATGGCCATGAAGCCCTTGCGCTCGCGCAGGCGATGCAGGTTGCACAGCAGGGCGGCGGTCAGGGCCAAGGTGAAGGACACCAGCCACATGCCGCCCAGCGGAGCCAGGCCCGCCAGCGGACCGTCCAGCTGACTGTAGCCGGCATAGAGCCACGGGAAACCGGTGAGAAACCAGCCGCGGAACGCCTCCTGGCCCACCCACAGGGCGGCAAAGCACAGGGCGTCGGCCAGCGGTGCTTCAGGGCGGCGCAGCCAGCGCGCCCACAGCCAGGCCGGCAGGGCGAAAAACCACGCGATGGCGGCGAAGAACAGCAGCATCAGGCCGCCGGCCAGCAGCGCCGAGGCGCCGCCGTAGTCGTGGATGCTGACGTAGATCCACCAGGTGCCGGCACCGAACAGGCCGAAGCCGTAGCACCAGCCGCGCCACAGCGCCTGGCGCGGGCTCAGCTCGCGCAGGCCGAGGTAGAACAGCGCCAGCGACAGCAGCGACAGCGACCAGATGTCGAACGGGGCCAGGCTCAGCGGGGTGAGGGCGCCGGCCGCCACGGCCAGCAGGTTACCGGGCCAGCCGGGGCGGGTGATCCAGCGCATGGTTGTCCTTAACGGGTGATGGGGGTCAGGCGCAGCAGGTGAATCCGGCGGCTGTCGGCATTGAGGATGCGAAAGCGGTACGGGCCGATCTCGGTGGTTTCGTTGCGCTTGGGCAGGTGGCCGAAGGCGCTCATGACCAGGCCGCCGACGGTGTCGAACTCGTCGTCGGAGAACTCGCTGTCGAAGAACGCATTGAAGTTCTCGATCGGCGTCAGGGCCTTGATCAGGAAGTCGCCGCTGGGCAGCGGCTTGATGTAGCTGTCTTCCTCGACGTCATGCTCGTCCTCGATGTCGCCGACGATCTGCTCCAGCACGTCCTCGATGGTTACCAGGCCCGCCACGCCGCCGTATTCGTCGATGACGATGGCCATGTGGTTGTGGTTGGCGCGAAACTCGCGCAGCAGCACGTTCAGGCGCTTGGACTCGGGCACGAAGGTGGCCGGGCGCAGCAGGTCCTTGATGTTGAAGCTGTCTCCGTTCTCCTTGAGGATCAGTGGCAACAGGTCCTTGGCCAGCAATACGCCAAGCACGTCGTCGTGGCTCTCGCCGACCACCGGGTAGCGCGAATGCGCGGCGTCGATCACTGCCGGCAGGAACTCGCGCGGGGTCTGCGACGCCTTGATGCTGATCATCTGCGAGCGCGGCACCATGATGTCGCGCACCTGCAGGTCGGCGACCTGAATCGCACCTTCGACGATGGTCAGGGCCTCGCTGTCGAGCAGCTTGTTCTGGTGCGCTTCGCGCAGCAGCTCGAGGAGCTCCTGGCGGTTTTTCGGCTCATGGGCAAAAGCCTGGGTCAGTTTGCCCAGCCAGGACTTTTGCCCGTTGCTCGATCGATCTTCGCTCATGGCGGTTACTCGTGATCCTTGCAGATATCAGTGTGGGGTGCGTCGTGTTCGTCGTCGGCGTACGGGTCGGGGTGACCCAGTTCGGCAAGCAACGTTCGTTCCAGTGCTTCCATTTCCTCGGCCTCATCGTCGTCGATGTGGTCGTAGCCCAGCAGGTGCAGGCAACCGTGGATGACCAGGTGGGCCCAGTGGGCTTCGAGGGCCTTGCCCTGTTCGGCGGCCTCGCGCTCCACCACCGCCACGCAGATCACCAGGTCGCCCAGCAGCGGGATGTCGAGCAGGTCGTCGGGCACATCGGCCGGGAAGGACAGCACGTTGGTGGCGTAGTCCTTGTGCCGCCAGGTGTGGTTCAGCTCGCGGCCTTCGGCTTCGTCGACCAGGCGGATGGTCAGTTCAGAATCGGCACTGCGCTGGCGCAGGGCCAGGGCGCACCATTGGCGGAACTGTTCTTCACTCGGGGCGCTTGCCTGGGTGGCCAGTTGCAGATCGAGCTCAAGCATCGTGCGGTTTGCCTTCGGTCGGGCCCGCCTGTGCATTCTCGAAGCGCTCGTAGGCTTCGACGATGCGCTGGACCAACGGGTGGCGCACGACGTCCTTGGGCTGGAAATGGGTGAAGCTGATGCCCGGCACGTCCTTGAGCACGCTGATGACGTGGGCCAGGCCCGACTTGGTGCCGCGCGGCAGGTCGACCTGGGTGATGTCACCGGTGATCACGGCAGTGGAACCGAAGCCGATACGGGTGAGGAACATCTTCATCTGCTCGACGGTGGTGTTCTGGCTCTCGTCGAGGATGATGAAGCTGTTGTTCAGGGTGCGGCCGCGCATGTAGGCCAGCGGGGCGATCTCGATCACCTGGCGTTCGATCAGTTTGGCCACGTGTTCGAAGCCGAGCATCTCGTACAGGGCGTCGTACAGCGGGCGCAGGTACGGGTCGATCTTCTGGGCCAGGTCGCCGGGCAGGAAGCCGAGCTTCTCACCGGCCTCGACTGCCGGGCGTACCAGCAAGATGCGACGTACCTGTTCACGCTCCAGCGCGTCGACCGCGCAGGCCACGGCCAGGTAGGTCTTGCCGGTACCGGCAGGGCCGATACCGAAGTTGATGTCGTTGCCGAGGATTTCCTTCACGTAGCGCTGCTGGTTGAGCCCGCGTGGGCGAATCATGCCCTTGCGCGTGCGCAGCGAAACGCTGACTTCGTTGACTGCCGGGTTCTCCAGCGCTTCAACGGCCGATTCCTGCAGGAACAGGTGGACCATTTCCGGGGACAGCTCGGTGGCCTTGGTCTCGCGATAGAGACGGCGCAGCAGCTGTTCGGCAGAGGAGGTCAGTTTGGGTTCGCCGATCAGTTCGAACTGATTGCCGCGGTTGCGGATCTCGATGGCCAGGCGCTGTTCGATCAGGCGCAGGTGCTCGTCGAACTGCCCGCACAGGTTGGCGAAGCGATGAGCCTCGAAGGGCTCGAGGATGAAGCGATGAGGTTCTATGGGTGCGTTCAAGGTCGTTTTTAGCCGCCCTACGGCAATTTGGATGAATTCAAGGATAACCCCACCCGCGCTACGGTGAAAGCGCTGAAACGATCAAGGGTCGCCGGGCCGCTCGTCGGGCCCGGCGCAGGCCCTTATTGCACCAGCGAACCGAACAGCGAATGTGGCCGTGCATCGTCGATGTGGATGTCGACGAACTGGCCGATCAGCGTGGGATTGTCGCAGCGGAAGTTGACGATACGGTTATTCTCCGTGCGCCCCTGCAACTGCCCCGGGTCGCGTCGCGAATAGTCGGTTACCAGGATGCGCTGCAGGGTGCCGACCATCTGTCGGCTGATCTCGAAGCCCTGGTGGTCCAGGCGGTGCTGCAGTGCAGCCAGGCGTTCCTTCTTCAGCGCCTCGGGGGTGTCGTCCGGCAGGTCGGAGGCCGGGGTGCCCGGACGCGGGCTGTAGATGAACGAGTAGGAGAAGTCGAAGCCGACCTCGGCCACCAGCTTCATGGTGTTCTCGAAGTCTTTCTCGGTTTCGCCGGGGAAGCCGATGATGAAGTCGGAACTGATGCAGATGCCCGGTACCGCCGCCTTGAGCTTGCGCAGCTTGGACTTGTACTCCAGCACCGTGTGCCCGCGCTTCATCGCCGCCAGCACGCGGTCCGAGCCCGACTGCACCGGCAGGTGCAGGTGCTTGACCAGCTCCGGCACCTCGGCGTGCGCCTGGATCAGGCTGTCGGAGAACTCCAGCGGGTGCGAGGTGGTGTAGCGGATGCGGTCGATGCCGTCGACGGCCGCCACCACCCGGATCAGCTCGGCGAGATCGGCCACGCGACCGTCGTGGGTCTGCCCCCGGTAGCCGTTGACGTTCTGGCCCAGCAGGGTGACTTCACGCACGCCGTTCTCGGCCAGGTGGATGATCTCGGCCAGCACGTCGTCGAACGGGCGGCTGACCTCTTCGCCGCGGGTATAGGGCACCACGCAGAAGGTGCAGTACTTGCTGCAGCCTTCCATCACCGACACGTAGGCGGTGGGGCCGTCGATACGCGGTTCGGGCAGGTGGTCGAACTTCTCGATCTCGGGGAACGACACGTCGACTTGCGGCAGGCGCGTGGTGCGCGCCGCGTCGATCATCTCGGGCAGGCGGTGCAGGGTCTGCGGGCCGAACACCACGTCGACATAGGGCGCGCGCTTGCGGATCGAATCACCTTCCTGGCTGGCCACGCAACCGCCCACGGCGATCACCATGTCGGGCTTGGCGTCCTTGAGCTCGCGCCAGCGGCCTAGCTGGGAGTAGACGCGGTCCTGGGCCCGTTCGCGGATCGAGCAGGTGTTGAGCAGGATGACGTCGGCGTCTTCGGCCCGCTCGGTCACCTCCAGCGCTTGATGTTCACCCAGCAGGTCGACCATGCGCGAGCTGTCATACTCGTTCATCTGGCAGCCATGGGTTTCGATATAGAGCTTCTTGGCCATGCGTGATCATCAGGTGATTCAAAGAACCGCGCATTATAGGGCGCGTGGGCGAGGGTTCCTAGCGCTGTCGCTCGGGCGGCTATGTTATAGTTTGCGGCTTATTTCCCCCTGTGACTGTTCCAGCCCCCAATGACCAAACGCGAAGCTCCCATCTACAAAGTCATCTTTCTCAACCAGGGCCAGGTGTTCGAGATGTACGCCAAACAGATCTACCAGAGTGACCTGTGGGGTTTTCTGGAGATCGAGGAATTCGTGTTCGGCGAGCGCACTCAGGTCGTGGTCGACCCGAGCGAGGAGAAGCTCAAGGCTCAGTTCGAGGGTGTGGTGCGCAGCTTCGTGCCCATGCATTCGATCGTGCGCATCGACGAGGTCGAGCGCCTGGGCACGCCGAAGGTGAGTGAAGCCCGTGGCGTCAGCAACGTGATGCCGTTCCCGATGCCGATGCCCGAGAAGTAACGGCTGCGTTACGGAAGGGGTGCGAAGGGCGTGCGACCGTCGACGGTCTGCAGCTCCAGCAGGTACTTGCGAAAGATCTGGCCGAGTACCTGGGTGGCCATCTCCAGTTCGTCGCGCTGCATTTTTGCCGACACTTCGTCGGCCATGTCCAGCGCGTCTTCGGCGCCGTTCACCGCGGCCATCTTCAGCACGATATAGGCCTGCACGTTGTTGGCGGCGACGCCTTCGCCGCGAAAGAACATGCTGCCCAGGCGATATTGCGCTTCGGCGTGGCCTTGCAGCGAGGCCTGCTCGAAATAGTTGAGTGCCTTGTTCAGGTCTTGCGGGGCGTTCTTGCCGTCGTAATAGAACTCGCCCAGCTCGTACTGCGCCTGTGCGTCGCCGGACTGCGCGGCCTGCTGGCAGCTGGCCAGGGCCTGTTGCAGTTCTTCGGCAGGCGTATTGAGGGTGCAGCGGCCTGCTGCCGGGATCAGCAACGAGTTACCGCCTGCGGTGGCCAGCAGGGGCTGAAGTAGCAACAGGCAGCCCAGTGCGAGGGCGCGGCCGGCGCGGTTCATGGTGATCGACTTACCTCTGCAAAGCTGCGGCCAATGTGTCTGGTGGCACATTATGGGATAAGCAGCGCCCACCTTACAAAGTCTTTACTCGATTTTCTGCCGAGGGAGGAAGGCGGGGAGGCTTGCGATGGCTGTTCTGGCGTCTTTGCCGGCCAGGCCGGCCCGTGCAGTTTGCATGAGATTGCATGCAACCTGCAGGGGCCGGCCTGGCCGGCGAAGCGGTTTCACAGCTTGGCGAAGGCCCGCTCGGCGGCATCCAGGGTGATCTTCAGCTCGGTCTCGCCGTGGGCGATGGAGGTGAAGCCGGCTTCGAATGCGCTCGGCGCCAGGTACACGCCGCCTTCGAGCATCAGGTGGAAGAAGCGCTTGAAGCGCTCGGCATCGCTGGCCATCACGTCGTCGAAGGTGACGATGTCGTCGGCGCCGCTGAAGTACAGGCCGAACATGCCACCGGCCTGGGTGGTGACGAACGGCACGCTGGCCGCATCGGCGCGCTGCTGCAGGCCATCGAGCAGGCGGCTGGTGAAGGCGCTCAGCTCGTCATGGAAGCCCGGACGGCTGATCAGCTTGAGGGTGGTCAGGCCCGCGGCCATGGCCAGCGGGTTGCCCGACAGGGTGCCGGCCTGGTACACCGGGCCCAGCGGCGCGATCTGCTCCATGATGTGGCGCTTGCCGCCGAAGCAGCCCACTGGCATGCCGCCACCGACGATCTTGCCGAAGGTCGACAGGTCCGGGGTCACCCCGTAGTGCGCCTGGGCGCCGCCCAGGGCCACGCGGAAACCGGTCATCACTTCGTCGAAGATCAGCACCACGCTGTGCTGGTCGCACAGGCTGCGCAGGCCTTCGAGGAAGCCCGGCGCCGGTGGCACGCAGTTCATGTTGCCGGCCACCGGCTCGACGATGATGCACGCCACGTCCTGGCCGACTTCACCGAGCATCTTCGCTACCGCGTCGATATCGTTGAACGGCAGGGTCAGGGTGTGCTTGGCGAACGCCGCCGGCACGCCGGCCGAGCTTGGCACGCCCTGGGTCAGCAGGCCGGAGCCGGCCTTGACCAGCAGGCTGTCGGAGTGGCCGTGGTAGCAGCCTTCGAACTTGATGATGCTGTCGCGACCGGTGAAGCCACGGGCCAGGCGGATCGCGCTCATGGTCGCTTCGGTGCCGGAGCTGACCATGCGCACCATTTCCATCGACGGCACGATCGAGCAGACCAGGTCGGCCATCTCGGTTTCCATCGCGGTCGGGGCGCCATAGGACAGGCCGTGGGCCAGTTGCTTGCGCACCGACTCCAGCACGTCCGGGTGGCTGTGGCCGAGGATCATCGGGCCCCACGAGCCGACGTAGTCGACATAGCGCTTGTCGTCTTCGTCAGTGACATAGGCGCCTTCGGCGTGCTTGAAGAACAGCGGCGTGCCGCCCACGCTCTTGAACGCACGCACGGGCGAGTTCACGCCACCGGGGATGTGCTTCTGGGCATTGGCAAACAGGGTTTCGGAACGAGACATGTCGGGCTCTCTCAGGCAGATGCGAACAGGGCGTTGAAGGCGCGGGCGCGGCGAGTGACCTCGGCCGTGCTGTCGGCGCCGAACAGGCCGTGAATCACCGCCAGCAGGTCGGCGCCATGGGCGACCAGCGGTGCGGCGTTGTCCAGGGTGATGCCGCCGATCACGGCAATCGGCAATTTGATGCGGCCACGGGCGTCCTCCAGCAGCTGCACGTTGCAGGCCGGGGCGCCGGGTTTGGTGACCGAGTTGAAGAAGCGGCCGAAGGCGACATAGTCGGCGCCTTCGCGGGCCGCCTGCTCGGCCAGGTCGAGCTGGGCGTGACAGGTGGCGCCGATGATCGCGCTGCGCCCCAGCAGGGTGCGCGCCGGGGTCAGCGGGCCGTCGGTCTGGCCCAGGTGCACGCCGACGTCCAGGCGCGCGGCCAGCTCGGCGTCGTCATTGATGATCAGGCGGGTGTTGTAGCGCTCGCACAGGGCCTTGAGCGCTTCGGCCTCGCCCAGGCGACGTGCGTGGTCCTGGCTCTTGTCGCGGTATTGCAGCAGGGTCACGCCACCTTCGAGGGCCGCTTCGACGTAGGCAAGAAAGCGGCCAGCCAACAGTTGGCTGTCGGTGATGGCATACAAACCACGTAACTTCATCGTGCAGGCCTCGGGGCGGTCGGTCAGGAACAGAAATCCAGGGGCAGGCGGCGTGGCACGTACTGGCCCTGGCCGAGTTTTTCGGCGTCACGCAGGGTGCGCCAGGTGTAGTCCAGCGCCGAGCGTACCGCGCTGTGCAACTGCTCGCCCAGGGCCAGGCGTCCGGCCAGGGCGCTGGCCAGGGTGCAGCCCGAGCCATGGTAGTCGCCCGGCAGGCGCTGGCAGGTCCAGGTGTGGTGCTCGCCGTCGCGGCTGTACAGGCGGTTGTGAATTTCGTGTTCGTCGCCGTGGCCGCCGGTGATCAGCAGGTGCTTGACGAATGGCAGCAGTTTTTCGGCGCATTCATCGGCACTGCCTTCGGGCAGTTCGGCCAGGATGCGGGCCTCGGGCAGGTTGGGCGTGGCAATGGTGGCCAGCGGCAGCAGGCGTTCGCGCATGGCGTAGCCGACCTCGTCCTTGCCCAGGCGACCACCGCCACCGGCGCGCAGCACCGGGTCGCACACCAGCGGCAGGTGCGGGTGGGCGCTGAGCAGTTCGACGATGGTGTCGACCATGGCCAGCGAGCCAAGCATGCCAAGCTTCACCGCCGCGACGGTCGAGTCGGTCAGCACGGCATTGGCCTGGGCCAGCACCCACTCGCGGTCGAGCACGCGGAAGTCACTGACATTGACGGTATTCTGCACGGTCAGGGCGGTGACGGCCGGGGCGGCGTGACAACCTTGAGCGATCAGGGCTTCGATATCTGCCTGCAAGCCGGCGCCGCCACTGGGGTCGTGGCCGGAGAGACAGAGGACAACGGGGCGGGAGCTGTAGGTATTCATGGTGCGCGAGCTTACCACCAAACGCTTTTGGCGGGTCTTCCAGGCAGGCGGTGTTTTTGATCGACAGGTCAGATTGCTTCTCTGATATAGGCTGAAAGCCGCGAGATAGAGCCTCTGAATTGAATTGAAACAACACCGCTGGAAGCGCCGGGAACCTATGCTAGAGTGCTCGCCAATCGATAACAGGTACTGTCGGATTTCGTCGCCTCAAACGGACAGGAGGCCAACGCGACGCGACTGCACATACCACGCCGGGGCTGTATGCGTAATTTGCTGACTTTCTTGCTGTGCTGTTTGCCACTGTTGGCCAGCGCTGCCGATTTCGACGACACCACCCGGCAGTTGCCGCTGGGCCGCCTGATGCAGGTGTATGAAGACCCCGATGGCAGCGCCAGCATCGCCCAGGTGAGCTCGCCGGATTTCGCCAGCCGGTTCGAGCCGCACCAGGCCGACGTGCTCAACGCCGGCTATTCGACCTCGGTCTTCTGGATCAGGCTCGACCTGCGCTACACCGCCACGGCCCAGGCCGCGCCACGTCACTGGCTGCTGGAACTGGCCTACCCGCCACTCGATTACCTGGAGCTCTACCTGCCCGATGCCGCCGGGCACTACTACTTGGCGCAGCGCACCGGGGATGCCTTGCCCTACGCCAGCCGCCAGATCCGCCAGAACAACTACCTGTTCAATCTGCCGTTCGCCCCCGGCCAGGCGACCACTTTGTACCTGCGCCTGCACAGCGAGGGTTCGGTACAGGCGCCGCTGACGTTGTGGTCGAGCGATGCGTACCTGGAGGCGCAGCCCACGCGGCTGTATGTGCTGGGGCTGATCTACGGCGTGCTGCTGGGGATGCTGGTGTACAACCTGTTCATCTTCATCAGTGTGCGCGACAGGAGCTACCTCTACTACATCCTTTACATCGCCTCGTTCGGCCTGTACCAGGTCTCGGTCAATGGCGCCGGGGTGGCGTACTTCTGGCCGGACCACCCGTGGTGGGCCAACGCCGCCACCCCGTTGTTCATCGGCGCCGCGGGCCTGTTCGGTTGCCAGTTCGCGCGCAGTTTCCTGCAGATGGCCAGCCACAGCCGCGCCTTCGACCGCTTCCTGCAGGGGCTGATGGCCTGTTCGGTGCTGGTGATGGTGATGTCGCTGGCGCAGGACTACGGGATCGCCCTGCGCCTGGCTACCGCGCTGGCGCTGCTGTTCACGGTGAGCATCTTCGCCGCCGGGCTGTTTGCCTGGTGGCGCGGCATGCGCGTGGCACGCTACTTCATCATCGCCTGGTCGGCCTTTTTGCTCGGCGGGCTGGTCAACACCCTGATGGTGCTGGGCTACCTGCCCAATGTGTTCCTGACCATGTATGCCAGCCAGATCGGTTCGGCGCTGGAGGTGGGGCTGTTGTCGCTGGCCCTGGCCGACCGCATCAACAGCATGCGCGAAGAACAGGCGCGTACGCTGCGCGAGGCCGGGCTGACCCTGGAGCAGGCCAACCTGCAGCTGGCGCGCAGCAATCGCCTCAAGGACGAGTTCCTGGCCACCGTCACCCATGAGCTGCGCACCCCCATGAACGGTGTGATCGGCTCGCTGGAACTGATGCAGATGGCCACCAGCGAGCAGGAGCGTACCCCCTACCAGCACACCGCCAACGCTGCCGCGCAGAACATGATGCGCATGGTCGACGACATCCTGATTCTCACCGAGCTCAAGGCCGGTCGCCTGCAGGTGCAGACCGAGCTGTTCAGCGTGCATGGGTTGCTTCACGAACTGCGCGTGCGCTTTCTGCCCAAGGCCCAGGAAAAGGGCCTGTTCTTCAACCTGGATCCGGGCATGGATCTGCCGGACGTGATCCACGGCGACCGGCGCAAGCTGGCCATGTGCCTGAGCTACCTGCTCGACAACGGGCTCAAGTTCACCCATCGCGGCGGCGTGCTGCTCAAGGTGCGGGCCACGCCCATGGGCGTCGATCAGGCGAGCCTGACCTTCAGTGTGCGCGACAGCGGTATCGGCTTTCACTGCCTGGACGAGGCAGCGCCCTACCAGCGTTTCTTCCAGGTCGATGGGTCGATGACCCGCGAGTACGGCGGCCTGGGCATTGGCCTGTCGATCTGTCGCAAGTTGGCGCTGTTGATCGACGCACAGCTGAGCCATCAGTCGAGCCCGGGCGAGGGCAGTTGCTTCGAACTGACCCTGACGGCCCGGGTGCCCAGCGGGTTTTCCGGGGCGCCCAGATCGGGGCAAATCGCGGCTGATTAGGCGTTTTTGTCACTTTGAGCCGGGGGCGGGGCGTGATTCACTGGGGTCACGTCCGGATCTGCCAGGAGCCCCCGATGAACCTGCACCAGTACGCCGAAACCCACGAAGTCACCAACCAGCCGCCCAGCCTCGACGGCGCCAATCTGTATCGCCTCGACCTGCCGCTGCAGCAATGGTCGCGCCATTACGGCGCGGGCTGGGCCGAGTCGCGCATCGATGCCTACGGCGCGCTGGCCGGTGGGCCGCTGATGGCCGCAGGCTTTCTGGCCAATCAGAACAAGCCGCAGTTCAGCAGCCATGACCGTTATGGGCATCGGATCGATCTGGTGGAGTTTCACCCGGCCTACCATGAGCTGATGCGGACTGCCATCGAGCATGGCCTGCCCTCGCTGCCCTGGGCCGAGCCGCGTGCCGGCGCGCATGTCGCCCGTGCCTCGATGACCTACCTGCACAGCCAGGCCGAAGCCGGTAGCGGCTGCCCGCTGACCATGACCTTTGCCGCGGTGCCGGCGCTCAGGCTGCAACCGGACCTGGCCGAGTACTGGGTACCCAAGGTGCTGGCCACCGCCTACGACCCGCGCAATGTCGGCGACCGGCACAAGGTGGGGGTTACGCTGGGCATGGCCATGACCGAGAAGCAGGGCGGTACCGATGTGCGTGCCAATACCACCCGGGCCTACCCGGTGGGCGCGCCGGGGCCGGGCCAGGCCTACGAGCTGGTGGGCCACAAGTGGTTCTGTTCGGCACCGATGTGCGACGCGTTCCTGACCCTGGCACAGACCGACAAGGGCCTGAGCTGCTTTTTGCTGCCGCGCCATCGCCCGGACGACACGCGCAACCAGTTCTATATCCAGCGCCTGAAGAACAAGCTGGGCAACTGTTCGAACGCGTCCAGCGAGGTGGAGTTTCGCGGCGCCCTGGCCTGGATGATCGGCGAGGAAGGCCGTGGCGTGCCAACCATCATCGAGATGGTGGCCATGACCCGATTCGACTGCATGGTCGGCTCCAGCGCGCTGATGCGCCAGGCCCTGACCCAGGCCGCGCACCACTGCGCCCACCGCACGGTCGGGGGCCGGGTGCTGGCCGAGCAGCCATTGATGCAGAACGTGCTCGCCGACCTGGCTCTGGAAAGCGAGGCGGCGCTGGCCCTGAGCCTGCGCATGGGGCATGCGCTGGACCAGCCCGACGACCCGCACCAGGCGCGCTTTGCGCGGCTGATGACGGCGGTGGGCAAGTACTGGATCTGCAAGCGCGCGCCGGCCATGATCAACGAGGCCGCCGAATGCATGGGCGGCGCCGGTTATGTGGAAGAGAGCATCCTGCCCCGGCTGTACCGCGAGGCCCCGGTCAACTCGACCTGGGAAGGCTCGGGCAACGTTCAGTGCCTGGACGTGTTGCGTGCCCTGTCCAAGGAGCCCGGTGTACTGGACACGCTGTTTGCGGAGCTGGGCGATGGCCATGGCGACCCGCGTCTGGCCGCACACATCGGCAACCTCAAGGCGGCCTTCGCCGATACCGGCGACATCCAGTACCGCGCCCGCCAGCTCACCGAGGACATCGCCCTGGCGGTGCAGGCCAAGCTGTTGCTGGAGGCCGGCAATGCGGCGGTCAGTGACGCCTTCATCGGCAGCCGGCTGTCCGGCAGCGGCCGGGTCTACGGCACGTTGCCGCGCGGGGCGGACGTGGCGGCGCTGGTGCAGCGGGCCACACCGAACTGGCCGCTCTAACGTGCGTGCCTTTGCCGGCGGATATAGGCAAGATGGGCCCATGCATGTCAGACAGACAGGAAGTACATTGTGAGCCGTACCGATGAAACCTTCGTTGTCGTGGAAACCGCCGAGCAAGCCGTCGACCAGTTGGCCGCCTTGCACGAATCCGCCACCGCCGCACTGAGCCAGGCGCTCAAGCGCTACCTCAAGGACCGCACCGAGCCCAATGCGGCCGAGCGCGCGCAGTTTCGCTACCCCGAACTGCGCCTGACCTACCAGTATCAGGGTGACGTACCGGTGATCACCCGGGCCTACGCCAAGGTTCAGTTGCCGGGCACCTACAGCATCACCGTGACTCAGCCGGCGGCGTTTCGCGGCTACCTGCTGGAGCAGCTCGGGCCCTTGATGCGCGACTTTACCGTGACGGTCGAAGTGGGCCTGAGCGAGCAGAACATTCCCTACCCCTATGTGGTCGAGCAGGGCGATGAACTGGCCGGTACCGGCATCACCGCTGCGGCGCTGGCGCGGGTGTTCCCCAGCACCGACCTGTCGGCGGCCACCGACGGCATCGCCGACGGGCTGTACGACTGGGCCAACGTCGACCCGCTGCCGCTGGCGCTGTTCGACGCGGCGCGGGTCGATTTCTCGCTGCGCCGACTGGTGCATTACACCGGCAGTGACTGGCGGCATGTGCAGCCGTGGATCCTGCTCACCAACTACCACCGCTATGTCGACCAGTTCATCACCCACGGCCTGGAGCAACTGCGCCAAGACCCGCGCTTCGTGCGCATGGTGCTGCCGGGCAACGTGGTGATCGAAAAGGCCATGGACAATGGCGAAGCCCAGGCGCTGGTGGCCGGGGTGGTGTGGCACCGCTACCAGATGCCGGCGTATCACCTGATTGCTGCCGACGGCCATGGCATCACCCTGGTCAATATCGGCGTGGGCCCGTCCAACGCCAAGAACATCACCGACCATCTGGCGGTGCTGCGCCCGCACTGCTGGCTGATGATCGGCCACTGTGGCGGCCTGCGCCAATCCCAGACCATCGGCGACTACGTGCTGGCCCACGCCTACATGCGCCGCGACGGCATCCTTGACCGTGTGCTGCCGCCCAATATCCCGATCCCGGCCCTGGCCGAGGTGCAGCTGGCGTTGCAGGAAGCGGCGGCGCAGGTGACCGGCGAACGTGGCGACGAACTGAAAAAGCGCCTGCGCACCGGCACCGTGCTGACCTACGACGACCGCAACTGGGAGCTGCGCTGGGCCCAGGAGCGCCCATTGATCAACCTGTCGCGGGCTGTGGCAGTGGACATGGAAAGCGGCACCATCGCCGCCCAGGGCTACCGCCTGCGCGTGCCCTACGGCACCTTGCTGTGCGTGTCCGACAAGCCGCTGCACAGCGAGATCAAGCTGCCGGGGGCGGCCAACGCCTTCTACAACCGGGCGGTCAGCCAGCACCTGAAGATAGGTATTGCGGCGCTCGACCTGCTGCGCACCGAACTGAACTCGCTGCACTCGCGTAAACTGCGCAGTTTCGACGAGCCGCCGTTCCGCTGAGGCCCCATGCCGTTACCCCCCCGTTCCAAGCCGCGGCCCGCCGCGGCCAAACCCGCCGGCCCGCGTCGCCAGGCCAAGGCGCCGCCGGCCGCGCCGCGTCTGCTCCTGTTCAACAAGCCCTTCGACGTGCTGACCCAGTTCAGCGACGGGGAGGGCCGCGCCACCCTCAAGGACTTCATCGATGTACCGGGCGTATACCCGGCCGGGCGTCTGGACCGCGACAGCGAAGGGTTGTTGCTGCTGACCAATGACGGCCAGTTGCAGGCGCGCATTGCCGACCCCAGGCACAAGTTGCCCAAGACGTACTGGGTACAGGTGGAGGGCGAGCCGACCGAGGAGCAGCTGCAGCGTTTGCGCGAGGGGGTGCAACTGAATGACGGCATGACCTTGCCGGCCCAGGCGCGTCATCTGGAAGAGCCGCAACTGTGGCCGCGCAACCCGCCGGTACGCTTTCGCAAGAGCGTGCCGACCGCCTGGCTGGAGTTGGTGATCAAGGAAGGGCGCAACCGCCAGGTGCGACGCATGACCGCGGCGGTAGGCTTGCCGACCCTGCGCCTGGTGCGCGTGCGGATCGGCGACTGGAGCCTGGATGGGCTGGACCAGGGCTGCTGGCGCGAGGTGCCGGCGCGGTGCTAGACGCCTTCGATGAAGCCGATGACCACGCTCTTGATGACGAAGGCGAGAATGCCCAGGCCCAGCACGAAAAACAGGATGAAGGTGCCGAACTTGCCAGCCTTGGATTTTTTCGCCAGGTCCCAGACGATGAAACCCATGAAACCAATCAGGATGGTGACCAGGATGGTCATCATCCATTCTTCGAACAACGCAGGATCCATCGATCTTCTCCGCCAGGTTGAAGCGCGCGATTATACGCCCGGCCCGCAGCGCTGACTAACGCAGGTGCGTAAGGGGCAGCTCGGTGCTGGCCAGCACCTGGTTGAGCACGAAGCTCGAACGCACGCTGGTGACGCCTTCGATGCGGGTCAGGTGGCCGAGCAGCAGCTTCTGGTAGTGGTCCATGTCCGGCACCACTACCTTGAGCTGGTAGTCGGCATCCATGCCGGTGACCAGGCTGCACTCGAGCACCTGGGGCAGGCTGCGGATGGCGGCCTCGAAGGTTTCGAAGCGCTCGGGGGTGTGTCGGTCCATGCCGATCAGCACGTAGGCGGTGAGGCTCAGGCCCAGCTTCTTGCGGTCGAGCAGGGCGACCTGGCGCGAGATGTAGCCATCGTCCTCCAGTTGCTTGACCCGCCGCGAGCAGGGCGAGGGCGACAGGCCGATCCGTTCGGCCAGTTCCTGGTTGGAGATGCGCGCATCGCGCTGCAGTTCGGCAAGAATGCTCAGGTCGTATCGGTCGAGCTTGCTCATGAATGAAGCCTTTTCTGTTTCGATTGCTGCGGATTATCAATCCTTAGTTAAAAATTGCGCAAGTAATGTTTTGTTGAGCAATTTTCGCAATCCTCTGTCGCGGCGCTTGCATATGATGGTCAACAGAATCACTGCCCGGACACATGTCCACAGCGGCGGCCCCAATCAGGGGCGCTGCGGCCAGCAACCCCACCGGGTTGTGCTCGGCCCCCGGGCTGCACACTGTTCACAAGACAGCGTGAGGTGAGCCGGCGTCACAAGCGCCGAGCACGGACGAAAATCTCGAAGGGTGGCCTCAGGGTCACCCTTTTTTAATGTCCGCAATTTCATCTGGCGCCTGCTGGCGCGTGGCAGGCGGCCTGATAGAGTAGGCCATGAATGCCAGCGGGAGAGAAACAGCATGAAGTCGCGCATCTGGCAGTTGGCAGGTGTTGGTCTGCTTTGCCTGAGCCTGGGCGCACAGGCCCAGGACGAGCGTCGCGGACCACAGCAAGACCCCAATGGCGGCGAGCGCCCGCCTGCGTCCTCGCCGCTCAACGCGCGCCCGGACGAGGTCCGCCAGACCCAGCCGCCACGCCAGGGGTACTATCAGGACGTGCCGCGGCGCAATGACGCCAATCAGCACTGGCAGGCCGGCGGGCCGGGGCAGCGCCCTGGTGAAGGGCACGGCAATGGCTGGGGCCCCGGGCCTCAGTATCGGCCGGGGCACACCATAGACCGCTTCCCGGAACCGTACCGGCGCGTGCCGTATCGTGGCAGTGACTACTACTATTCCGGTGGCTACTGGTATCGCCCGCAGGGGCCGCATTACGTGGTGGTGGCGCCGCCTTACGGGGTACGGGTGAACTACCTGCCCGACTATGCGCGGCAGGTGTGGGTGGGCAGTGCGCTGTTCTTTCTGGCTGCAGGCACCTATTACCAGTACCTGGACGACAGCCGCGACTATGTGGTGGTAAGCCCGCCGGTGGCTGCGGCGCCGGCGCCACCGGGCAATGGCTATGACGTGATTGCCTACCCGGCCAACGGGCAGTCGCCACAGCAGATCGATCAGGACCGCTACCAGTGTCACCGCTGGGCGGTGCAGCAGACCGGGTTCGACCCGGCATCGGCGACCTACGCGCCTACGGCGCAGGTGGCGGACACCTATCGGCGGGCGCTGGGGGCATGTTTGAGCGGGCGCGGTTACAGCGTCAACTGAAGCGCAACAGCTTCGCCGGCAAGGCCGGCTCCTACACGCACAGCGAGAATCCCGTAGGCGCCGGCCTTGCCGGCGAAAGGGGCTGCTGTGTCACTCCACCGGGTCGGCATGCACCAGCACTTCGGCCTTGGGGTACTCCCGGCGGATCGCCGCCGCTGCCGCATCGCACAGCACGTGGGCCTCGGTCAGCGTCAAGGTGCCCGGCAGCTCCAGGTCCACCTGCACGAACCAGCGGTTGCCCGACACCCGGGTGCGCAGGTCATGCGCGCCCTGCACGCCAGGCACCGCGCACACCAGTGTCATCATCTGCTCGCTCACCTCGCCGGGCAGCTCCTTGTCCATCAGGATCGCCGAGCTTTCACGGGCGATCTGCAAGGCACTCCATAGAATGTACAGCGCGATGCCCAGCCCAAAGTACGCATCCACCTGTGGCCAGCCGAACCGCGCCAGCACCAGCGCGACCAGGATGCTGGCATTGAGCAGCAGGTCGGAGCGGTAGTGCAGCGAGTCGGCGCGCACGGCGGTCGAGCCGGTGAGGCGCACCACCCTGGCCTGCACCATCAGCAAGGCGACGGTCAGCCCCAGCGACAGCAGCATCACGGCAATGCCCACCGTGGCATCACCCAGCGGCGTGGGGTTTTTCAGGCGTTCGACCGCCTGTACGCCGATCAGTACCGCACTCACCCCGATGAACAGCGCCTGGGCCATGCCGGCCAGTGCCTCGGCCTTGCCGTGCCCGTAGCGATGATCGTCATCGGCCGGGCGCAGGGCATAGCGCACCGCCAGCAGGTTGAGGAACGAGGCCACGCCGTCGAGCATAGAGTCGGTCAGGCCGGCCAGCAGGCTGACCGAGCCGCTGAGCCACCAGGCCACCGCCTTGCTCACGATCAGGATGCTGGCGACCCCGAGCGAGGCATTGGTCGCCAGGCGCAGCAGGCGGGCGTGTTCGGCGCTGGTGTTCATCGGTCGTCCTTGTGCGGGCGGTCAGGCGGCGGGCTTGAGGCCGTACATCGCCAGTTGTTCAACGCTGCCCTTGTGCTGGATCAGGCGCGGGTCGTTCAGCGGCAGGCGCTGGCCCAGTTCGCTCTCCAGGATGGCCTGCAGGCGCACCTTGTCGACCTTGCCATCGGCAGCGATGGCCTTGTTCAGCGTGTGCGGGTCGACCTGGGCGGTCTTGCCGCCTGGCAGGTAGATGGCACCGGTGGCAAAGTCGACGCCGAAGGCGATCAGCCCGGGGATCACGTAGAACAGGATACCGATGGCATCCAGCGCCACGATCACCGGATCGACCTTGCCTTCGATCTGGCCGCGACGGTCGGGGAAGAACAGGGTGCCGCAAGCCGTCAGCTGGGTCAGCAGGGCAGCAACCACGGCACCGCCGATAAGGCGTGAAGGAATACGCATGTGAATCTCCGCAAAGTAGGCCGCACCGCTACCGGCGAAATGCCGGAGGGTGCAGCTAAGACCATGATAAGGCAGGCTCGGTTCGCCGTTATACTCGGCCGATTGTTCGAGGGCTACCATGAATTCATTACCGATCGATGCCGTGCTGCCGGCCTTGCGCACCGCCTTGCAGCAGCGCCACGAAGCCGTGCTCGAGGCACCGCCGGGCGCCGGCAAGACCACCCGCGTGCCACTGGCCCTGCTCGATGAGCCGTGGCTGGCCGGCCAGCGCATCCTGATGCTCGAACCGCGCCGGCTGGCTGCCCGCGCGGCAGCCGAGCGGCTGGCCAGCGAACTGGGCGAGGCGGTGGGCGAAACCGTCGGTTACCGCATTCGCCTGGACAGCAAGGTCGGCCCGCGCACCCGCATCGAAGTGGTCACCGAAGGCATCCTCACCCGGCGCCTGCAGGACGACCCGGCGCTGGACGGGGTGGGCCTGTTGATCTTCGACGAATTTCACGAGCGCAGCCTGGATGCCGACCTGGCCCTGGCCCTGAGCCTCAACGGCCGCGAGCTGCTGCGTGACGAGCCGCCGCTGAAGATCCTGCTGATGTCCGCCACGCTGGAAGGGCAGCGCCTGTCCGCGTTGCTCGACGACGCCCCGGTAATCAGCAGCGAGGGGCGCATGTATCCGGTGCAGATGCGCTGGGGGCGGCCGTTCCAGCCCGGCGAGTTCGTCGAGCCGCGGGTGGTCGACACGGTGTTGCAGGCGCTGGCCGACGAGCCGGGCAGCCTGCTGGTGTTCCTGCCAGGCCAGGCCGAGATCCGCCGTGTGCACCAGGCCTTGCAGGAGGCCCTGGGTGAGCGGCGCGAGATCCTGCTGTGCCCGCTGCACGGTGAACTCGATCTCGCGGCCCAGCGCGCCGCCATCGAGGCGCCGGCCGCGGGCCTGCGCAAGGTGGTGCTGGCGACCAACATCGCCGAAACCAGCCTGACCATCGACGGCGTGCGGGTGGTGATCGACGCCGGGCTGGCGCGGGTGCCGCGTTTTGACCCCGGCAGCGGCATGACCCGCCTCGATACCCAGCGCATCTCGCGCGCCAGCGCCACCCAGCGGGCCGGGCGCGCCGGACGGCTGGAACCGGGCGTGTGCTATCGGCTGTGGTCCGAGGCCCAGCATGACCAACTGGCTGCCTACGGCAGCGCCGAGATCCTGCAGGCCGACCTTGCCGGGCTGGCCCTGCAATTGACCCGCTGGGGCGTGGCCCCGGCGCAGCTGTGCTGGCTCGACCTGCCACCGGCGGCGGCCTATGCCCAGGCCCAGGACCTGCTGGTGCGCCTGGGGGCGCTGAGGCCGGGGCAGTTGCTGGCGCTGACCGAGCATGGTCAGGCCATGGCCGAGTTGCCGGCACACCCGCGCATCGCACACCTGCTTTTGCGCGGCCAGGACCTTGGCCTGGCCCAGATGGCCTGCGATGTGGCGGCACTGCTGGGCGAGCGCGACATTCTGCGCGGGGCGGGCGCCGACCTGCACAGCCGGCTGGCCCTGCTCAGTGGCGAAACCCGTGCAGCCCGAGGTGGGCAAGGCGGGGTGCAGCGGGCGCGACAACTGTCCCGCCAGTACCGCAGCTACCTGCGCGGCAAGGCCGGCGCGGCCGTGGCCGACCCCGAGCATTCCCGCTGGCTCGGTGCCCTGCTGGCGCTGGCCTATCCCGACCGGGTCGCCCAGCAGCGCCGTGCCGGCGGCGCCGAGTACCGGTTGGCCAACGGGCGTGCGGCGCTGTTCGGTGAGGCCGACGCGCTGATGAAGCAACCCTGGCTGGTGATCGCCGACCTCGGCAGCCGCCAGGGGCAGCGCGAAGAGCGCATCTACCTGGCGGCCGAATTCGACCCGGCGCTGTTCGACGAAGTGCTCGCCGAGCAGGTGCGCCGCGTGGATCAACTGGATTGGGACGAGCGTGAGAACGTGCTGCGTGCCGAGCGCCAGCGCAAGGTCGGCGAACTGGTGCTCAGCCGCGAGCCGCTGACCGGGCTGGGCGAGGATGCGCGTGCGCGGGCGCTGCTTGACCTGGTGCGGCGCAAGGGCCTGGAGCTGCTGCCCTGGACCCCGGAACTGCGCCAGTGGCAGGCGCGGGTGGCGCTGTTGCGCGGGCTGGATGTTGTGGCGGCAGGCCAGAGCGAATGGCCGGACCTGAGCGACGCGGCCTTGCTGGCCAGCCTTGAGCACTGGCTGCAACCCTACCTGGGCAAGGTCACCCGGCTCAGTCATTTTGCCCAGCTCGACCTGTCGTCCATCCTGCGCAACCTGCTGCCCTGGCCGCTGCCGCAGCGCCTGGACGAATGGGCGCCGGTGCACATCGGCGTGCCCTCGGGTTCCAACATCCGCCTGGACTACAGCGAGACGCCGCCGATTCTGGCGGTGCGCTTGCAGGAACTGTTCGGCCTGGCCGAAACCCCGCGCATCGCCCAGGGCCGCCAGCAGGTGTTGCTGCACCTGCTGTCACCGGCACGGCGCCCGGTGCAGGTGACCCAGGACCTGGCCAATTTCTGGCGCAGCACCTACGCCGAAGTGAAGAAGGACCTCAAGGGCCGCTACCCCAAGCACTACTGGCCGGACGACCCGCTGGTGGCCGAAGCCACCGCGCGGGCCAAACCGCGCAAGTAGCCGCTAGGGCGGCGTCGGCAACAGCAGGCGCGCGCTCAGCGGCAGGTGATCGGAAATCTGCAGGGTGTCCTGCTGCAGCACCCGGGCGCTCAGGCGCTGCAGCTTGGGGCTGTGGAACAGGTAGTCCAGGGTGCGGTCCGGGCCGTTCAGGCGCGGGTCGTTGGGGTAGTGGGTCAGCCAGGCGCTGCGCTCGGCGCCACCGGCTTCGGCGTTGCTGGGGATCATCGGATACTTGTCCCACAGCAAGTGCAGGTCGCTGTCGGCGCCATAGTGCTGGCGCTGCTCGGGGGTGAGCCGGCGGTACTGGCCCAGCGGCAGCAGGTTGAAGTCACCACCGATCAGCCACGGCGTGCCCTGGCTTTCCAGCTTGTCGAGCAGCGCGCCGAGCTGGCGCACCTGCTGGCGCTGGATATCGCTGCCGGGAACGAAGGGCGCCAGGTGCGTGTTGAGCACCGCCAGCGAGCCGCCATCACGCAGCGGCAGGTAGCTGGCCAGCACCGCCTGTTGCGGCTGCAGCAGGCGGCTCAGGGCGTTGTCGGGGGCCGAGGGCAGGGCCAGGCGTTCGGCCTGCTGGATGGGGTAGCGGCTCAGGGTCGCCAGGCCGCGGCCGACGCTGCCGAACACATGCCGGTCGGGCACGAAGTCCGCCTTCCAGTCGTAGGCCTGCACTGCACAGGGGTAGAGGTCGGCCAGACGCTCGCGCAGCAGGGCCAGCTGGTCCTGGTAGGCGCTGGCCTTGGCGTTGGTGTCCAGTTCCTGCAACAGCACGATGTCGGGGTTGTCGGCGCGGATCACCCGCGCCACCTCGTCGAGGTTGAACGCCAGGTCCTGTTCGGTAGGGCGGGTGTCACTGCCCCGGCCTTCGTCATACCAGAACACGTAGCCCTTGCCGGCCAGGTACTGGATGTTCCAGCTCATGACCTTGAGCATCTGGCCCGGCACCAGCGGCGTGGCCGTGCCACGGCAGGCCACCGGCAGGGCCTCGCGCGGCTCGGGTTGCCAGCTCAGGTGACTGGCCAGCAGCCACAGCAGGGCAAGTATCAGCAGCAGGGTCAGCAGGGCATTGCGCAGTAGTCGGATCATCGGCTCGGCTTGGCGTCGCAGGTGAACCCGCAGCATACCCGAGCCGTTCGTCGCCTGCTTGGTTCAGCTCGGGTCGCGGGCCAGCGGCGGCTCGGTGACCAGCATGAACATGCGAAAGCTCACCAGGGTGCTGAACAGGGTGAGGAAGCCGTTGAAGCTGCCCACCAGCAGTTCCAGCCACAGCTCGGGCTCTTCGCCGATCAGGCTGCGGGTCAGCGCATCGATCAGCCACAACGGGATCATGGCCACGATCATGCACACCAGGATCTGCCAGAAGTGGCCCTTGCACAGCTCGAAGCTCTGACGCATGGCCGGCAGCGGTTGCAGGCCGCGCAGCACCAGCAGGTACTCGGCGAACACCAGGTTGACCATCACCCAGATGCCCGGAAGGATGAACAGCGCGCAGCCGGCCACGATCAGCAGCAGGCAGACGATCATCAGCAGCGCGAACGAGGGCCACAGGCGCAGCGACATGGCCAGCAGGTCGCGCTTGCGCGGCTCTTCACCCTGGCTGCGGGCGTCCAGGTAGAGGATCAGTGCGCCGCTGTAGAGCGGGTAGAACACCAGGCCCAGCAGCATGCCGTAGGCCAGGGTACGGGTCTGGCTGCCGAACTGTGCATAGATCGCCTGGGCCAGCAGCGTTTCGATGACGATCAGCGGCAGGCACAGCTTGGCGATGCTCAGCAGGTGGCGGCGGAAGAAATACAAGGAGTCTTGCAGAACGCTAAGCGGATTCATCAGTCGATATCGCAGTGACAGAGCAGGCCGCTACTTTAGCCCAGCGGTCGAACCTGAACAAAGTTTCATGCCGCGGGCCGATTGAATCGCCCATGCTGGAACCCCATCTAGTGCTCACCTGTAATCCCCCGGCTATCCAGTGAGGTCGCCCCATGAACCACGAAGAACAAACCTTGATCGACGGCCTGTTCGGCCGCCTCAAGCAAGCCGAGAGCGAAGGCGCACCGCGTGATGCCCAGGCCCAGGCGCGCATTGCCGAGCACCTGCAGCAACAGCCGTCGGCCCCTTACTACATGGCCCAGGCGATTCTGGTGCAGGAGGCCGCGCTCAAGCGCCTCGATGAACAGAACAGGCAATTGCAGGCCGATCTGAACCAGGCCCGCGCACAGGTGGCGGCCACTGCGCCGAGCAGCGGCGGCTTCCTGTCGAGCATCTTCGGCGGGGGGGCACGGCAACCCGAGCCGCAGCCGCAGCGCGCGGCCCAGCCGGCCCCGGCACCTGCCACCAGTGGTGGTGGCTGGCGTGAACCGGCCAGCGGCTTTGGCGGGCCAGGCGTGGCCCCTCAGCAGCAGGGTTTCAACGCCGCGCCCCAGGCCGCACCGGCCCGCGGCGGCGCCAGCAGCTTTCTGGGCGGTGCACTGCAGACCGCCGCCGGTGTGGCAGGCGGGGGGATGCTGGCGCAGGGCATCAGCAGCCTGTTCGGCCATCATTCGTCGCAGCCCCAGGAAGTCACCGAGATCATCAACGAAGCGCCGGCACCAGCCAGCGACAGCGGTTGGGGCGGCAACGACGAACAGCGCCTGACCGCCGACAACGGTGGCTACGGCAATGATCAGGGCGGCTTCATGGACACCGACTACGGTGACGATGGCGGCGGCTTCTTTTCGGACGACGACTCCTTCGTCTGAGCCGCGCACATACCCGTACTGCCGTCAGGCTGGCATACTGGGCGCCGAAACGGCCCCGGTATGCGGGGCCGGCACCTGGCGTGACGAGGAAGTGCGGTGAAGAAGATTGCGGTGTTCGCCGATGTCCAGAACCTCTACTACACCGTGCGCCAGGCCTATGGTTGTCATTTCAACTACGCCGCCTTCTGGGCGCACGTCAGCCAGGACGGCGAGATCGTCGAGGCGGTGGCCTATGCTATCGACCGCGGCGACAGCAAGCAGCAGCAGTTTCAGCAGATCCTGCGCAACCTCGGTTTCACGGTCAAACTCAAACCCTATATCCAGCGCAGCGACGGCTCGGCCAAGGGCGACTGGGACGTGGGCATCACCCTGGACGTGATCGACGCCGCCTCGCGGGTCGACGAAGTGGTGCTGGCCTCCGGCGATGGCGATTTCGACCTGCTGCTGGAACGGGTGATCAACCGTCATGGCGCCGAAGCGGTGGCCTATGGCGTACCGGGGCTCACCGCCAACTCGCTGATTCGCGCCGCCACCCGCTATGTGCCCATCGAAGGCGCACTTCTGCTCAAGCACTGAGAGCTACCCGAGGTTTTTGTGGAACGTATTGCGGTCATCGACTTTGAAACCACCGGCATCTCGCCGGGTGCCTACTGCCGCGCCACCGAAGTGGCGGTGGTGATGCTCGAACGCGGGCGCATTGTCGATCGCTACCAGAGCCTGATGAATGCCGGCGTGCCGGTACCGGCCTTTGTCGCCGGGCTGACCGGCATCACTACCGCCATGCTGCGCGGTGCGCCGGCCAATGCGCAGGTGATGAACGAGGTGGCCGAGTTCGTCGGCAGCACGCCCTTGCTGGCGCACAACGCCTCGTTCGACCAGAAGTTCTGGGACTACGAACTGAGCCTGATCGGACGCTCGCGGGTGCAGTCGTTCGCCTGTTCGATGCTGCTCTCGCGGCGCCTGCTGCCGGCTGCGCCGAACCACAAGCTCGGCACCCTGACGCGCTGGGCCGGGCTGCCCGACACCGGCACCGCTCACCGGGCCATGGCCGATGCCGAGATGGCCGCCAACCTGGCCCAGCACCTGGCCGGCGAACTGCGCCAGCGCCACGGTATCAGCGAGGTGTCGCACCCGCTGTTCTGCAGCCTGCAGAAGGTCCCGGCAGCCAAGGTTGCCGAAACCCTCAAGCGCTACCGCTAGGCTTTCTTGCCGTTGCTGTCGAGCTGGCCGAGCGGCACCCGTCGCTCTACCGCGCTGGACAGGATGATCGAGGTCTTGCTGAACCCGAACTGCGCCACGTGGTTGATCAGCTCTTCGAGTTCCGGCATCGAGCCGACCGCCGCCTGCATGATCACGCACGGATCACCGGTGACCCGGTGGCACTCGGTGATCTGCGGGATACGCGCCAGGTCCTCATAGGTCTGCTGGTTGCCGTGGCTGGCCAGGCGCAGCTCGATCACGCACTGGATCGGCAAGCCGATCCGGCTCATGTCGACCTTGGCCTGGTAGCCGGTGATGACCCCGCTGGCCTCGAGCTTGGCCACTCGCTCGGCCACTGCCGGGGCCGACAGGTTGACCTTGCGCGCCAGTTCGGCGAAGGAGGCGCGGCCGTTGTCGAGCAAGGCGGCGAGGAGCATGCGATCGTACTTGTCCATGGGGCGTGGGTACCAGGTGTTGAAACGATGGCGAAACGGGCAAACATCCGTTTTTTCGAAAGTCTGGTGGCCGTATAAACAGGGTTTGTAACTTAAAATTACCCGTTTGGCTTTCTAAACTACAGCTCCAAAACCCTGATTTCGAGCCTCCCATGCCTGCCTCCCGTCGCTTTCCGCTGGTGCTGATCGGTGCCTTCCTGGCCTTGTACCTGGTGTGGGGGTCGACCTATCTGGTGATCCGCATCGGTATCGAGTCGTGGCCACCGCTGCTGATGGCCGGGGTGCGCTTTCTGATTGCCGGCAGCCTGCTGTATGGCTTTCTGCGCTGGCGCGGGGTGCCGGCGCCCAGCTGGGCGCAATGGAAGGCCGCCGGGGCCATCGGCATATTGCTGCTCAGTTGCGGCAACGGCGGCGTGACCCTGGCCGAACATGCGGGCGTGGCGTCCGGGGTCGCAGCCCTGGCGGTGGCGACCGTGCCGCTGTTCACCCTGGTGTTCGGGCGATTTTTCGGGCACCGCAACACGCGTCTGGAATGGGCCGGTATCGGCCTTGGCCTGGCCGGCATCGGCCTGCTCAACCTGGGCTCCAACCTGCAGGCCAGCCCGCTGGGCGCGGCGCTGATCCTGTTTGCTGCAGCGTCCTGGGCCTTCGGTTCAGTCTGGAGCAAGAGCCTGCCGCTGCCGGCCGGGCCGATGGCCAGTGCCGCCGAAATGCTGGTGGGCGGCGCGGCGCTGCTGCTGGGCAGCGCGCTCAGCGGTGAACGCATGACCCAGATGCCGACCGCTGCCGGCTGGGGGGCGTTGCTCTATCTGGTGTTCTTCGGTTCGATCCTGGCCTTCAGTGCCTACATGTACCTGCTCAAGCATGTGCGCCCGGCGGCGGCCACCAGCTATGCCTACGTCAACCCGGCGGTGGCGGTGCTGCTGGGCATCCTGTTCGCTGGCGAGCAGATCGGCGTGGAGGAGTGCGTGGCGATGGCGGTGATCATCGGCGCGGTGGTGTTGATCGGCGTTCCGCAATGGCGCAAGGTGCCGGCCAGCGTAGCCACCCCGGCTGACGCCTTGAGGGGTGAGTTGTCCAAGTGAAGCGTCGTATTGCCATGGCAGGCTTGTTGGTTGGGATGCTGTCCGGTTGTGATGAACAGGAAGTCGGCCTGGAGTTTCAGGTATCGGTTATCGACAATTACGCCCACGGCCATGCAGACCGGTATTACGCCGAAGCGGTCCGTAACCTGCTGGCCGAACAGCAGATCGACCTGGCCCGAGTGGAAATGTGGGCCGATGACGAGACCCCTTGGGTGGTGAACCTGCGCATGCCAGGCGACGTATTGACCCCGGCGCGGCGTGAGGCTCTGCAGACGACGGTCGACGCCGTGCTGGCTGCGCGCCAGGCAGTCACCGGCAACGTCACCCTGACCCTCGCGGATCAACCTGACCAGCCGATCGCGTTGCGGTTGGCCTTCCCCAACGATGTCGCGATCAAGAGCCATCCTACGCTCAGCGAAGCGATGCGTTCGCTGATCGAGAACACGGCGCGTGGCGAGGTCGATTGCCGGGTCCCGGTGAGGCTCAGGGCCAACCTGCCCTTCGAGGTGCTCGACTACAGTCAGGGCGTGATGACGCTGCGCACCCCGGACCAGAAGCTCAGGCGCACGCCGGTGCGCCTGGAGTTCGCTGATGGCGGGTTGCGTAGTCAGGTAGCGCGTGGCCAGGTAGCCGTCAGCTTCAGCCGCGAGAAGGACCGCGACCACATGATCTTCGAACTGGGGTCGCTGGGCATGCACAGCTGGACGCCGATGTCGGCGCGCGATTCGAGCCTGAACGAGATCTACGGCCTGTGCCGTTCGCGCGCCAGCCAGCTGGGCAGGCCGCTGTCGCTGTTTGTCGGCAATGGCCTGGATCGCCTGACGTACGTGTACCTGCCGCCTGTGGATTGAAGCTCGGTGAACCCGCGCGAACAGGGTAAACTTGCGCCATTGCTGAATTCCCTAGACGGTATTGCCATGACATTCGCCAAACTTGGCCTGATTGAACCCTTGCTGCGCGCGCTCGAGCACCTCAAGTACACCACTCCGACACCGGTGCAGGCGGCGGCCATCCCGGCCGTGCTGGCCGGCCGCGACCTGATGGCGGCGGCGCAGACCGGCACCGGCAAGACTGCCGGCTTCGCCCTGCCACTGCTGCAGCGCCTGGTGATGGAAGGCGAGAAGGTCGCCAGCAACTCGGTACGTGCGCTGGTGCTGGTACCGACCCGCGAGCTGGCCGAACAGGTGCACGCCAATATCGTCGAGTACGCCGAACACCTGCCGCTGCGCACCTACGCGGTGTACGGCGGGGTGAGCATCAACCCGCAGATGATGAAACTGCGCAAGGGCATCGACCTGCTGGTGGCCACGCCCGGGCGCCTGCTCGACCTGTTCCGCCAGAACGCGGTCAAGTTCAACCAGTTGCAGGCGCTGGTGCTCGATGAAGCCGACCGCATGCTCGACCTGGGCTTTGCCGAAGAGCTGCGCTCGATCTACGCGGCGTTGCCGGTCAAGCGCCAGACGCTGCTGTTTTCCGCAACCTTCTCCGACGAGATCCGCCTGATGGCCGGGCAGATGCTCGACGACCCGCTCAGCGTCGAGGTCAGCCCGCGCAACGTGGCGGCCAGCAGCGTCAAGCAGTGGGTCGTGCCTGTGGACAAGAAGCGCAAGCCCGAGCTGTTCATGCACCTGCTGCGCAAGCAGCGCTGGAAGCAGGTGCTGGTGTTCGCCAAGACCCGCAACGGTGTGGATGCGCTGGTGGAGCGCCTGCAGGCGCAGGGCGTGAACGCCGACGGCATCCATGGCGATCGCCCCCAGGCCACGCGCCAGCGTGCGCTGGACAGCTTCAAGGCGCGCGAGATCCAGATCCTGGTGGCCACCGATGTGGCGGCGCGCGGGCTGGATATCGACGACTTGCCGCTGGTGGTCAACTTCGATTTGCCGATCGTGGCCGAGGACTACATTCACCGTATCGGGCGTACCGGGCGTGCGGGCAATACCGGCGAAGCCATTTCGCTGGTGTGTGCCGACGAGGTGAACATGCTGTCGGCCATCGAGATGCTCACGCGCAAGACCTTGCCGCGCCATGAAGAGCCGGATTTCGTGCCGGAGCACCGGGTGCCGGAAACCGACGCCAGCGGGCAGGTGGTGAAGAAGCCGAAGAAACCGAAGAAGCCCAAGCAGGGCAGCGGCAAGGGCAGCCTGGGGCGCTGGACCGACAGCGGGGATACCCCCGCAGCCGCGCCGCAGGTCAAGCCGGTGCGCAAGGTGCCGACGTTCAATACCGGGCCGCGCAAGCGCAAGCCTTGATTGGGCACGGGCTGCGCTGCAGCCCTTTCGCCGGCAAGGCCGGCTCCTACAAGGGCTGTGCGTACCCTATAGGCGCCGGCCTCACCGGCGCAGCCACTCCAGCACCCCCAACCCCGCCCTTCGCCCACTGGCAAAGCACGCCGTCAGCAGGTAGCCGCCGGTCGGTGCCTCCCAGTCGAGCATCTCGCCCGCACAGAACACCCCCGGCAACCGGGTCAGCATCAGGTGCCGATCCATCGCCTCGAACTTCACGCCGCCGGCGCTGCTGATCGCCTCGTCCAGCGGGCGCGGTCGTACCAGCGTGATCGGCAACGCCTTGAGCGCTGCCGCCAGGCGCGCCGGGTCGGCAAACACCTCGGGCCCGTTCAGCTCGCGCAGCAGCGCCGCCTTCACCCCGTCCAGGCCCAGCTGACCGTGCAGGTGCCTGGCCATCGAGCGCGAACCACGGGGTTTGCGCAGCGCCGCCTCGATCTTGTCCACAGGCCGGTTCGGCAGCAGGTCGAGCAGCACCGTCGCGCTACCTTCGCGGTTGATCGCTTCACGAATCTGCGCCGACCAGGCATACACCAGGCTGCCCTCGACGCCGCCCTCGGTCAGCACGAACTCGCCCAGGCGCGGCGCCTGGCCGGCCAGGCTCAGGGCGATGTTCTTCAGCGGTGCACCGGCGAACCTGCCCTTGAGCACGTCGCTCCAACCCGTTACCTCGAAGCCGCTGTTGGCTGCCTGCAGCGGCGAGATATCCACACCCCGCGCCTGCAGCCAGGGCAGCCAGGCAGCGTCCGAGCCCAGCCGCGCCCAGCTGCCGCCGCCCAGCGCCAGCACCACGGTATCGGCCTGCACGCTCACCTCGCCCTGTGGACAAGTGATCCGCAGGGCGCCGTCGGCATCCCAGCCGTGCCAGCGATGCCGGGTGTGGATAACTACCCCGGCATCGCGCAGGCGCTTGAGCCAGGCGCGCAGCAGCGGGGCGGCCTTCATGTCGCGCGGAAACACCCGGCCGGATGTCCCGACGAAAGTGTCGATGCCCAGGCCGTGGATCCATGCGCGCAGCGCGTCTGCATCGAAGCCGTCGAGCAGGCGCGCGATGTCGTGTTCGCGTTCTGCATAGCGCGAGATGAACGCGGGGTAGGCTTCGGAATGGGTGATGTTCATGCCGCCCACGCCCGCCAGCAGGAACTTGCGCCCCACCGAGGGCATGGCGTCGTACAGGTCTACCCGCACACCGGCCTGGCTGAGGACCTCGGCGGCCATCAGCCCGGCCGGCCCGCCTCCGATAATGGCAACGTGGGGGGCGGTGGTTGGGGGAGTATCGGTCATGGGCGGCTGCAGGCTGGGGATAAAAGAGCGGGCATTCTACCCGACACGGCCCCGCCCAGGCACTGTACAAAAAACGATCAGTACGGTGCAGGCCCCGTGCCACAAGGGCCGGATGGGCTTGCGCTCAGGTTATCCACAGGCAGCTCCACAGTCATTGTGGGTAATCGAGTACCCGTTGTGCGCTGTGGTGCAGGATGCCGTGGCGTCGGGCCAGGGCGTGGCGGTCCTTGCTGTAGCCGCCGCCGATCAGGCCGACCACCGGGATATCGCGCCCCAGGCAGTGGCGCAGCACGGCTTCGTCGCGGGCAGCGACGCCTGCGTCGGTCAGTTGCAGGTAGCCCAGCGCATCGTCCTTGTGCACGTCCACGCCGGCGTCGTACAGCACCAGGTCGGGCTGGTACAGCGGCAACAGGTAGTTCAGCGCGTCGTGCACCACCTTCAGGTAGTCGGCGTCGCCCATGCCGCGCGGCAACGGGATGTCCCAGTCGCTCTGGGCCTTGCGTGCCGGAAAGTTCTGTTCGCAGTGCAGCGACACGGTGATCGCGTCCGGGGTTTCGTGCAGGATGCGCGCGGTGCCATCGCCCTGGTGCACGTCGCAGTCGAAGATCAGCACCCGGTGCACGCGCCCGGCTTCGAGCAGGTAGCGGCTGATCACCGCCAGGTCGTTGAAGATGCAGAAGCCGGCCGGGTGATCGTAGTGGGCGTGGTGCGTGCCGCCGGCCAGGTGGCAGGCGATGCCATGCTGCAGGGCCTGTTCGGCGGCCAGCAGCGAGCCGCCGACCGCGCGCACGGTGCGCCGTGCCAGCGCTTCGCTCCAGGGCAGGCCCAGGCGGCGCTGGTCTTCGCGGCTCAGGTCGCCATTCATGTAGCGCTCGATGTAGCCCCGCTCGTGGGCCAGGGCGAGGATGTCGCTGGGGCAGAGCTCGGGGCGCAGCAAGGCCGCATCGGTGGTCAGGCCGCTGTCGACCAGGTGGTCGCGCAACAGGCGGAACTTGTCCATCGGGAAGCGGTGCCCGGCAGGAAACTCCGGGCTGTAGTCGTCGTGGTAGATCAGGGGCAGGGGCATGGCAGCTTCTAACCGGGGCAGGCCTCGATCTTGCCAGTTGCTGTACAGCCAGCGCCAGCGATCTACACTGCGCGCAGGTTCTCGACAGGGGTGCACCCATGCTGGCTTCCTGGACGTTCTGGGCGATTCTGTCGGCGATATTCGCCGCCTTGACCGCCATATTTGCCAAGGTTGGCGTGACCGGCATCAATTCGGACTTCGCCACCCTGCTGCGCACGGTGGTGGTGCTGGTGAGCCTGGCGCTGATTCTGTTCGCCACCGGCCAGTACCAGTCACTGGGGTCGATCTCGCCGCGCAGCTACCTGTTCCTGCTGCTGTCGGGGCTGGCCACCGGCGCCTCGTGGATCTGCTACTTCCGCGCCCTGCAGCTGGGGCAAGCCTCGCAGGTAGCGCCTGTGGACAAACTCAGCGTGGTGCTGGTGGCGGTGCTCGGCGTTACCCTGCTGGGCGAGCGGCTCGACCTGCGCCAGTGGGGCGGCATCAGCCTGATCACTCTGGGCGTAGTGATGCTGGCATGGCGTTAGCGCGCAGAGGTGTTGCCGGTAACTCCAGCGGTGCCTGCAGCGCGGTGCGGCCATAGAAGCACAGCGCGGTCGGCAGGCAGGTCAGCCAGACGAAGATCCCCGCCCAGAAGGTGTGCGACATGTAGTGCCAGCCCTGCATCACGCGGGTGGTGCCGTACACCATGCCCAGCAGCACGATGAACCCCAGCAGCTTGCGTGCGTGCACCCAGCGCCAGCGGCGGGCCACGAAGTACAGCGCCATCAGGGTGAAGCCGCTGGAGGCATGCCCGCCGGGCCAGCAGCGCCCGTCACCGGCCTTGTGCAGCAGGTCGAACTGTTGGTACCACTCCAGGCGCGGATGGGTACCGCCGTAGAATGTGGTCTCTACCGGGCAGTACACCCCTGTGTGGCTCTTGAGGTAGTGAATGATGGCGGTGCACAGTGCGAATGCCACCACCACGAACAGCAGGTCGCGCCGGTGCCGGGTGGTGAAGCGCAGCACGCCGGCAATGCGGCTGCGTTGCAGCAGCCGGGTGGCGGCGGCCTGCGGATGGCGGGCGAAAAGCGGCCACACGAAGGACAGCAGGGCGCCGATCAGTGCGGCTTCGCCTGTCCAGTTGGGCAGGATGCGGGGCCACTTGTGGGTCACTTTCTCGAACCAGGCGTCGTGCAGCAGGGCGAACTGGCCGCTGGCCGGGTCGATGAACAACTGGCTGAACCAGCGGTCGAGGCCGGTGAGGTTGAAGGCCACGAACACGACCAGTGCCAGCAGCAGGGGCAGGCCCAGGTGGGTGAGGTAGAACGACTGGCGTGGCGACATGCTCATTGCTCCGCCCTGGCCAGCAGCTTGCGCCATTCGGGGGCGTTCATGCGGCCGAGGATTCTCGGTTTGCCGCTGGCGCCCACCGAGACGAATACGGCTTCGGCGTAGGCGCTGGAGCGTTCGCCACCGGGCACGTTCAACTGGCGTTCGAGCTGGTCGATGCAGCCGCTGTGGGTCACCAGCACCAGGTTGCGCTCGGCGGCCTTGCGCGCCAGGGCGTTGTCGGCGAACCCCTTGTTGCATTGCTGCAGCCAGTCCTCACTGGCCGCCAGCTTGCCGAACATGAAGTGTGCGGTTTGCTGGGTGCGGGTCAGGGGGCTGGCCAGTATGTCGGCATGCTCCAGGCCCAGGCGCTGCAGCCCTTCGCCCACCTGCGCCGCAGCCTGGCTGCCCGCCTGGGTGATACCTTGCGGATCATCCAGGCACGGGTTGCGCGAGCGGTCGCAACGCTCGGCATGCCGCACCAGCACGATGACTTCACCTTTGGCCCAGTCGGCATACACACCGCTGTTGCGCATCTGTCTTTCGCTACCCAGGTCCACGATCGCCAACCCTCTGACCAGCCACAGGCTTGAAACGGCCAGTGCAAGCAAGGTGCACAGGCCCAGCAGGAACGTCACCGAAGGCAGGCGTCGTCGTCGCCCCGGACGGGCTGGGATCAAGGTCTGGTCGAGTACTGCATCGTGCAACATGGGGCCGCTCCGGCTACCGCGAGAATGTGTGCACGGTAAGCAACGGCCTGTGGTGAATCGGTGAAGGCGATGTGAAAGCCTTGTGGGGCAAGGGGCAACAGCACGTTGCAGTTTCAATTCAATGAAGTAATAAGTTGTTACTCTCGGACATAAACTGAAACGCGGCGTAAATAATGTAAATCGGCTTTGAGTGATAATTGCTCGTAAATAGTATTGCGCATCATTTTCTGATGGTGGGCATTACCAATGGCACAACTTTCAATAAAAAGCCGTCGTTCTGAATCCGGTCATCTGTGTACTGCACTGGGGTTGGCGGTAGCCTCCTGGTCGACAGCCAGTATTGCGCAAACTTCCACACCGGCTGCATCGTCCACCGCATCGTCGGTGGAACTCGATGCCACCGATGTGAAGGGCGTGCACCATGAAACGTTCAAGGTCGATAACGCCTCCTCGCCCAAGTTCACCGCCCCGCTGCGCGACACGCCAAAGTCCGTGACCATCATCAATGAAGCGCTGATCAAGGAGCGTGGCGCC
The DNA here is from genome assembly GCF_002478435.1 of Pseudomonas sp. UBA7500. NCBI lineage: Bacteria > Pseudomonadati > Pseudomonadota > Gammaproteobacteria > Pseudomonadales > Pseudomonadaceae > Pseudomonas > Pseudomonas sp. UBA7500. The sequence continues at coordinate 103,128 of NZ_DLNW01000002.1, read as the reverse complement.
ACGTCCCTGACCGATGTACTGCGCACCACTCCCGGCATCACCCTGGGCGCGGGCGAGGGTGGCACGCCACTGGGCGACCGCCCGTTCATTCGCGGCTTCGAAGCCAGTACCGATATCCAGATCGACGGCCTGCGCGACCTGGGCCGCGCCTCCCACGAGGCGTTCAACATCGAGACCGTGGAAATCGTCAAGGGGCCGGGCTCGGCCTACAGCGGCCGGGGTTCCACCGGTGGCTCGATCAACCTGGTGAGCAAGGCGGCCAAGGCCGAGGACTTCATTGGCGGCAGCTTTACCCTGGGTACCGACCAGCTGCGTCGCACCACCCTCGATGTCAACCAGTACCTGGGCGAGCAGGACCTGGCGTTTCGTCTCAACGCGATGAAGCACGAGGCCGACACCCCCGGGCGCGACCATGTCGAGGTCAGCCGCTGGGGCATTGCGCCGACGATCACCTGGGGCCTGCAGGGCCCGACCCGGGTCACCGCCAGTTACTACCACCTGCAAACCGACGACATTCCCGATCAGGGCCACCCGGTTTCGTTGATTACCAACAAGCCGGTGAAGGTCGACCGCGACAACTTCTACGGGCTGGTGGATCGAGACTTCCGGAAAACTTCCGCCGACCTTGCCACCTTCAGCATTGAACATGACTTCAATGAACACCTGAGCCTGCGCAATACCCTGCGCGGTGGCCGCACCATGCAGAACTATGTCATGAGCCGTCCGGTGTTCGCCAATGTGGGCCAGGAAGAGAGCGGGCTGGTGTCCCGGGGCTTTCGCCCGCGCAATGTGGTCAACACGTCGCTGATCAACCAGACCGACCTGTTCGGTACCTTCGACACCGGCACCATCAAGCACACTTACGCAGCCGGTATCGAAGTCAGCCGCGAAACGATCACCGACAAGGACAAGTACCAGGGCAACAACGGACGCCCGGGCGACCTTTACGACCCCAACCCGCACGACGGGGGCTGGACCCTGTTGCCGGGCACCGGCCAGGTCACCAGCAAGTACCAGACCGACACCCGCTCGCTGTATGTGTTCGACACGCTCGGCCTGCATGAGCAGTGGGACCTGAACCTGGGCCTGCGCTACGACGACTACGACGTGAAGAACCGCGTCGCCGGTGGCGCCGAGTCGTCCAGCGAGCTGTGGAACTACCAGGTGGGTATCGTCTTCAAGCCATTGCCCAACGGCAGCATCTACCTGTCCTACGGCACCTCGTCCAACCCGTCGGGCGAAAACACCCAGTCCGGTGGTGCCGATGGTGCCGGTGCCGGCAACCTCAACGGCAACAAGGCCAACCTCGACCCCGAACGCTCGCGCAGCCTGGAGCTGGGCACCAAGTGGGACGTGTTCAACGAGCAGCTGTCGCTGACCGCAGCGGTGTTCCGTACCGAGAAGACCAATGCACGCGTGACCGATCCAGTCTCGGGCCTGGTGGCACTGGATGGCGACCAGCGTGTCACCGGCCTGGAGCTGGGCGCCACCGGACGCATCACCGATGCCTGGGCGGTGTGGGCCGGCTACACCTACCTGGATGCCGAAGTGGTGAAGGCCGGTGGCAACGGCGCCAACGACGGCAACCAGTCCAAGTTCATCGCGCCCAACAGCTTCAGCCTGTGGACCTCGTATGACATCGATGCACGCTGGACAGTCGGCGCTGGCGCCAACTACATGGACGAGCGCTACATGAATGACGCCAATACCATCACCGTCGACGACTACTGGCGCTACGACGCGATGGTCGGCTACAAGGTCAACAAGAACCTCGACCTGCAGCTCAACCTGCTCAACCTGACCGACGAAACCATCTACGACGCCTCGCACGTGGGCCTGTTCGCCACGGTGGCCCCGGGGCGTTCAGCCGAGTTGACTGCCAACTTCCGTTTCTGAGGCTGGGCGCTCGGGCATTGCCTGCCTACGCTGTACACTGCAAGGCAGTGATCACGGAGCAGGCAATGACCCCGATACTTGAACTGGAGAGCGCGCGGCTGCGGCTGCGCCAGTGGCAGGACGACGACCTCGCCGAGTTCGCCGCCCTGTGTGCCGACCCACTGGTGATGCAGTACTTCCCGGCGCCGCTGAGCCGGGTCGAAAGCGCCGCACTGATTGGCCGCATCCGCGGCCATTTTGCCGAGTACGGGTTCGGCCTGTGGGCCCTGGAGCGCCAGGACAGCGGGGCGTTCATCGGCATGACCGGCTTGCTCAATGTGAGCTTCGATGCGCCGTTCACCCCGGCGGTGGAGATCGGTTGGCGCCTGGCGCGGCGCCACTGGGGCCAGGGCTTCGCCAGCGAGGCGGCCTGGACCTGCCTGCGCTGTGCGTTCGCCCAGCTGGGCCTGGACGAAGTGGTGTCGTTCACTACCCAGGGCAATCTGCCGTCGCAGAAGGTGATGCAGGCCATCGGCATGCAGCCCGATCCGCTGGGCGATTTCGAGCACCCGCGCCTCGAGCCTGGCCACCCCTTGCGCCCCCATGTGCTGTACCGGATCAACCGCGCCCAGTGGCAGGCCACCTTGCATGGCTGAATCGCAGAACATACAGGCCGCCAATGACAAACCCTGTATTATTTGCGCCCTGGGCCTTGCTTTGGAGAATCTCGAATGAGCCACGTGTTGGACGATCTGGTCGACCTGTTGAGTCTGGAGGCGATCGAGGAAAACCTGTTCCGCGGACGCAGCCAGGACCTGGGCTTTCGTCAGCTGTACGGGGGCCAGGTACTGGGCCAGTCGCTGTCGGCGGCCAGCCAGACGGTCGAAGAGGCGCGCCACGTGCATTCGTTGCACGGCTATTTTCTGCGTCCGGGCGATGCGTCGATGCCGGTGGTGTATTCGGTGGACCGCGTGCGTGACGGCGGCAGCTTCAGCACCCGCCGGGTGACGGCGATCCAGAAGGGCCAGCCGATCTTTACCTGCAGCGCCTCGTTCCAGTACGACGAGGAAGGCTTCGAGCACCAGGGCCAGATGCCCCAGGTGGTCGGCCCCGAGAACCTGCCGTCGGAAGTGGAACTGGCCGAGCGCATGGCCGATCAGTTGCCCGAGCATATTCGCGACAAGCTGCTGTGCGCCAAGCCCATCGAAGTGCGCCCGGTGACCGAGAAGGACCCCTTCAACCCCAAGCCCGGCGACCCGGTGAAGTACGCGTGGTTTCGTGCCGACGGCAACCTGCCCGACTCCCAGGCGCTGCACAAGTACATGCTGGCATACGCCTCGGACTTCGGCCTGCTGACCACTTCGCTGATGCCCCATGGCAAGTCGGTGTGGCACCGCGACATGCAGCTGGCCAGCCTCGACCATGCGCTGTGGTTTCACGGCAACCTGCGCGCCGATGACTGGCTGCTGTATGCCATGGACAGCCCGTGGGCGGGCAATGCGCGCGGCTTTGCCCGTGGCAGCATCTTCAATCGCGCCGGGCAGCTGGTGGCCTCGTCGTGCCAGGAAGGCCTGATTCGCCATCGCAAGGACTGGGCATGAGCCTGCGCTCGATTCGTCACTGGGTGTTCGACATGGACGGCACCCTGACCGTTGCCGTGCATGACTTTGCGGCCATTCGCGTGGCGCTGGACATCCCGGCGCAGGACGACATTCTTACCCATCTGGCGGCCCTGCCTGCGGCAGAGGCGGCGGCCAAGCATGCCTGGCTGCTGGAGCACGAGCGCGAACTGGCAGTGGCCTCGCAGGCGGCGCCGGGGGCGGTGGCGCTGGTGCGCGAGCTGGCGGCGCGGGGCTGCCGGCTGGGGATCCTGACGCGTAATGCGCGCGAGCTGGCGCATGTGACGCTGGAGGCGATCGGCCTGGCCGACTGCTTCCCGGTGCAGGACATCATCGGCCGCGACGAGGCTCCGCCCAAGCCGCACCCGGGCGGGCTGCTGCAACTGGCCCAGGCGTGGGACGTGGCACCGGCGCAGATGGTGATGGTCGGTGACTATCGCTTCGATCTGGACTGCGGGCGTGCGGCGGGTGCGCGCACGGTGCTGGTGAATGTGCCGCAGAACCCGTGGCCGCAGCTGGTGGATTGGCATGCGGCTGATTGTGGGGTGTTGCACGGGATGCTGGAGTAGGTCCGTGCTGGCCTCTTCGCCGGCCTTGCCGGCGAAGAAGCCCGGATCATCAACCCAGGCCTTCGATCAGAACGCCCAGCGCGTAGTCAGCATCAGGTTGCGCGCTTCGCCATAGTAGGTGGTGTCGAAGTTGCCCAGCCCGGCCAGGTAACGTTTGTCGAACACGTTGTTGGCGTTGAGCGTGAAGCTCAGGTGGTCGTTGTACTGGTAGCGTCCCATCAGGTCGACCAGGGTGTAGCCACCCTGCTTGATGAAGGTGTAATCCTTCACCGTAGGGCTGTAGATCTGGCCGTAGAACGCGCTCTGCCAGTTCACCCCGCCACCCACCGTGACCTTGTCTAGCGCCCCCGGCAGGCGGTAGGTGGTGAACAGCCGCAGCAGTTGCTCAGGCTTGGTAGTGCTCATCGGCGAGCCGAAGATGCGCTGGTGGTCCTTGTCGCGAGAACGCGCATAGGTATAGCCGGCCGACAGGTTCCAGCCCTCCTGCAGTTCGCCGGCAATCTCCAGCTCCACGCCCTCGGTGGTTGCGCCGCGGGTAGCCTTGTAGATCCCCTCGTTGGTGTTGGTGGTGCCGGTCTTCACCGCCACGTTGTCCTGCTCGATACGGAACAGCGCCAGGCTGGCATTGAGCCGCCCCTCGAAGTAGGCCGCCTTCAGCCCTGTCTCGTAGCTGTCGCCCTCCACCGGATCCAGCGGGGTGCGGTTTGCGTCCTTGTAGGTCTGTGGCTGGTAGATCGAGGTGTAGCTGGCATACACCGAGTAGGTGTCGTTGAGGTCATACACCACGCCGGCATACGGGGTCACCACGCCATGCTGCTTGTAGCCGGCCTGGTTGTCGCTGAAGTACACCGGGTTGAGGCCGTCGTAATCGTAGTTGTCGTTGTACTTGAAGGTGCTGACGCGGGTGCCGAGGATCAGCGACAGGTCGTCGGTGGGGCGCAGGCGGGTGGCGATGTACGCGCCGTTCTGGCGCTTGGTCTGCTCGTACTTGCCGTTTTTCGGGAAGTCCGGCACGCCGATCTTGCCGTTCCATTCGTAGATGTTGCCCGGTGTGCCGCCCAGGCTGGTGTCCCAGGTGGCGCCGGTCTGGCGCGAGTTGGCCGCGTTGAAACCCATCACCAGGTCGTGCTGGCGGCCCAGCAGGGTGAAGGGGCCGGACAGGTTGATGTCGGCGGTGTTCTGCACCCGGTGACCTTCCCAGCGGCCCCAGAACATGAACATGCCTTCGCCCGTGGCACGGTCGGGATTGCCGCCGCTGGCCGAGGCCAGGCGCGTGTCGTGGTCGCTCTGCAGCTGGTTGACGCTGAGCTTCAGGCTCCAGTCGTTGGCCAGCGCCTGCTCCAGCGAGGCGAAGTAGGTGCGGTTCTGGAAGTCGCGACGGCTCCAGTCGGCCCCCGGGTTGAACCGGCGCGAAAAGTCGGTGCGTCCGCCATCGGCGAAGTACACCGGGTTGCCGGTCCAGGAGGTGCCGCGCGGGGTGGTGGTCTGCTGGTCGATACCCACGGTCAGCAGGGTGTCGGGGGTGACGTCGACTTCGAGGATGCCGTAGTACACCTCTTTCTTCTGCTGGTAGTGGTCCTGGTAGCCCTTCCTGTCCTGCTGCGCGCCGACGAAGCGCCCGCGCACGCTGCCGCTGTCGTTCAACGGGCCGGAAACATCGCCTTCGCCACGATAGTCGTCCCAGCTGCCGGCGCTGCCCGACAGCGAGGCCTGGAACTGCGCGGTGGGTTTCTTGCGGATCAGGTTGACGGTGGCCGAAGGGTCGCCGGAGCCGGTCATCAGGCCGGTGGCCCCCTTGAGCACTTCGACGTGGTCGTAGATCGCCATGTCGACATGCGCGGTGCCTTCATCGTACACGCCGTCGTAGATGGTGTTGACGCCGTCGTACTGGAAGTTGGTGATGGCCAGGCCACGGCTGGAGAATTCGGTACGGTCGCTGTCGTAGGCCTGGGCGGAGACGCCGGGGGTGTTGCGCAGCACGTCGGTGATGCTCTGCGCGCCCTGGTCATCCATCTGCTGGCGGGTGACCACGGTGACCGATTGCGGGGTTTCGCGGATCGACAGCGGCAGCTTGGTGGCGGTGCGGGTGGCGGCGGTGGTGTAGGCGCCGGTGTTTTCGGTGGTCTCGCCAAGGGTATTGCTTTCGATGCTGGTGGCCCCCAGCTCGACGGCGCCGCCGTTGCCGGCTGGCACCAGCACGTAGCCGCCATTGGACTGGCGCTGGGCCTGCAGGCCGCTGCCCGCCAGCAGTCGCGCCAGGCCTTCATCGATGCTGTAGCTGCCCTGCAGGCCCGCCGATTGCAGGCCCTGGGTTTGCCGCGCATCGAACGACAGGGTGATGCTGGCGCGGGTGGCGAACAGGCTCAGCGCGGTGCCCAGCGGGCCTGCGGCGATCTGGAAGTGGGTGCTTGCGCTTTGTGCCAGGGCGTTTGACGGCAGCACCGCCAGCAACGGCAACGGTGCCAGCGGCAGGCTGAACAGGGCCAGGTGGACGGCGCGTAGCAGAGGGCGAGGCGCTCGCGGGCAAGGGGCGGACATGCAGGTTTTCCTTCGATTGGCTGGGCAGGGTCGCGGCTTTTTTTTCCGCTTTAACTGCGTAGCCGAATGAGAATGAAAATCGGCAACCCGGTTTTCGATGTTTTTTCAGACCGGCTCGACGCTCACCCAGTACCGCGTGAGGTAGCGCACCTTGACCGGCAGCGAGGTGCCCAGGTTCTGCAGGACGGTGTCGGTATCGTCGATGCGAAAGGCGCCGGACAGGCGCAGGTCGGCAATACGCTCATCGCAGCGCAGCAGGCCGGGACGGTAGCGGCGCAGCTCGCTGATGAAGTCGGCCAGGCGCCACTCGATCACGGTCAGCATGCCGTCGGTCCAGGCACCGGTGCCGGGGGCAGCGCTACCGACCGCTCCGAGCTGATGCGCGTCGAAGCTCACGCTTTGCCCGCTGTCCAGGCGCAGCACTTGCCCGGGCTGATCGGCGGGGCGGATCTCCACGGCGTGCTCCAGTACGCTGACCCGGCTCAGGCCGCCCTCGCTGTGCACGCTGAAACGGGTGCCCAGGGCGCGGATGCTGCCTTCCGGGGTTTGCACCAGGAAGGGCCGGCCAGCGGCGTCGGCGGCGGTTTGCACCATGATTTCGCCGCTGTACAGGCGCAGCAGGCGCTGCTGGCCGTCGAATTCGATATCCAGCGCGGTGTCGGTGTTGAGTTCCAGTTGACTGCCATCGGCCAGTGTCACGTGGCGGCGCTGGCCCTTGCCGGTACGCAGCCCGGCCATCAGCTCGCGGCCCGTGTCGCTTTCGCGCACGGCCCAGCCGGTGATGCCCACGCCCATCAGCAGGGCCAGGGTCTTGAGCACGGCGCGGCGTCGTGCGCGTACACCGGCCAGGGTCGGCAGGGCCACGTCGGCGGGCAGGCGGCCAAGCTGGCGCTGCAGTTTTTCCACCCGCGCCCAGGCCTGGGCATGGGCCTGGCTCTTGCCCAGCCAGTCCCGCCAGGCCTGCACCTGGGCCTCGCTGGGCGGCGCGGCATTGAGCTTGACGTACCAGCTGGCCGCCGCCTCCAGGGTTGAATAGTCCAGGGGCTGGGCCATGTCAGTCGTCCGTCAGCAGCAGGCAGTGGGTCATGGCGCGGATCATGTGTTTTTTCACCGTGGTCACCGACACGCCCATGCGCTCGGCGGTGGCCACGTAGCTCAGGCCCTCGAGCTGCACCGCCAGGAAGATCTGCCGGGTGCGTTCGCCCATGCCGTCGAGCAGGGTATCGACGGCCACCAGGGTTTCGAGAATCAGCAGGCGCGTTTCGGGCGACTCGATGACGCGCTCCGGGCGGGTGGCCAGCTCGGCGAGGTAGGCCTGTTCCAGGGCCTTGCGGCGAAACTTGTCGACCATCAGCGCATGGGCGATGGCGCCCAGGTAGCTGCGCGGTTCACGAATGGTCTGGGCATTGCGTGCGGTCAGCACCCGGATGAAGGTGTCCTGGGCAAGGTCTGCGGCATCGCTGGCGTTGCCCAGGCGCGCGCGCAGCCAGCTTTTCAACCAACCGTTGTGTTCGCTGTAGAGCGCGTGCAGGGCAGCGTGATCGGGTGCGGGCATGGCGCGGAGGATACTGAGTAATTGATAATTAGTCGCATTATTGTGGTTTGCCGGCGGATTGTGCAAGTGCTGGTGCTTGACCTGCGTCAGGCACGGGCGAAGACTGGTTGACCCTTTACAGACACGAGCGAGGCGCTTCCCATGAGCCACAAGGCCATTTACGTTCAACCCGGCGGCGGATATGACAAGGTGCAGGTGGGCACGTGCGAAGCGCCGGCGCCGCAGGCGGGCGAGATCACCGTGCGCCTGCGTGCCAACTCGCTCAACTACCACGACTTTGCCGTGGTCAGCGGCATGTGGGGGCCTGCCGAGCCGCGCATTCCGATGGCCGATGGTGCCGGTGAAGTGGTGGCCGTGGGCGCCGGGGTCAGCGAGTTCGCTGTCGGTGATGCGGTGGTCAGCACCTTCTTCCCCGACTGGCTGGATGGCGCGCCGCTGATCGAAGGCTTTGCCACGGTGCCGGGCGATGGCATCGACGGCTATGCCCGCGAGCAGGTGACGGCCCGTGCCACTTCGTTTACCCATGCGCCCAAAGGTTGGAGCCATGCCGAAGCGGCCACGCTGACCACTGCGGGCTTGACCGCCTGGCGTGCGCTGATGGCCGACGACGCACTCAAGCCAGGCGACACGGTGCTGGTGCAGGGCACCGGTGGGGTGTCGATCTTCGCCTTGCAGTTCGCCAAGCTGGCGGGCGCCACGGTGATCGCCACTTCCTCCAGCGACGCCAAGCTCGAACGCCTCAAGGCCCTGGGCGCCGACCACCTGATCAACTACCGCACCACCCCGGCCTGGGGCGAGCAGGTGCGCAGCCTGACCCACAATCGTGGTGTGGACCATGTGATCGAAGTGGGCGGCCCGGCCACGCTGGAGCAATCGATGATAGCCGCGCGCATTGGCGGGCACATCTCGTTGATCGGTATCCTCACCGGCGTGGCGGGGCAGTTGCCGCTGGTGCAGGCGCTGGTGCGCCAGTTGCGCCTGCAGGGGGTACTGGTGGGTAGCCGTGCCCAGCAGCAGGCCATGGTGCGCGCCATCGACGCCAACGGCCTTCGCCCGGTGATCGACAAGCACTTTGGCCTGGAGCAGATCGCCGATGCGTTCCGCTATCAGGAAACCAACCAGCATTTCGGCAAGATCGTGCTGGATATCTGAGGCACGCCCCGACACGACAAAGCCCGCTTCTGGCGGGCTTTGTCGTGTCTGGCGGTTGAGGTCAGAAGTCGTAGCGCACGTTGGCGGTGAAGGTGTCGGCATCGAAGCCGCTGCTGGTCAGGTAGTTGTACGACCCGCCCACGCTCCAGGCACCGACGCGGTAGGTTGCGCCCAGGCCCAGCTCGTAGCTGTCGCGCGCCGGGGTGGCGCCGCGGGTGGTGAATGGCGTGCCACCCAGCACGAAGGTGGAGGTGGTGCCGGCCTTGTCGCCGATGAAGTCATGCCAGGCCATCAGCTTGGCTTCCGGCTCCAGGCTGCCCACGCCCAGGTCGAAGGCGGCTGCCAGGCGTGCGCCCAGGCCCATCTCGCCGATTTCGTAACGCTGGCTGCCGACGTTGAGCGCCGCCGAGCTGCCTTTTTCACGGTACGAGTCGATCGAGACATTGGCGTAGCGCGCGCCGATCTGCGGCTCGAGCACTACCTGGCGGTCGAGCTGGAAGGTGTAGCCGGCCAGCGCGTTGACGCCGAAGATCTCGCTGTCGTAGTCGGCCTTGGCGCGGCTGCCGGCGATGTAGCGTTTGGACTCGTTGTCGTTCCAGCCGTACATCACCGAAGCGTCGACGAAGTAGTTGTCGAGGGTCCAGTTGCCGTACAGGGTCAGGGCATGGCCGCTGACATCGGTCTTGTTGCCCCGGTCGGATTTGACGTCGCTGGTCAGGTAGCTGTACGCCAGGCCCACGGTGGTGTCGGGGTCGAGCTTGCCGTCGGCGCCCACGGCGATGCCGTTGGTGTTGGCATCGTAACCGTCGATACCGTGGCGACGATCCTGATCGGCATCGCTGGACAATGCCTGCACCCATACGCCAGTGCCCGACAGGCCTTCACCGGACGACAGGCCGTTGCGGGCATTGCTGGAGCGGCGGGTGACGGCGTTGCCCACCAGGGTCTGGCTGCTGGTGGCGGCATTGATCACGCCGCGGCTGACATCCGGGGTCAGGGTTTCGGCGAGACTGGCCAGTTGCGCATCGCTGCTGGCGTTGGCGAAGGCCTGGAATACCGGATCGCTTTCGCTGAGCTGGCCCATCACGGTGTTCTTGAACGGTTGTATGGCATTGACCGCATTGCGCGAAGCACGGGCGCCGAGCAGGTTCTGCTCGATCGCTTCATCGCTGCGGGTTGCGACCAGCGCCTTCACATCCTGGCCCTCGATGCCGAAGTTTTTCACTTCGAGCAGCGCCGAGGACGAGACCACCGACAGGTTCTGCGCCTCTTCCCAGGTGCCGGAGTTCAGCAGGGTGTAGCGGGTGCCCTGGGCCGGGGTGCGGAAGTCGTCGGAGCGGGCTTGCAGCTCGATCTGGCTTCCTGCGGAGAAGTAGGTGTTGCCGGTTACCTTGAGGATCGGTGAATCGGGCAGGGTCGTGTTGTCCAGCAGCAGACGCAGGCGTGCGGTGTCGCTGTCGAGGTCGAGATCGCCGTCCAGCGTGGTGTGCGGCGCCAGCAGGGTCAGGGTGCCACCGTCGATGTCCACGTAGCCGGCACGGATGGTCGAACCGTCGAAAGCCACGTCGCCTTTGACCAGCACGCCACTCAGCCCCAGCAGATCGCCTTTTACCTGGCCGCCGGACCAGTAGAAGTACGACTGCGCGTTGCTGTCTTCGGCCAGAATCGCCGCAGTGCCGCCTTCGAGCAGGCCGGCAGTCTGGGTGATCGAAAACAGGTTGCTGCCGCTCAGGTTGACCAGATGGATGCCGATGCCATCTGCCGAAATGGTGCCGCTGTTGTTGATGTTGCTTTTGTAGGGCGGGGTGACGGACCCGCTGAAGACGGCATTCTCGACTTCGATACCGGCCGAGTCGGCGCCACGCGCGGTGATGGTGCCGCTGTTGATGATGCTCGACTGGGTGGAGGTGATCATCATGCCGTTGGCGTTCTGGCCCGTCACGGCAATGCTGCCGCTGTTGATCACATCACCGGCAATATTGGCCAGGTACAGGTCCAGGCCCATGGCGCCTTCGCCGGTCACGTTGATGCTGCCCTGGTTGACCAGGTTGCCGCCGATGCTGGAATCGAGGGTGAGGGAAATGGCCGAGGGAATATCGGTGGCACTCGCCGCGCTGAGGTTGATCGCGCCGCTGTTGGTCAGGTTGCCCAGCACAGTGACATCGATCAGCTCGACGCCGGCGTTCTGCGATGTGCCGCTGAAGGTAGCGCTTTTGAAGGTATCGCCGGTATTGCTGTAGGCACCGGAGCTGAGGTCGTGATTCAAGTCGATAGCGGGAGAGGCATTGGCCGTGGCTGTAGCAGCGGCAATGGAAAGCGCCAGCAGTGAGCGGCGCAGCGATGCAGTATTCAAGAGGGTGTCCCTTCCAGGGTCGGAAACCGACGTGGGACAACCAGCGCATGCTGCGTCTGTATCGGCCATCCCTGCCGGCTTGTCAGTGAGTGCTGAATCAAGCGCTGGGTACTGTACAGGATGGTTGTAGGACAATTCAGCAGCGAAAGCCGGTTAGGCTGCTTTTCACGAAAAAAATGTGAGTCAGCCGGCATCTGTAGGAAAAACAGGCAGATTCGCGGGAATTTAATCGATCGTGTGGGGTCGACCGCTGTCGTCCTGGCGAAGGCCAGGACGTCTTGCAACCGCAATCAGGCGAAGCTGATGTTGATGCGCTGCTGGCCGTAAACGACTTTGGCGGCAGAGATCAGTTGATGCGGGATCTCCACGAACGGAATGTCGGAGTTGGTCAGGGCGATGTCCACCAGTTGCACCATGATCGAGTTCTTGCGCACCAGGATCACGTCCGACCAGTCGGTGTTGGTCATGGCCAGCGGGATGAAGTCGGAGCGCTTCATGAAGCTGCTCAAGGCTTCGAGCACGCCAAGGTTCTGCTTGGTGCCGTTGGGGCTGTGGCAGCAGTCGTTGAGCAGGATGAAGCCATCCGGGCCGACCAGTTCCTGGTAGTACATCAGGTCGCGCAGGATGAATTCGTACTGGTGGCTGGCATCGATGTACACCACGTCGAAGGTCTCGATGCCGGTACGCGGCTGGATCGCGTCGATGGCGCTGATGGTGTCGGCGCGGATGACGGTGACGTTGTCCTTGTCGGCGAAGCGGTCCAGGCATTGCTGGTAGAGGTTGTCGAAGGTGGCCTGCTCATGCATCGGGCCGCCGTAGTAGTAGGCGTATTTCTCTGGCGGCTCGACCCATGGCGGCAACTGGTCGAATGGGCTGTAGTCGTCATTGGAGGCAGGGCTCCAGCTGTCGATCAGCACCATCTTTTCCGGGGTCAGGGCCTGGTAGAGCTTCATCGCGTTTTCGCCGCGCAGCACTCCCAGTTCCGCTACCACCGGCTGCTTGCCATAGGCGGTAAACACCGCGTTGAGTACGTGATAGAAGGTTTCACGGTAGGTTGTGCAGACTTTCATCGGTGACCTGCTCTGCTGCTAGTTCGGTTGCCAAGCATATCGGCCTGGCAATCGATTTCGAGAGGGCCGGTTCGATGCAATTTGTGACGCGCCCGATCAGCGCGTCACTGTGCATTGCTCAAGCCTGGGCCAGGCGGCCGACGCGTAGCCAGCCAAGCACGACCGCGCCAATCAGAAGGAAGCCCAGGTAGCCGAACAGCGGGTAGACCTGACCCACCAGGCTGACGAACCCGACCAGGCTGCCAACGAACGCCAGGGCGCCGGCGGCCGCCGAGCCGATGCGGAACGTGCGGGTGCCCGCTGGCAGCAATCGCGCCGAAAAGGAGTACAGGGTGCCGACGGCGGTGTTGAGGATCATCAGGAAAATGACCACGGCCATCACCAGGCCAAGCACCGGTGAAATCTCGGTGGCGATGGACAACATGGGCATGGGCAGGTCGGCCACGCTGTCCAGGCGCGACAACAGCCCCAGGCTCATCACCAGCATCAGCACCCCCAGCAACGCGCCGCCGAAGATGCCACCCCAGATGGCGTGCTTCTCGGTCTTTGCGGTGCCGCCCATGATCGACAGAAAGGGCACCCCGGCCACGATGTTGTAGGACACGTACAACAGCGCCCCCAGCAGCCAATGGCTGGCGCCGGCGTCCTGCTGGCTGGCCAGTTGATCGAGCTCGCCGAAACTCAGGCCTCGGGTGGCCACACCATACAGGGCCACCGCTACTGCCGTGAGAATCAACAGCGGGGTGGCGGCGCCGATCATGCCAATCACCTTCTGCACATCCAGGCACACGATGGCGACCACGATCACGGTCACCGCCAGGCTGCCGAACAGGGCCGGGATGCCGAACTGCTGCTCCAGCAGGGCACCGCCACCGGCCAGCATGACCACGGTCACCGCAAACATGAAAAAGGTGATCATCAGGTCGACGAAGGCGCCCAGGTAGCGTCCGCACAGGGCGTTCACCACGTCTTTATGGGAGCTAGCCCGCAGGCGGCTGCCCATGCCTGCCAATGCCATGCCGAGAAAGATGAACAGTGAGGCGCTGACCACTGCCCCGAGCAATCCCCATACGCCGAAATCGACGAACATCAGCAGCAGTTCCCGACCGGAAGCGAACCCGGCGCCGACAATCACACCGACGAACGCGCCGGCTATTTTCAGGCTCTCTTTCATGACGATTTCCCTCGAATTATTGTTGTTAGGGCTTATGGGGCGGGCCACTTTCCGTGGCCATGCCGGGGCATCGCAGTGGCAGGCGGCAAGGGTGTGCTAGCGGGCGCCGACCCAGGCCTGGACTTCGATCTCTACGTCGACACCCAGTGCCAGCTGGCTGCCGCCGACCGTGGAGCGCACCGGAAAACCATTGTCGAAGTAGCGCTTGTACACCTCGTTGAAACCGGCGAAATGTTGCATGTCGGTCAGCCAGACCGTGGCCTTGACCACCTGATCGAACCCCACACCGCACTCGGTCAGGGTTTCGCCGATACGGCTCATGACCGCCTCGGTTTGCTCGCGGATATCCCCGAGCACCACGTTGCCCTGTGGGTCCATTGGTACCTGCCCCGAGAGAAACAGGAAATCGCCGACACGGATGGCCTTGGAGAACGGGTAGGGCAGATGGCTGGGGTAACGCTGCAGTTGTTCGGACATGGCATTGAACCTCGTGGGTGATGAGTGATTAACGCAAGCGGGCAGGTGCCAGGCGCTGTGGCTCGACACCTTGATGAAGCAGTGTTTGGGGCAGCGGCTGATCGAGCAACTGGGCGCAGGCCAGTTGCGACACGCCGGCCGCAGACTGGATGCCATAGCCGCCCTGTGCCGCGAGCCAGAAGAAGCCTTCGCGGTGATTGTCCCAGCCGACCACCAGGTCGCCATCGGCGACGAACGAGCGCAGGCCGGCCCAACTGTGACGCGGACGGCGGATGGTCAGGGAGGTGGCGGCCTCGATGTGGTAGATGCCGGTGGCGATGTCCAGCTCTTCAGGCATCACGTCATGGGGCGGCACGGGGTCGGCGTTGGCCGGGGAGCCCAGCAACTGGCCGGCATCGGGCTTGAAGTAGAAGCTTTCGTCGATGCCGATCACCGTGGGCCAGCGCGAGAAATCCATGCCCTGGGGGCCGTCGAAGGTAAAGGCTGTGCGTCGGCAGGGCTGCAAGCCGATGGGCTTCACGCCGCACTGCTGCGCAACCTCATCAGCCCAGGCGCCTGCGGCATTGACCAGCGTGCGCGCGCGCAACTGGCGACCGTCGGCCAGGGTCAGGTGCCAGTGACCGCCTTCGCGCGTGGCGACGCTCAGTTGCGCATCGCATTGCAGCACACCACCGGCACGGCGCATGGCGCGCAAGAAGCCCTGGTGCAGTGCATGCACGTCCAGATCGCGGGCGTCGGTTTCGAGCATCGCGCCAACCATTGCTTCCGGGTTCAGGCACGGCACCAACGCGAGCGCATGCTCGGTATCGATCAACGACACATTGCCAGCCTGTGCTGCACTGGCAGCGAAGGTCTGTTCCAGCAGAGGCTGTTGCCCCTGGCCTGCGACATACAGGCAACCGCGAGGCTCCAGCAGCGCATGCTCGGTGAAATCAGCGGGCGGTTGTTCATAGAAAGTGCGGCTGGCGCGGGTCAAGGCCTGGATCTGCGGTGTTCCGTAACTTTCCATGAACATGGCTGCGGAACGACCGGTGGCGTGATAGCCCGGCTGGCTCTCGCGCTCGAGCACCACGACCCTGGCTTGCCCAGCCAGGCGATAGGCCAGGGAGGCCCCCGCAATACCGCCGCCAATGATGGCGAAATCGAAACATTCGCTGTCGTGCATACCGAGGTGCCTCCTGTTCCGAGTGGGAGAAGCAATGTCTTCGCCGCTGTTCTTGTAATTCTCAGATACGAGAAATGTAAGATATGAGAATTTTCCAGTCAACCTATTACCTTGAGGTATTATTTTTGGCCCTTGCCCGGCTTGGCCAAAGGCATCGTTTTCGTATGGCAGAGAAGTTTGCATGAGCTCCGATCCAGTCTCGCGTTCCCCGGCCCACCCCTTGATAGATCGCGCCCAGGTGGGGGCTCGTCTTCGTGTCATACGCAAGAACCAGAAGCTCACGCTCAAGCAATTGTCCGAGCGTTCAGGCGTGGCGCTGTCGACCCTGTCGAAGATGGAGCTGGCGCAGGTATCGGTGAGTTACGAGAAGCTGGCGGCGGCAGCGCGGGCATTGGGTGTGGATATCGCCCAGCTGTTCAACCCGGCCAAGGTGAGCGTGGGTGCGGTACAGCCCACGGTGGTGAGCACGGCCATCGATACGGCGGCGGGTTACAGCACGGGCAACTACGAGTACCACCCGATGGCGGGGGATTTTCCCGGGCGCAACATGACGCCGATGTATGCCCGCATCTGCGCGCGTGAGATGAGCCAGTTCGAAGACTACATTCGCCACCCCGGGCAGGAGTTTGCCGTGGTGCTTTCGGGCCGTGTGCGCATTCAGTTCGAAACGGGTGAATCCGTCAGCGTTGGTTGCCGGGAGACGGTGTATTTCAACAGCGCGATCGGGCACATCTACCTGGCTGAGGGCGAGGCGGGGAGTGACGCCGAGGTGATGGTGGTGATGACGGAGGTCTGACCTTGTGCTCGGCAGATTCCGAAAGCCATGGGGTGAGTGCCCCATGGCTGGCCGTTCAGGGGGTTAGCGCGACGCCCAGGCGTTGAAGCGTTGCTCCAGTTGTTCGCCATGGTCGGCCCAGAACAGCGGGTCTACCGGCACCTGCTGGGAAAGGTTCGCTGGCGCGGTGGGCAGTTCGGCGATGCGGTCCTTGTCGAGCAGTTGCATGGCCTGCAGGTTGGCGGCGCCGTAGTCGATATGTTCGGCGAAGCTTTTCTGTTGCGCGGGGTCGAGCGTGAAGGCAATGAACTCGCGGGTCTTCTCCTGGCGTGAAGCGCCCCGCGGGATAGCCCAGGAATCGAACTCGTAGAGGCCGCCGGACCAGACGATGTCCAGGTCGTACTTTTTCTTCTGCTTGGCCGAGAGGCGGCCGTTGTACACCGAGCTCATCACCACATCCCCAGCGGCGAGATACTGAGGTGGCTGGGCACCGGCTTCCCACCACTGGATATGCGGCTTGATCTCATCCAGCTTGGCGAAGGCGCGGTCCTGGCCTGCCTTGGTGGCCAGCAACGTGTAGACGTCAGCGTGCGCTACCCCGTCGGCGATCAGGGCGAATTCCAGAGTCGATTTGGCCAGCTTGCGCAAGCCGCGCTTGCCCGGGAATTTCTCCACATCCCAGAAATCCTTCCAGCCGGTGGGGGCTTGCTTCAGCTTGCTGGTGTTGTAGGCCAGCACCGTCGAGTACACCAGGAACCCTATGCCGCAGGGCTGGATGGCGCCGGGAACGAAATGCTTGGTATCGAGGCCGATCTGAGCTGGGTCCAGCGTCTCGAACATGCCCTCTTCACAGCCCCGGGCAAGCTCGGCGGACTCCACCTCCACGGCATCCCAGGACACGCTGCGGGTATCGACCATGGCCTTGACCTTGGCCATTTCGCCGTTGTACTCGCCGGAAATGATCTTGCTGCCCCGGGCTTGTTGCCAGGGCTTGTAGAAGGCCTTTACCTGGGCCTCCTTGTTGGCGCCACCGAAGGAGACGATGGTGAGGTCGGCCGCGAGGCCGTGACTGGCAGTGACTATCCCCGTTGCGAGTGCTGCGAATTTCAGAGCTTTGATCATTATTGTTATCTCCTACTGTTCAAGGGTGATTGCACATCACTCAAGACACCGGGATCAATCGGTCCTCCCAGACGAGAGACATCCGGTTCTCGTTCCATGCGCTGCAGGGCAAACCGCACAGCCAACAGCAAGGCTCGCCACGCAGCGCAGTGTTCTCCTAAGGTGGTTTTGTGGTGCCCTAAGGTTTCATGGGGGTAAGGAGGGTAAAAGCTGACTTTTTCGATTCTTGGATTGGGGTTTACTAAACTATGGGGGAGGAGGGGGTGTAGTTTGTCTTCGGTTTTTCAGCGATGGCGCTTCTGTATTTACTGAACTTGAGGCATCCAAGAAAGCCTGCAGACGTCTTTTTTCTATCTTTTGTGGGCCGCAAAAGTTTGAAAAAAGACTTGCAGGTACAGGGGCTCCTAGCAAACGATACCTTCAATGATTACTGTGCTGGCTAAGCCGACTCTCGAAGTACCGCGCAGTCTCTTTGTCGGTGCAGTAAAGGTAGCAACCCTTCATCCCGCGGGTCATCAACGTTCGGTATGTATTCTTGATGATCAGGTCTGTTTCATTTTTCGCTAGGATAGGTCGCTCTTTCATCATTTTTTTCCAGCCGCGAATCGATTTATCGTGCTTGTCGCGATCATCTGGAGATGTCACTACCTTACCGTCACGTACGACAAGATCTGGCCCCATGATCACCCCAATGTAGTCGACTTCCAAACCTTGGCAGGTATGGATGCAGCCAACCTGTTCGATGGAGTTTTCAGCGATGATCCATAGACTGCCATCCTGGTCCAGGTTCCATTGGCGTTTGTAGTCACCAATAACGATATCGGCAGCGGTGGAGTCTTTCTTGCTCAGCCAGGGCCAACAATATCCCGCGACCACACGAGCTTTGTTTCCGTGATTTTTCTCGTTGATTGCTTCATGCATCGCCTGGGGTGAGTCGAACACCTTAAACTCGTACTCTTGAGTCTCAAGCGTCGGATTTGCCGTCGAGCGAATGCCTAGCGTGTCATCCAACCATGCCAGGTAACCGTCAGAACCACTGCAGCGAAACTGCGAAGACAGCACGTGTTCTTCGACCACAGCGCCCTTGGCTTTTGCAAAGGAGCGTATCGCCTGCTTGCTGCCGATATCGTTCAAGGTTACACGCTGGTCTTCATCAATGAAGAAAATTGAGCATTTCGCTGAATCAATCAGCTCTTTGATCTGGTTCTCCCCAAGGTTTCCGTAAAGCCCGCTTTTCTCATTCAGCCGGTGAGCTTCGTCCACGATAAGCGCATCGAATGTGTTGGGCTCAGTGTCGATGAATGCCCCAGAGCCTGAAAAGAAATTCGAGAAATGGCTGCGCTTGATGGTGCCAACCAGTTTGCTTTCATAGACCTTGCGGGGGGCAGCATTCTTGGAGACGTATTTGCTCAACAGCTTCAATCCGGTCAGCCTCACCAGCAGATTGATAGCTAGCACAGTTTTCCCAGTGCCGGGTCCCCCTTCGATGATCAGCACCTTTGGCGTCTCCCCCGATGCCTCGCTTGCCGCTGCGAGCACCGACTCGAAAACTGCCTTCTGATCATCAATCAATACGAACTCAGGATTGCCTTTCATCAGTCCGCTCAGGGCTTCGGCTAGCGCTTTTGACGGGCGTATTTTTCCATCGGACAGTTCGTAAAGGACCTCTTTGTTGTCGCCGTGAGCAATGTGAGCTTTCAGAAAGCTTCGCAGCTTGCTGAGCTCTTCAGGGCCTTTCAGAAACAGTGGCGCTTTGCTGATATGAGGCTCGTAGTGCGCTGAGTCTATGATGCCGTCGCTGACGTAGTTATGAAGGTAGGCACAGGGACGGATCTCGATGCTTTTGTCGTACACAGCCTCGTTGAAGCCTTCGAGCAGCGCTGCATATGACCATACTTGATAGGACGGGTGAATAGTTTCAACGAGGCCGCCACCAAGCGCCGTTTTGACGATGGCATCCTTGGTCGAGGCGTTGGCTTTGCTCCATTGCTTCAACTCGATCAATACAGCTTTTTTTGCTTGGTTTTCGTCGCGTCCGGTGAGTAGAAAATCGATCCGTTTCGACGACTGCGGAATGTGCAATTCGATGGCCAAGCCTGCGTCGTTAGGCAAGCCTTCATCTCTAAGGACCTTGGCCATGTACGTAAGGGATCCTTGCCACGACCTGATTTCCGAACTGCCAACGTTCTTGCCGGTAGCTTCCTTGTAGTGTCTGAGGATCACCTCCTCGATATCATCGTTATCGTTGTCTTTTAGAAATTGCTGTTTGGTCGCAGCGTAAACGATCACGGGGTGTCCTTAGATTCGAGTTGTTCAGAGTCGGTCGTACTTTTTGCTGCTGCTTCTGGCTTTATCCACGGGATACTTCTGGCCGTTCGAGGCGAGTTTCCTTGTCACCGCCTCGTTGAGGTCGATGCCGAGCACGCTACTCAAACGGACCAGATACATCAGTACGTCCGCCAATTCGTCTTTTACGGCTGATCCGATTTCGGGGTCCTTGGCTACAGAGAGCGAATCGGTATCACTCATCCATTGGAAAATCTCGCACAGCTCTCCTACCTCGCCAGTGAGCGCCAAGATGAGATTTTTTGGGGAGTGGAACTGCTGCCAGTCGCGATCATCTGCGAAACGCTGGAGGGATGCGGCAAGCTGCACTACGTCAACCAGTGGCGCGGATGAGCTGTCTGAGTCACGCACGGGGCTATCTCTTGAGTATCGGGAGGGCAAAAAATGTGTATGAAATCTGGCTGAAGATTGTAAGAGTTTTCGCCGCTTGCACAGCTTTTTGTTTTTCTTCTCACACATTCTTTGCCGGCCGCATTGTTTGCTTGTCAGTCCCGGCGAAGCTGTAGCTCAAAAACCTCAGAGCTCTGCAAGATTGCTGGCGTACTTACTGAATCGCAGGCACAAAAAAAGACGTCCGTGGACGTCTTTTTTTGATCGTTTGGTGGAGCCGGGGGGATTTGAACCCCCGTCCGCCAGTACTCCGCTGTCGGTACTACATGCTTAGCCGTGTCTATTGAGTTAATCCGCAGCCGCCCGACGGGCAGGGTGCTTTGGACGAGTTGGGTAAGTTTTAGTCGCTTTGCCCCCAACGTGCTACACGACGATCCTGTTCTGTATGACAATCACTTCGGGTTTACAGGCATCCCCTAGTGATTGCTGGAGCCGAAGCTACCAGGAGAGCGGGCTCGGCTGCTTACGCAGCGAGAGCGTAACCCTCGTAGTTTTCGTCATTGGCAACTATAGAAAGTTGCAACAGTGGATTTACGAGTTCTGTTACCAACTCGGCATGCACCTAGAGTTTCATCACCGGCGTCGAATCCTAATCGGCCCCATTTTTTACTGCTCTAGCGCTAGCACCGTTTCGGGTGCATGTGACGGAGTATACGCCATCGGTCGGGCGACGTCGACTACCGGTCCGGTCGCCCACCGAGGTTACTGACCGTTGCCGCCCTTGTCGGTCTTCTCGAGGCGAGACAGCACCTTGGCGCTGATGGTGATGCAATCCTTGTCGTTGCCCGCCGCCTGCGCGGCCTTGGCGTCAGCCACGTGCTGCTTCAGCGCATCGTCCAGCCCTTCGGAGGTCGCACCCATGGTTGCCATCTGGTCGTCGATCTTCTGCAGGTTGCTGGTACACAGGTCTTTATCCGCCGCGAACACAGGCGAGGCTAGCAGTGCGGCGCTGAGGAACAGTCCGGTAATCGCAGTACGCTTCATGTGAATCTCCTTGGCTGGGAAGGCCTCAGGATAAGGGGCCTATTTGCATGGACTGCGGCCGATGCCAGGGGTTCAGACGGATGTTGTGGCAGATGGCCGGTTCGCCGGCAAGGCCAGCTCCTGCCGGTGTGCAGGAGCCGCCTTGGCTCACACCGCCCTGGCTCTGGTCACCCGGTCCACCAGGTACACCAGGCCGTGATAGTCGATGCCGCCATGCTCGCTCAGGCCGATTTCACAGGTGCGGCTGGTGGAGATGCCTTCGCTGCAGTACTGCACGGCGTCCTTTAGGCTGCGCAGTGAATGTGCGTTCAGTTCGGGGGTGGTGAAGCCCTTGTCGCCGGCGAACCCGCAGCAGTGGATGCCCTCGGGTATCACCACCTCTTTGCTGCAACGCCGCGCCAGGTCGATCAGGGCCTGGCTTTCGCCCAGGTGCTGGGTGCTGCAGGTCACGTGCACGGCAATCGGTGCGTCCTGCGGGGTGAACTCCAGCTTGTCCACCAGGTGGGTGCGGATGAAGCGCACCGGGTCATACAGGTCCAGGCGCGAGTCCTTGAGGTCTTGCACCAGGCGCAAGGTGCACGGGCTGGTGTCGCAGTAGATCGGGTCGAGCCCGCCGCGGCTCGCATGCAGCAGCGCGCCGATCAGTTCCTGGCGCTTGTGCTCGGCCTGTTCGGCATAGCCCTTGGAGGCGAACGGCTGACCGCAGCACAGGCTGTCCTGGTTCTCGGGGAACACCACCTGGTAGCCGGCCTTTTCCAGCAGGCCGCGGGTCTTGTCCAGCAGCGAGGTCTGTTCGCGATCGCCAGCGGCCGGGCCCATGACGCGCGATACGCAGGCCGCCAGGTACACCACGCGGGGCCGCGCATCGTTGCTCGCCGGGCTGAACTGGATGGGCTGCAGGGGCTGCGGCATGGCCGGCGTCCAGAGCGGCAGGCGGCCGTTGCTGGCTTTGCTCAACGACTGGCTGATGCGGGCCAGACGTGGCGCGCCCAACAGGCGGCGGGCACCGTTGGCTGCGCGCAGGGTGAGGCGGGCGCCGCTTAGCGCGGTGTGGAAATGCTCCGCCAGCCAGTCGGCTGTCTTCACGTGGCTGGCAGCCTGGGCGCGCAGTTTCTTCACCAGTTCGCCGGTGTTGATGCCTACCGGGCAGCGCTGGGCGCACAAGCCGGTGGCGGCGCAGGTGTCGATGCCCTGGTACTGATAGTCGCGTTCAAGCGTGGTGGTATCGACCCCGGCGCGCTTCTTGGCCTGGATGTCGCGCCACATCACGATGCGCTGGCGCGGGCTCAGGGTCAGCCCCTTGGACGGGCACACCGGTTCGCAGAAGCCGCACTCGATGCACTTGTCGACGATCTCGTCGGCGGCCGGCAACGGCTTGAGGTTCTTAAGGTGGATCTGCGGGTCGTTGCTGAGCACCACATCCGGGTTGAGGATACCGTTGGGGTCGAGCAGGCGCTTGAGCGTCCACATCAGCTGGTAGGCATCGTGGCCCCATTCCAGTTCGACGAACGGCGCCATGTTGCGCCCGGTGCCATGTTCGGCCTTGAGCGAACCGCCGAATTCGACCGCCACCAGGTGTGCCACGTCGTCCATGAACGCCTGGTAGCGGGCGACCTCTTCGGCGCTGTTGAAACCCTGGGTGAACACGAAGTGCAGGTTGCCCTCCAGCGCATGGCCGAACAGGATGGCTTCGTCATAGTGGTGCCGCTCGAACAGCTCGATCAGGCGGTTGACGCCGATGGCCAGTTGCTCGACCGGGAAGGTCACGTCTTCGATGATGACCGTGGTGCCGGTCTTGCGCACGGCGCCGACGGCCGGGAAGGTGTCCTTGCGGATGGCCCAGAGCTTGGCGTTTTCCTTGGCGTCTTCGGTGAAGTCGACCTGTTTCTCGACCGGAAATTGCGCCAGCGAGGCCATGATCAGGCCCAGCTGCTCGTGCAGCAATGTCTGGGTGGCAGCGCGGGACTCGATCAGCAGGGCGCACGCACCCTCGGACAGCTGCTGCACGAAGGCCGGCATGCCGGGCTTGTCCTGCACCGAGCGCAGGCTGCGCCGGTCGAGCAGTTCCACGGCCGATACCGGCTGGCTTTTCAGCACGGTGACGGCGGTGCAACAGGTTTCCACGTCCGGGAATACGATCAGCGCCGACGCCTTGTGCGGGTGATCGATCACGGTGTCGTAGGTAACCGCGCTGATGAAGCCCAGGGTACCCTCGGAGCCCACCAGCAGGTGGTTGAGGATGTCCAGTGGCTGGTCGTAGTCGACCAGCGCGTTGAGCGACAGGCCGGTGGTGTTCTTGAGCCGGTATTTGTGGCGGATTTTCGCGGCCAGTTCGGTGTTGGCGCGGGTCTCGCGGCCCAGGCGCGCGAGGGATTCGAGCAGGTCGGCATGGCTGCTCTGGAAGGCCGCGACGCTGGCCGGGTCTTCGCTGTCCAGGCGGGTACCGTCGGCCAGCACCAGGCGCAGGCCGGCCAGGGTGTGGTAGGTGTTCTGGGCGGTGCCGCAGCACATGCCACTGGCGTTGTTGGCAACGATGCCGCCGATCTTGCAGGCGTTGATGGACGCCGGGTCGGGGCCGATCTTGCGTCCGAACGGCGCCAGCCAGGCGTTGGCCTGGGCGCCGATCACGCCGGGTTGCAGGCGGATCTGCCGGCCTTGCTCGCGAATCTCGCGACCGTTCCAGTTGTCGCCCAGCACGATCAGCACCGAGTCGCTGATAGCCTGGCCCGACAAGCTGGTGCCGGCGGCGCGGAAGGTCACCGGCACGCGGTCGCGCTGGGCCAGCTGGAGCAGGCCCACCACTTCGTCTTCGCTTTCCACGCGCACCACCAGCTTGGGGATCAGCCGGTAGAAGCTGGCGTCGGTACCGAAGGCCAGGGTAGACGTGGGGTCGTCGAAGCGGCGCTCACGGGGGATCAGGCGTTCAACCGAGTCGAGAAACGCGGTGGGCAGGCTCATGCAAACTCCTCGCGGGGCCACGGCGTCTATCGCGCCGCGTGCCCCGGACAATCAGGCGGTGATGGGGCAGGCGGTCAGGCGCCGAATTCGCGTACCAGCGAATCGCGAGTGATCTCGCTGATGGACTTGGCGCCGGTCAGCACCATGGCCACGCGCATTTCCTTTTCGAACAGCTCGAGCAGGTTCTTCACGCCGGCTTCGCCTGCGGTGGCGAGGGCATAGAGGAAGGCACGGCCGATCAGTACTGTGTCTGCGCCCAGAGCGATCATGCGCACCACGTCCAGGCCGCTGCGGATACCGGAATCGGCAAGGATCTTCAGGTCGCCCTTGACCGCATCGGCGATGGCCGGCAGGGCGCGGGCGCTGGACAGCACGCCGTCGAGCTGGCGACCGCCGTGGTTGGATACCACGATGCCGTCGGCACCGAATTTCACGGCGTCGCGCGCGTCGTCCGGGTCGAGAATACCCTTGATCACCATCGGGCCATCCCAGAACTCGCGGATCCATTCCAGGTCTTTCCAGGAAATCGACGGGTCGAAGTTGGCGCCCAGCCAGCCGATGTAGTCGGCCAGGCCGGTGGGGCTGCCGCGGTATTTGGAGATGTTGCCCAGGTCGTGGGGCTTGCCCAGCAGGCCTACATCCAGCGCCCACTGGGGGTGGGTCATGGCCTGCCACATGCGCCGCAGCGGTGCGTTAGGGCCGCTCATGCCAGAGTGGGCGTCACGGTAGCGTGCGCCGGGTACGGGCATGTCCACGGTGAACACCAGGGTGGTCACGCCGGCGGCCTTGGCACGCTCCAGGGCATTGCGCATGAAGCCGCGGTCCTTGAGCACATAGAGCTGGAACCACATGGGCCGGTCGATGGCCGGGGCCACTTCCTCGATCGGGCACACGGACACGGTCGACAGGGTGAAGGGGATGCCCTTGGCCGCCGCGGCACGTGCCGCCTGCACCTCGCCGCGCCGGGCGTACATGCCGGTCAGGCCGACCGGTGCCAGGGCCACGGGCATGCTCAGGGTTTCATCGAACAGGCGGGTCTCGAGGCTGAGCTCGGACATGTTCTTCAGGACGCGCTGGCGCAGGGCGATGCTGGCCAGGTCTTCGACGTTATGGCGCAGGGTGTACTCGGCGTAGGCGCCGCCGTCGGCGTAGTGGAACAGGAAGGGCGGCAGCTTGCGTTGGGCTGCGGCGCGGTAGTCGGTAGAGGCTGAAATGATCATGGTGTCTCGCAGCGTCGGTTGAAAGGGGCAGCTGCCGGGCGCCCTTGGGGCGCCCGGCCTCTTTCACTTTAGTGAACCAGCATGCCGGTCAGCCAGTACGCCTGGATCAAGGTGATCAGGCCGACGATGGTGGCGAAGAACAAGCTGTGCTTGAGGGTGAAGCGGAACAGGTCCGACTCCTTGCCAACCAGCCCGGTGGCCGCGCATGCCACGGCGATGGACTGTGGCGAGATCATCTTGCCGGTGACGCCGCCGCTGGTGTTGGCGGCCACCAGCAGGGTGTCGTTGACCCCGATCTGGTGCGCGGTGGTGGCCTGCAGCGAACTGAACAGCGCGTTGGACGAAGTGTCCGAACCGGTCAGGAACACGCCCAGCCAGCCAAGGAACGGCGAGAAGAACGGGAACGCTGCGCCGGTGCCGGCCAGTACCAGGGCCATGGTCGACGACATGCCCGAGTAGTTGGTGACGAAGGCAAAGGCCAGCACCATGCCGATCGACAGGATCGGCCAGCGCAGTTCGAAGAAGGTTTCCTTCAGCGTGGTCAGGCCGGTCTTGAAGTTGATCTTCAGCACCAGCATCGACAGCAGCGCGGAGAAGAAGATCGCGGTACCGGTGGCCGAGATCGGGTCGAGCTTGAACACCGCCGGCATGGCGGTCGGGGCGGCGACGATCGGCGCGGTCTTGATCACCAGCTGGTCAAGGTGCGGGATGGCGAAGTTGAACACCCAGCTGTACATCGAACCACCGGCGGCAAAGGCTGCCTTGAATGGCTTGAGGGTCCAGATGGTGACCAGCACGGTGAGGATCAGGAACGGCGACCAGGCCTTGAAGATCTCGCCAAAGCTGTAAGGCGAAGGCTGGCTGCCGCCACCGTTGACCACGGCTGCACCGACGCTGCCGGTGGCGGTGGTCATCGAGCGCTTGGGCTGCCAGACCTTGAGGAACAGGGTCAGGGAGATCAGGCTGGCCAGTGCCGAGGTGATGTCCGGCAGTTCCGGGCCGATGAAGTTGGAGGTGAAGTACTGGGTGACGGCGAAGCTCAGGCCGGCCACCAGGGCTGCAGGCCAGGTCTCCTTGACGCCGCGCAGGCCGTCCATCATGAACACCAGCCAGAACGGCACGAACAGCGACAGCAACGGCAATTGACGACCGGTCATGGCGCCGATCTTGAAGGCGTCGATACCGGTGACCTGGCCGGCCACGATGATCGGGATACCCAGGGCGCCGAAGGCCACCGGGGCGGTGTTGGCGATCAGGCACAGGCCGGCGGCGTACAGCGGGTTGAAACCCAGGCCCACCAGCAGTGCAGCGGTAATGGCCACGGGTGCGCCGAAGCCTGCCGCGCCTTCCAGGAAGGCGCCGAAGCAGAAGCCGATCAGCAGAACCTGCAGGCGCTGGTCGTCGGTGATCGACAGCACCGAGCTGCGGATCACTTCGAACTGGCCGCTCTTGACCGTCAGTTTGTACAGGAACACCGCCGCGACGATGATCCAGGCGATGGGCCACAGGCCATAGGCAAAACCGTACCCGGCAGCAGCCAGTGCCATGTCGGCGGGCATCTGGAAGGCGAAGATGGCGACCAGGATCGACAGCGCCAGCGTGATGCTGCCTGCCACATGACCCTTGAGGCGGAACACGGCCAGCGCCAGGAAGAAGAACACGATAGGGATGACTGCCGCCAGGGCGGACAGGCCGAGACTACCAAGCGGACTATAGAGTTGTTGCCAGGTTTGCATATGGGGTGGCCCCTAATTGTTGTTGGTCATGCAGTGGCATTGGCTAATTGGTCATACCAATTTACAATGTCGAGCCGCTAGGTTAAGAGCCCTGTGGTGGGTGTGTCAATTTGCCCCGCTAAAACTTTCGTCGGACGGTTGAAAAAAGGTCGGCTGAGCGGCTTCGAAATTCGCCAACTGGTGGGTGTGGCGTGGGCACCGATAGGCCAAAATAGGCGGCCCCGAACGAACTCGGGATTGTGGAGAGCATGTGATGGTTTTCAACCAGGTCCGCCAACGCCGTTTGTCCGACGATATCGTCGAGCGGCTTGAGGGGATGATTCTTGAAGGCACCTTGACCGCCGGTGAGCGGTTGCCGGCCGAGCGGCAACTGGCCGAGCAGTTCGGGGTGTCACGCCCGTCGTTACGCGAGGCGATCCAGAAGCTGGTAGCCAAGGGCATGCTGGTGAGCCGACAGGGTGGCGGCAATTATGTTGCCCAGTCGATGGGTTCGACGTTCAGCGACCCCTTGTTGCAATTGCTGGAGAACAATCCGGAGGTCGAACGCGACCTGCTGGAGTTTCGTCATACGCTGGAGGCGTCGTGTGCCTATTACGCCGCATTGCGTGCCACCGCGGTGGATCGCGAGCGGTTGAAGGTGGCGTTCGATGCGCTGCAGGACTGTTATGCGCGTGCCGATGAGGTGAGCCGAGCCGAGGAAGGGGCGGCGGATGCGTCGTTCCACCTGGCGATTGCCGAGGCCAGCCATAACGCGGTGCTGCTGCATACCATTCGCGGGTTGTTCGACCTGCTCAAGCGCAACGTGGTGACCAACATCGGCGGTATGTACAAGCAGCGCAGCGAGACCCGCGACATGCTGATTGCGCAGCACCGGGACCTGTACCTGGCGATTGTCGAAGGGCGTGCGCAGGATGCACGGGAGGTGTCGAGCCAGCACATTCTGTATGTGCAGGAGGTGCTCGAAGAGGTGCGTCAGGAAGTGCAGCGGGTCGCGCGGGCAGAGCGGCGCAACGGGCGCTAGACAAGCGTTGCGGCTTTCGCCGGCAAGGCCGGCTCCTACAGGGTTTCGCTTGGCCTGTAGGAGCCGGCCTTGCTGGCAAAGTGGCTAGAGCAGGCGTGCCTACTCGTCGCGGCCCTTGCTGCGCACGGCGCGCTGCAACTCGCGATCGGAATCACGCTCGCGCTGGGTATCGCGCTTGTCGTATTCCTTCTTGCCCTTGCCCAGGGCAATCTCGCACTTGATCAAGTGCTTGCTCCAGTACATCGACAAGGCCACGCAGGTATAGCCCTTCTGCTGTACGCCCACGAACAGGCGCTCCAGCTCGCGGCGATTGAGCAGCAGTTTACGGGTACGGGTCGGGTCGGCGATCACGTGTGTGCTGGCCGCGGTCAGGGGGGTGATATGGCAACCCATCAGCCATGCTTCACCGTCCTTGAGCAGCACGTAGCTGTCCACAAGATGCGCCTTGCCGGCACGCAGACTTTTTACTTCCCAACCGGACAGGACCAATCCGGCCTCGAACTTGTGCTCGATGAAGTAATCGTGACGCGCCTTTTTATTCTGCGCGATGGTCCCTGTCGGATGCTTCTTTTGTTTAGCCATAGGGGCGGCATTATAGGCAGTCGTCGCGCTGTCGGCTACGGGGTAGCGGTACGCTTGAGCCGTTGGAGTGAATCCCGGACAATACGCGCTGTTTTTCCTCTTGATGCGCTATGTGGCGCCCCTCGGCATTCGCATCGTGTTTACCGCTCAGCTTTGGAAGTGACGCCTGGATGACTACCCATATTCAACGTTCGGCACTGTTGCCGTACCCCGCTCAGGCGCTGTATGACCTGGTGAATGACGTCGCCCGCTATTCGGAATTTCTGCCGTGGTGCTCCTCCAGCACGGTGCTGGAGCAGAGCGAGACCTTGATGCGAGCGCGAGTCGAGGCGGCCAAGGGCGGCATGAGTCAGAGTTTTGTAACGCGAAATGAGTTGGTGCCAGGGCAGTCCATCGAGATGAACCTTGAGGAGGGGCCGTTCAATCAGCTGCACGGGCTGTGGACGTTCAAGGCACTCGGCGACAAGGCCTGCAAGATCAGCCTGGACCTGTCGTTCGATTACGCCGGGCCGCTGGTGCGCGCCACCCTGGGGCCGATCTTCAACCAGGCGGCCAACACCCTGGTGGATGCGTTCTGCCAGCGGGCCAAGCAACTCAATGGCTGAGCCGATGCTGCCCATCGAAGTGGTCTATGCCACCGCCGAGCAGCAGCTGTTGCTGGCGCTGGAGGTGCCAGCGGGTACGTCGGTGAGCGAGGCGGTTCGCTTGTCGGGCATCGCCGGGCAGTTGCCGGGCGTGTCGATCGGGGATTGCCCGATGGGCATCTTTGGCAAGGTGGTTGCGTCGCAGCATCCGGTCGAGGCGGGTGATCGGATCGAGCTCTATCGGCCGCTGCTGATCGACCCCAAGGAGGTGCGCAAACAGCGTGCGGCCAAGGTAGCCAGGGTGTTCAAGAAGGCCAAGCGGTGAAACGCCGCGCATGAAAAAGCCCGGAATGATCCGGGCTTTTTATTGCCTGCGCCTTGCTTACTGCGGCGAGGTGTCCAGCGGTTCCGGCACTGGAACCGGGATGACTTCGATGGTATCGACGTCGCGCTGGATCGTGTCTTCCAGCGAGCCAGGCTTGGCGGGGGCTTCCTGCTTGGCAGGTGTCTCGCCTTCGGCAGGGCTGACAGTGGTGCCCGCTGCGCCGCCAAGGATTTCCTGATCGCGGCTCACACCCGGCATGAAGTCACCCGACAGGCTGGCGAGCTGGTCGTTCTCGTTGAAGAACACGCTCATCCGTTCCTGCTGGCGCTCGCCCCCACCTGGTTGCAGACTGTACAGGTAGTCCCAACGGTTGGTGTGGAAGGTGTCCTGGATCAGAGGGTTGCCCATGATAAACCGTACTTGCCGGCGGGTCATTCCCGGCCGCAATTGGTCTATCATGTCCTGCGTGACGACATTGCCCTGCTGGATGTCGATTTTGTAAACCCCGGGGAACGAGCAACCGGCGAGTGCGAGCAGTCCCACAAAGGTGAGGCTGGTTAGCAAGAGCTTGGTGTTTTGCATCGGTGGGCGACTTCCACTATCTTGGCTGGACAACGTAAACCCCGATCATACCCGTATTCAGAGAAGCTGCGAAGCAGCATCGGCGAGAAAGCTGACCATGGTTGAAAATAGCGAATTACGCAAAGCCGGTCTCAAGGTGACCCTGCCTCGAGTCAAGATTCTACAGATGCTCGACTCCACCGAGCAGCGCCACATGAGTGCTGAAGACGTCTACAAGGCGTTGATGGAGGCAGGCGAGGACGTCGGTCTGGCCACGGTTTACCGTGTTCTGACCCAGTTCGAGGCGGCAGGTCTTGTCGTTCGTCACAACTTCGACGGCGGTCATGCAGTGTTTGAACTGGCCGACGGCGGCCACCACGACCATATGGTCAACGTGGAGTCTGGCGAAGTCATCGAGTTCTTCGATGCCGAAATCGAAAAGCGTCAGAAGGAAATCGTGCTGGAGCACGGCTACGAGTTGGTAGATCACAATCTCGTGCTGTACGTGCGCAAGAAAAAGTAAGCACTTTGCTTTGAATTGCACGGCATTGAAGGCGACCCTGGGGTCGCCTTCGTGCTTTGTGGGGGCTGTAATGTTGTACGCCGGCAAGGCCGGCTCCTGCGGGGGCACTCAGGCTTTGCTGGTGACGACCATCTTTCTGGCATGCGCCAGCGATTCCTTGGTCAGGTCGATGCCGCCCAGCATGCGCGCCACCTCTTCGACCCGCTCGCGTTTGCCCAGGCTCGCCACCGCCGTATGGGTCGCATCGCTGTTGCGCACCTTGTGCACGAACAGGTGATGGTGGCCCTGCGCGGCAACCTGCGGCAGGTGGGTGACCGTCAATACCTGCCCACGCTCGCCCAGGCGACGCAACAGCTGCCCCACGATTTCCGCAGTCGGGCCGCCGATACCCACGTCGACTTCGTCGAACACCAGGGTCGGAATGCGCGAGGTCTGAGCGGTAATGACCTGGATCGCCAGGCTGATCCGTGACAATTCACCCCCGGAGGCCACCTTGGCCAGTGCCTTGAGCGGCTGGCCGGGGTTGGCGCTGACCAGCAGTTCGACCTGCTCCAGGCCCTGGGGCAACAAGTCTTCGCCACTGTTGGGGCGAAGTTCGATGCTGAAGCGTCCGCCAGGCATGCCCAGGCGCTGAATCTCAAGCTCCACCGCGCCAGCCAGCTGGGTCGCGGCCTGCTGGCGCAGGCGGCTCAGCTCCGAGGCCTTTTCCTGGTAGTGGCGGGCATAGGCGGCAAGTTCGTCACCCAGTCGGGCAATGGACTCGTCGTTGGCGTTGAGGCCTTCGAGCTCCTCCATCAGGCGTTGCTGCAGGTCGGCCAGCTCGCTGGGGTGCACGCGGTGTTTGCGCGCCAGGGTGTACAGGGCGTCGAGACGTTCTTCCAGCTGCTGCAGCCGCGCGGGGTCGGCGTCGAAATGGTCGAGAAAGCGGTTGAGCTCGCCCACTGCTTCTTCTACCTGAATCTGCGCACTGGCGATCATGTTGGCCGCCTCGGCCAGCGCCTTGGGGGCATTCTGTACGGCGGTCAGGCGATTGAGGCTGACGGTCAGCGCACTGAGCACATTGCCCGAGTCGCTCTCGCTGCAATGGTCGATGACCTGGCGGCAGATACCGAACAGGGCCTCTGCATTGGTCAGGTTCTTGTGTTCCTGTTCCAGCAGCTCAAGTTCGTTTTCGCCCAGGTTGAGGTTTTCCAGCTCTTCGAGCTGATAGCTGAGCAGCTGGTGCTGCGCGCGCTGTTCGTCCCCTGAGTTGCTCAGCCGCTCGAGCTCCTGGCGGGTCTGCCGCCAGCGCTGCGCCGCCAGCTGCACCTGGCGTGCAAGGTCGGTGGCGCCGGCGTATTCGTCGAGCAGGCGGCGATGGGTGTCGGTCTTCAGCAGCGACTGGTGTTCGTGCTGGCTGTGGATGTCGATCAGCAGCTCGCCCAGGGCCTTGAGGTCGCCCAGCGGGCAAGGCGTGCCGTTTATATAGCCGCGGCTGCGGCCTTCGGCGGTGATCACCCGGCGTAGTATGCACGGGCCGTCGGTGTCCAGGTCGCGCTCGGCCAGCCAGGTACGGGCCTCGGGAATGTCGCCCAGGTCGAAGGTGGCCAGGATGTCGGCCTTGTCTGCCCCGGGGCGCACCACGCCGCTGTCGGCGCGATCACCCAGGGTGAGGCCGAGGGCATCGAGCATGATCGATTTGCCGGCCCCGGTTTCACCGGTGATGACGCTCATCCCGCGGGCGAGTTCGAGGTCCAGGTGTTCGACGATGGCGTAGTTGTGTACGGAAAGATGCACCAGCATTGGGGCGGCTCCCAGGCGTAAGGTCTGGTTATTTATACAGTGTTTTTAAAACCCCTGACAATGCTTGTGCTTAGTTTGATTCGGTTGCTCGGTGAGGGTTTTGATCGCAAGGGGTTATGAGGGTAATGCTGCGGACTGTTCATCAGCCCTTGAAGCTGCATTTTCAGACCCCATATAGCCGGCAGACGTGCGAGTAAGTTCGCTGACGAAATTGCAAAGGAGAGATTTTATGGCTGACGAACAGACGCTGGATGAACAGAATCTGAACGCCGAGGCGGCCGGCGATGAGCTGAGCACGCGCGTGCAGGTGCTCGAAGAGCAACTGGCGGCGGCCCAGGATCAATCCCTGCGCACCGCCGCAGACCTTCAGAACGTGCGCCGTCGCGCCGAGCAGGATGTCGAGAAGGCGCACAAGTTCGCCCTTGAGAAATTCGCTGGTGACCTGTTACCGGTGATCGACAGCCTTGAGCGCGGCCTGGAGCTGTCCAGCGCCGAAGACGAGAGCATCCGCCCGATGCGTGAAGGCATCGAGCTGACCTTGAAGATGTTCCACGACACCCTCAAGCGCTACAACCTCGAGGCGATCGACCCGCACGGCGAACCGTTCAACGCCGAACTGCACCAGGCCATGGCCATGCAGGAGAGTGCGGACGTCGAGCCCAACAGCGTGCTCAAGGTGTTCCAGAAGGGCTACCAGCTCAATGGGCGTCTGCTGCGCCCGGCCATGGTCGTGGTCAGCAAGGCTCCGGCTCCGGTTTCGCCCTCGATTGACGAGAAGGCTTGAAATTAGCCTGGCGGCCCCCATTTAAGTGTCAAGCGTTTAAGTGCTACCGCAGTTGGCAACCACCGCTGCGGCAACCAAATCCAAAGTTTCGGGAGAGTTAACATGGGCAAAATTATCGGTATCGACCTGGGGACCACCAACTCCTGTGTCTCCATTCTGGAAAACGGCAACGTCAAGGTCATCGAGAACGCCGAAGGCGCTCGTACCACCCCTTCGATCATTGCCTACGCCAATGACGGCGAGATCCTGGTCGGCCAGTCGGCCAAGCGTCAGGCGGTGACCAACCCGCACAACACCCTGTACGCGGTAAAGCGTCTGATCGGCCGTCGTTTTGACGAAGAAGTCGTTCAGAAAGACATTCAGATGGTCCCTTACAAGATCGTCAAGGCTGACAACAACGACGCCTGGGTGGAAGTGAACGGCCAGAAGATGGCTCCGCCTCAGATCTCGGCTGAAATTCTGAAAAAGATGAAGAAAACCGCCGAAGACTATCTCGGCGAGGCAGTGACCGAAGCGGTCATCACCGTACCTGCCTACTTCAACGACAGCCAGCGTCAGGCTACCAAGGACGCCGGTCGCATTGCCGGTCTGGACGTCAAGCGCATCATCAACGAACCGACCGCAGCCGCACTGGCCTACGGTATGGACAAGGCCAAGGGTGATCACACCGTGATCGTCTACGACCTGGGTGGCGGTACCTTCGACGTGTCGGTGATCGAGATCGCTGAAGTCGACGGCGAGCACCAGTTCGAAGTACTGGCTACCAACGGCGACACCTTCCTGGGTGGTGAAGACTTCGACATTCGTCTGATCGACTACCTCGTCGACGAATTCAAGAAAGAAAGCGGCATGAACCTCAAGGGTGACCCGCTGGCCATGCAGCGCCTGAAAGAAGCTGCCGAAAAAGCCAAGATCGAGCTGTCCTCGAGCCAGCAGACCGACGTGAACCTGCCGTACATCACTGCAGACGCCACCGGTCCTAAGCACCTGAACGTGAAGATTTCCCGCGCCAAGCTGGAATCGCTGGTCGAAGACCTGGTTCAGCGCACCATCGAGCCATGCCGCATCGCGCTGAAAGACGCCGGTATCGACGTGAGCAAGATCAACGACGTGATCCTGGTCGGCGGTCAGACCCGTATGCCACTGGTGCAGAAGCTGGTGACCGACTTCTTCGGCAAGGAAGCACGCAAGGACGTGAACCCTGACGAAGCTGTCGCCATGGGTGCTGCCATTCAGGGCGCCGTACTGGCTGGTGACGTGAAAGACGTGCTGCTGCTGGACGTCAGCCCGCTGACCCTGGGTATCGAAACCATGGGTGGCGTGATGACTGCGCTGATCGAGAAGAACACCACCATCCCGACCAAGAAGTCGCAGGTGTTCTCGACGGCCGACGACAACCAGGGCGCCGTGACCATTCACGTGCTGCAGGGCGAGCGCAAGCAAGCTGCGCAGAACAAGTCGCTGGGTAAATTCGACCTGGCCGAGATTCCGCCAGCACCACGTGGCGTACCGCAAATCGAAGTGACCTTCGATATCGACGCCAACGGCATCCTGCACGTAGGTGCCAAGGACAAGGCGACCGGCAAGCAGCAGTCGATCGTGATCAAGGCCAACTCGGGTCTGTCCGAGGAAGAAATTCAGCAGATGGTGCGTGACGCTGAAGTCAACGCCGAGGAAGACCGCAAGTTCGAAGAGCTGGCCGCTGCCCGCAACCAGGGTGACGCGCTGGTTCACTCGACCCGCAAGATGGTCGCCGACGCCGGTGACAAGGTAACTGCGGACGAGAAGGCTGCTATCGAAGCTGCCGTTGTCGCCCTGGAAGCCGCTGTCAAAGGCGACGACAAGGCTGCCATCGAAGCCAAGGTCGAAGAGCTGTCGAAGGTCTCCGCGCCAGTGGCTCAGAAGATGTACGCCGAGCAGGCCGAACAGCCTCAGGGCGGTGCTCAGCCAGAAGCTGAAGAGCCCAAGCACGACGACGTGGTCGACGCTGAGTTTGAAGAAGTAAAAGACAACAAGTAATAGCTACAGGTTGTCGCCCGGTTGACTGCTGTTCGGCAGTGACTGGTAGGATGTCGCCGCGCGGGGGCTTGCTCCCGCGTTGGCGTGTCTGGAATACCCGAATTTTTACAGCATTCGAGCGCGCTTGAATGCTGGCGGCACAGCGCGGTATGCGCCGAGGTATGCCGAACGTCCTCAAGAGTGCAAAGAATTATGGCAAAGCGTGACTATTACGAGGTTCTGGGAGTCGAGCGCGGCTCGAGCGAGGGCGACCTGAAGAAGGCCTATCGTCGCCTGGCGATGAAGCACCACCCGGACCGTAATCCTGATGACAAGGCCTCGGAAGAGCTGTTCAAGGAAGCCAACGAGGCTTACGAAGTGCTCTCCGATGCCAGCAAGCGTGCTGCGTATGATCAGTATGGTCATGCCGGTGTCGATCCGAGCATGGGTGGCGGCGGTGCCGGTTTCGGTGGCGCCAACTTCTCCGACATCTTCGGTGATGTGTTCAGCGACTTCTTCGGCGGTGGCCGGGGCGGTGGCCGCGGTGGCGCTCAGCGTGGCAGCGACTTGCGCTACACCCTCGAGCTGAACCTGGAGGAGGCCGTGCGTGGCACCACGGTCAACATCCGTGTGCCGACGCTGGTCAACTGTGCGCCGTGCGATGGCTCGGGTGCCAAGAAGGGCTCGTCGCCTTCGACCTGCCCGACCTGTGGCGGTATTGGCCAGGTGCGCATGCAGCAGGGCTTCTTCTCGGTGCAGCAGACCTGCCCGCGCTGTCACGGCCAGGGCAAGATCATCACCGACCCGTGCGATTCGTGCCATGGCGAAGGTCGTGTCGAAGAGTACAAGACCCTCTCGGTCAAGGTACCGGCCGGCGTCGATACCGGTGACCGCATTCGCCTGTCGGGCGAAGGCGAGGCAGGTTCCCAGGGTGGCCCGACCGGCGACCTGTACGTGGTGATCAATGTGCGCGAGCACCCGATCTTCCAGCGCGACGGCAAGCACCTGTACTGCGAAGTGCCGATCAGCTACACCGATGCGGCGCTGGGTGGCGAGCTGGAAGTGCCGACCCTCGATGGCCGGGTCAAGCTGAAGATCCCCGAGGGGACCCAGACCGGCAAGCAGTTCCGTCTGCGCGGCAAGGGCGTTGCGCCGGTGCGTGGCGGTGGCGCGGGCGACCTGATGTGCCGGGTGGCGGTAGAAACGCCGGTCAACCTGAGCCGTCGTCAGCGTGAGCTGCTCGAAGAGTTGCGTGTTTCGCTGGATGGCGACAGCTGCCATTCTCCCAAGGCCAATGGCTGGTTCGAAGGCGTAAAGCGCTTCTTCGGCGATCTGTAAGAAGGAACAGGGCATGCGACGTATAGCGGTAATGGGCGCGGCAGGGCGGATGGGCAAGACCCTGATCGAGGCAGTGCAGCAGACGCCGGGGGCGGGCCTGACCGCCGCCGTGGATCGTCCGGACAGTACGCTGGTCGGGGCTGACGCCGGCGAGCTGGCGGCGCTGGGGCGTATTGGTGTGCCGCTGTCGGGTGATCTGGATCGGGTGGTCGACGAGTTCGATGTGCTGATCGACTTCACCCATCCTTCGGTGACTTTGAAGAACCTGGCGTTCTGCCGCAAGGCGGGCAAGGCGATGGTCATCGGCACCACCGGTTTCAGTGTTGAAGAGAAGCAACTGCTGGCCGAGGCAGGCAAGGACATCCCCATCGTGTTTGCCGCCAACTTCAGCGTTGGCGTCAACCTCAGCCTGAAGCTGCTGGACATGGCGGCGCGCGTGCTGGGCGACGATGTGGACATCGAGATCATCGAGGCCCATCACCGTCACAAGGTGGATGCTCCGTCGGGTACCGCGCTGCGCATGGGCGAGGTGGTGGCCAATGCACTTGGCCGTGACCTGCAGGAAGTGGCCGTGTATGGCCGGGAAGGCCAGACTGGCGCGCGGGACCGCAAGACCATCGGCTTTGCCACCGTGCGTGCCGGTGACGTGGTGGGTGACCATACCGTGCTGTTCGCCGCTGACGGCGAGCGCCTGGAGATCACCCACAAGGCCTCCAGCCGCATGACCTTCGCCAAGGGTGCGGTACGTGCCGCGCTGTGGCTGGATGGGCGTGCGCCGGGCCTGTACGACATGCAGGACGTGCTCGACCTGCGTTGATCGCTGCATCAGGGGCTGCCATGCGGCCCCTTCGCCGGCCTCCCTGGCCGAGCGTTTGAAACAAGCGACTTTCTGTCGCATTCCCATGCCTTTCAGGCACATCAGTGGTAGACCGAAAAAGCCTTTTTCTGTAAGCTACAGCTTTAGTGTGTCCACTAAAAGCGCGCAGATAATTCGACGAAGAAAGCGGGGTGACGTGTCTATACGTCATTCCGCTTTTTTGCAACCTGCGATCGCCCCTTCAGGCTTTATTTTTGGGAGGTCTTCTTGACTAAGCCAGCCATACTCGCCCTTGCCGATGGCAGCATTTTTCGCGGTGAGGCCATTGGAGCCGACGGTCAGACCGTTGGTGAGGTGGTGTTCAACACCGCAATGACCGGCTATCAGGAAATCCTGACTGACCCTTCTTACTCGCAGCAGATCGTTACCCTGACCTACCCGCACATCGGCAACACCGGCACCACGCCGGAAGACGCCGAGTCCGATCGGGTCTGGTCGGCCGGCCTGGTCATCCGTGACCTGCCGCTGATCGCCAGCAACTGGCGCAACACGATGTCGCTGTCCGATTACCTCAAGGCCAACAATGTGGTGGCCATTGCCGGTATCGACACCCGTCGCCTGACCCGCATCCTGCGTGAGAAGGGCGCGCAGAACGGCTGCATCCTGGCTGGCGACAACATTTCTGAAGAGGCGGCCATCACAGCCGCGCGCGGCTTCCCAGGCCTGAAGGGCATGGACCTGGCCAAGGTCGTCAGCACCAAGAGCCGCTACGAGTGGCGCTCCAGCGTGTGGAACCTGAAGACCGACAGCCACCCGACCATCGACGCCGCCGAGCTGCCGTACCACGTCGTGGCCTACGACTATGGCGTCAAGCTGAACATCCTGCGCATGCTGGTCGAGCGCGGCTGCCGCGTCACCGTGGTGCCGGCGCAAACCCCGGCCAGCGAAGTGCTCGCGCTCAACCCCGATGGCGTGTTCCTGTCCAACGGCCCGGGCGACCCTGAGCCTTGCGACTACGCGATCCAGGCGATCCGCGAAATCCTCGAAACCGAAGTGCCGGTGTTCGGTATCTGCCTGGGCCACCAGCTGCTGGCCCTGGCCTCCGGTGCCAAGACCGTCAAGATGGGTCATGGTCACCACGGTGCCAACCACCCGGTCCAGGACCTGGACACCGGCGTGGTGATGATCACCAGCCAGAACCACGGTTTCGCGGTAGATGAAGCGACCCTGCCAGGCAACGTGCGCGCCATCCACAAGTCGCTGTTCGACGGTACCCTGCAGGGCATCGAGCGCACCGACAAGAGCGCCTTCAGCTTCCAGGGTCACCCTGAGGCGAGCCCGGGCCCGACCGACGTCGCGCCACTGTTTGATCGTTTCATCGATGCCATGGCCAAGCGCCGCTGAGCACCCCCCGGAGGCAGCCCTGAACCGGCACAGGCCGCGTTCAGGCGCTCCTCGAGTGGATTGTTCGACACAGCTTGCCCACTGACCCGCGGATTTGAGTGACAACCCATGCCAAAACGTACAGACATCAAAAGCATCCTGATTCTCGGCGCCGGCCCGATCGTGATCGGCCAGGCCTGCGAATTCGACTACTCCGGCGCCCAGGCCTGCAAGGCCCTGCGCGAGGAGGGTTTTCGCGTCATCCTGGTGAACTCCAACCCGGCCACCATCATGACCGACCCGGCCATGGCCGACGCCACCTACATCGAGCCGATCAAGTGGCAGTCGGTGGCCAAGATCATCGAGAAGGAGCGCCCTGACGCGCTGCTGCCGACCATGGGCGGCCAGACCGCGCTGAACTGCGCACTGGACCTGGAGCGCGAAGGCGTCCTGGAAAAATTCGGCGTGGAAATGATCGGTGCCAACGCCGACACCATCGACAAGGCCGAAGACCGCTCGCGTTTCGACAAGGCCATGAAGGCCATCGGCCTGGAATGCCCGCGCTCGGGTATCGCCCACAGCATGGAAGAGGCCAATGCGGTGCTCGAGAAGCTGGGCTTCCCGTGCATCATCCGTCCGTCCTTCACCATGGGCGGCACCGGTGGCGGCATCGCCTACAACCGTGAAGAATTCGAAGAAATCTGCGCCCGTGGTCTGGACCTGTCGCCAACCAAGGAACTGCTGATCGACGAATCGCTGATCGGCTGGAAAGAGTACGAGATGGAAGTGGTCCGCGACAAAAAGGACAACTGCATCATCGTCTGCTCCATCGAGAACTTCGACCCGATGGGCGTGCACACCGGTGACTCGATCACCGTCGCACCGGCACAGACCCTGACCGACAAGGAATACCAGATCATGCGCAACGCCTCGCTGGCGGTGCTGCGTGAAATCGGTGTCGAAACCGGCGGCTCCAACGTACAGTTCGGTATCTGCCCGGACACTGGCCGCATGGTCGTGATCGAGATGAACCCGCGGGTTTCGCGTTCCTCGGCCCTGGCCTCGAAAGCCACCGGCTTCCCGATCGCCAAGATCGCCGCCAAGCTGGCTGTTGGCTACACCCTCGATGAACTGCAGAACGACATCACCGGTGGTCGCACGCCGGCCTCGTTCGAGCCGTCGATCGACTACGTCGTCACCAAGCTGCCGCGCTTTGCCTTCGAAAAATTCCCGAAAGCCGATGCCCGCCTGACCACCCAGATGAAATCCGTGGGTGAAGTCATGGCCATCGGCCGCACCTTCCAGGAGTCGCTGCAGAAAGCCCTGCGCGGCCTGGAAGTCGGTGTATGCGGGCTGGACCCGAAAGTGGACCTGGCCAGCCCGGAAGCTGCCAGCATCCTCAAGCGCGAGCTGACCGTGCCGGGCGCCGAGCGTATCTGGTACGTGGCCGACGCCATGCGTTCGGGCATGAGCGTGGATGAAATCTTCGCCCTGACCATGATCGACCGCTGGTTCCTGGTGCAGATGGAAGACCTGATCAAGGAAGAAGAGAAGGTCAAGACCCTGGGCCTGGCCGATATCGACAAGGCACTGATGCTGCGCCTCAAGCGCAAGGGCTTCTCTGACCAGCGCCTGGCCAAGCTGCTGGGCATCACCGACAAGAACCTGCGTCGTCACCGTCACAAGCTCGAGATCTTCCCGGTCTACAAGCGCGTCGATACCTGCGCTGCCGAGTTCGCCACCGACACCGCCTATCTGTACTCCACCTACGAGGAAGAGTGCGAGGCCAACCCGTCGACCCGCGACAAGATCATGATCCTGGGTGGCGGCCCCAACCGTATCGGCCAGGGCATCGAGTTCGACTACTGCTGCGTCCATGCGGCACTGGCACTGCGTGAAGACGGCTACGAGACCATCATGGTCAACTGCAACCCGGAAACCGTCTCCACCGACTACGATACCTCCGACCGCCTGTACTTCGAGCCGCTGACCCTGGAAGACGTGCTGGAAGTGGTGCGTGTCGAGAAGCCGAAGGGTGTCATCGTGCACTACGGCGGCCAGACTCCGCTGAAACTGGCCCGTGCCCTGGAAGAAGCCGGCGTACCGATCATCGGTACCAGCCCGGACTCCATCGACCGCGCCGAAGACCGTGAGCGCTTCCAGCAGATGGTTCAGCGCCTGAACCTGCTGCAGCCGCCAAACGCCACCGTGCGCAGCGAAGACGAAGCAATTCGTGCCGCCGGCGTCATCGGTTACCCGCTGGTGGTGCGCCCGTCCTACGTACTGGGCGGCCGTGCGATGGAGATTGTCTACGAACTGGACGAACTCAAGCGCTACCTGCGTGAAGCGGTGCAGGTGTCCAACGACAGCCCTGTGCTGCTGGACCACTTCCTCAACTGCGCCATCGAGATGGACGTGGATGCGGTCTGCGACGGCACCGACGTGGTGATCGGCGCGATCATGCAGCACATCGAGCAGGCCGGTGTTCACTCCGGTGACTCGGCATGCTCGCTGCCGCCGTACTCGCTGCCTGCCCACGTGCAGGACGAAGTGCGCGACCAGGTCAAGAAGATGGCCCTGGAGCTG
This sequence comes from Pseudomonas sp. UBA7500, assembly GCF_002478435.1. Classification (NCBI taxonomy): domain Bacteria; kingdom Pseudomonadati; phylum Pseudomonadota; class Gammaproteobacteria; order Pseudomonadales; family Pseudomonadaceae; genus Pseudomonas; species Pseudomonas sp. UBA7500. Next base: position 61,766 of record NZ_DLNW01000002.1, on the reverse strand, counting down.
GGCGTTGTCGGCCTGATGAACGTGCAACTGGCGCTGCAGGGCGACAAGATCTACGTGATCGAGGTCAACCCGCGTGCTTCGCGTACCGTGCCGTTCGTGTCCAAGTGCATCGGCACCTCGCTGGCGATGATTGCGGCTCGCGTCATGGCCGGCAAGACCCTGAAAGAGATCGGTTTCACCCAGGAAATCATTCCGAACTTCTACAGCGTGAAGGAAGCGGTGTTCCCGTTCGCGAAGTTCCCGGGCGTCGATCCGATCCTCGGCCCTGAAATGAAGTCCACCGGTGAAGTCATGGGTGTCGGTGACACCTTCGGCGAAGCCTTCGCCAAGGCCCAGATGGGCGCCAGCGAAGTGCTGCCGACCGGCGGCACCGCGTTCATCAGCGTGCGTGACGACGACAAGCCGCAGGTGGCTGGCGTTGCCCGCGACCTGATCAACCTGGGCTTCGAAGTGGTTGCCACGGCCGGTACCGCCAAGATCATCGAGGCGGCAGGCCTGAAAGTGCGTCGCGTGAACAAGGTGACCGAAGGTCGTCCGCACGTGGTCGACATGATCAAGAACGACGAAGTGTCGCTGATCATCAACACCACCGAAGGTCGCCAGTCGATTGCCGACTCCTACTCGATTCGTCGCAATGCGTTGCAGCACAAGATCTACTGCACCACGACTATTGCGGCCGGTGAAGCCATCTGCGAAGCGCTGAAGTTCGGTCCGGAAAAAACCGTACGTCGCTTGCAGGATCTGCATGCAGGACTCAAAGCATGAGTATTACCAAATACCCGATGACCGTTCAGGGCGCTCGCGCCCTGGAGGAAGAGCATCTCTTTTTGAGCAAGACCGAGCGCCCGCGCCTGAGCCAGGCGATTGGCGAAGCCCGCGAGCTGGGCGACCTCAAGGAAAACGCCGAGTACCACGCTGCCCGTGAAGAACAGGGCATGGTCGAGGCGCGTATCCGCGATATCGAAGGCCGCCTGCAGAATGCGGTAGTGATCGACGTTACCACCATTGCCCACACGGGCAAGGTGATCTTCGGTACCACCGTGAACCTTGAAAACACCGAAACCGGCGATCAGGTGACCTACCAGATCGTTGGTGAGGACGAAGCGGACGTCAAGAACGGCAAGCTCTCGGTCGGTGCTCCGATCGCCCGCGCCATCATCGGCAAGGAAGAGGGTGACACTGTGGTGATCAAGACGCCGAGCGGCACAGTCGAGTACGAGATTGTCGAAGTCCGTCACATTTGATCGCCCGCGCGGCTTTGCCGCGTCGGCAGTGATCTGGCAGCTGGCCCAGGTGCTCTGGGTCGGCGGCGTGTGGATGCTGCATTTTGCGGTACTGCCGGTGCTGGGCCAGATTGGCCTGGCGCCGCTGTTGATCGAAGATTTTGGCGTGCTGGCCGCGTCGCTGCTGGTCGCCTTTGCGGCGGTGGGCTGCGGCGTGCAGGTGCTGGTGCTGATTCAGGCCGAAGGGATGGCCAGCCTGTGGCGAGACATGCGTGGGCAACTGCTGCTGATGGCAGTGGCGGCGTGCGTGATGTATTTCGTCTTGCGGGTTGGCGGGGCGGGGCAGTTGCGTTGGCAGCTGTTCTGCTACCTGGTGCTGGGCCTCAGCGGTTTGCTGCTGGTGCTGCAGCCGCCGCCGGGCAGGGCGCGCAAGGCGCGCCACTGAACGGCGCGAACATCACTTGTAGCGGTGGATGTTCGACAGTTGCTTGTTGGGCTGCGGGTTGCGGCGATAGATCAGTGCCTTCTTGCCGATGGTCTGCACCAGTTCGGCGCGACCGGCCTTGCATAGTGCGGCAATGGCGGCGGCACGTTCTTCGCGGTCTTCCGAGCGGATCTCTACCTTGATCAGTTCGTGATCGGCCAGGGCGCGCTCGAGTTCGGCGATAACCCCTTCAGTCAGGCCGTTGCCTGCCACAATCAGAACTGGTTTCAGATCGTGGCCAATGGATTTGTACTGTTTCTTCTGCTCGTTATTGAGCGGCATAATCTGACCCTTTGTCTAGATTCTGTAAAAATGGCGGCCATTTTACCCGAGGGCCCGTGGATCCGCCCAGTTAATCACGACCCTTATCATCGAGGTGCCCAGTGGCGCGTTCCAAGACAAGCCTTGGCTGGCTGAAAGAACACTTCAACGATCCTTACGTCAAAAAGGCGCAAAAGGACGGATATCGCTCGCGCGCGAGCTACAAATTGCTCGAAATCCAGGAAAAGTACCGTTTGATCCGCCCGGGCATGAGCGTGATCGATCTGGGCGCGGCGCCCGGTGGCTGGTCGCAGGTGACCAGTCGTCTGATTGGCGGTCAGGGGCGTCTGATCGCCTCCGACATCCTCGAAATGGACAGTATTCCCGACGTTACCTTCATCCAGGGCGACTTTACCCAGGATGAAGTGCTCGCGCAGATTCTCGAGGCGGTCGGTAATTCGCACGTAGACCTTGTGATTTCCGATATGGCCCCCAATATGAGTGGTACGCCCGCTGTGGATATGCCCAAGGCCATGTTCCTGTGCGAGCTGGCCCTTGATCTGGCGACCCGGGTACTCAAGCCGGGTGGCGATTTTCTGATCAAGATCTTTCAGGGCGAGGGGTTTGACGTCTACCTCAAGGACGCCCGCAAGAAATTCGACAAGGTGCAGATGCTCAAGCCCGATTCTTCACGCGATCGCTCCCGCGAGCAGTACATGCTGGGGCGTGGCTACAAGGGCGAGTAGGGCTTCAGGCCGGCAGCTTCCAGGGTATCCGATAGCTATTTCCAATCGGATGTCCTGCCTGACCTGGATGAACATCGTGTAGTCTAGGTTTCACAAAGGGTTACAGACGGCGCCTGCAGACATGTAGGTAATGTAGTAAGTTAAGCCGGTGATTATCATGCGAGGCACGGCTGCGCCTAAGGCCTGCCTCAGAGGGTAGCTAATTGAACGACATGGCAAAGAATCTGATCCTGTGGTTGATCATCGCCGCGGTCCTGGTGACCGTGATGAACAACTTCTCCAGCCCGAACGAGCCGCAGACCCTCAACTATTCCGACTTCATTCAGCAGGTCAAGGATGGCAAGGTCGAGCGTGTGACGGTCGACGGTGCAGTCATCATTGGTAAACGTACCGACGGCGACAGCTTCAAGACCGTGCGTCCCGCGATCGCCGACAACGGCCTGATCGGCGACCTGGTCGACAACCACGTCGTGGTCGAAGGCAAGCAGCCTGAACAACAAAGCATCTGGACCCAGTTGCTGGTCGCCAGCTTCCCGATCCTGGTCATCATCGCCGTGTTCATGTTCTTCATGCGCCAGATGCAGGGCGGTGCCGGTGGCAAGGGTGGGCCGATGAGTTTCGGCAAGAGCAAGGCGCGCCTGCTCTCCGAAGACCAGGTCAAGACCACCCTGGCCGACGTCGCAGGTTGCGACGAAGCCAAGGAAGAGGTTGGTGAACTGGTCGAGTTCCTGCGTGATCCAGGCAAGTTCCAGCGCCTGGGTGGTCGTATTCCGCGCGGCGTGCTGATGGTCGGCCCGCCTGGTACCGGTAAGACCCTGCTGGCCAAGGCCATTGCGGGTGAGGCCAAGGTGCCGTTCTTCACCATTTCCGGTTCCGACTTCGTTGAAATGTTCGTGGGTGTCGGTGCCAGCCGTGTACGTGACATGTTCGAGCAGGCCAAGAAGCACGCACCGTGCATCATCTTCATCGACGAAATCGACGCCGTCGGTCGCCACCGTGGCGCCGGCATGGGCGGTGGTCATGACGAGCGCGAGCAGACCCTCAACCAGTTGCTGGTGGAGATGGACGGCTTCGAAATGAACGACGGCATCATCGTGATCGCCGCCACCAACCGTCCGGACGTGCTTGACCCTGCGTTGCTGCGTCCAGGCCGTTTCGACCGCCAAGTGGTCGTGGGCCTGCCCGACATCCGTGGTCGCGAGCAGATTCTCAAGGTGCACATGCGCAAGACGCCGATCGGCGACAACGTGAACCCTGCCGTGATCGCCCGTGGTACGCCTGGCTTCTCCGGTGCCGACCTGGCCAACCTGGTCAACGAGGCGTCGCTGTTCGCTGCGCGCGGCGGCAAGCGTGTGGTCGAGATGAAGGAGTTCGAGCTGGCCAAGGACAAGATCATGATGGGCGCCGAGCGCAAGTCGATGGTCATGTCCGAGAAAGAGAAGCAGAACACCGCTTACCACGAGGCGGGTCATGCCATCGTGGGTCGCGTGGTGCCCGAGCACGACCCGGTGTACAAGGTCTCGATCATTCCGCGCGGTCGCGCCCTGGGCGTCACCATGTTCCTGCCGGAAGAGGACCGCTACAGCCTGTCCAAGCGTGCGCTGATCAGTCAGATCTGCTCGTTGTACGGTGGTCGTATCGCGGAGGAAATGACCCTTGGCTTCGATGGCGTTACCACGGGTGCCTCCAACGACATCATGCGAGCCAGCCAGATCGCTCGCAACATGGTCACCAAGTGGGGCTTGTCGGAAAAACTCGGCCCGCTGATGTACGCCGAAGAAGAAGGCGAGGTGTTCCTGGGCCGCAGTGCCGGTTCCCAGCACGCCAGCGTTTCGGGCGAGACGGCCAAGTTGATCGACTCCGAGGTACGCAGCATCATCGACCAGTGCTATGCCACTGCCAAGCAGATCCTCACCGAAAACCGTGACAAGCTCGATGCCATGGCCGATGCGCTGATGAAGTACGAGACCATCGATGCCGACCAGATCGACGACATCATGGCCGGTCGCGAGCCGCGTGAGCCACGTGACTGGGAAGGTGGTTCGGGCACTTCGGGCACCTCTGCCACGCAAGGTGATCGCCCCGAGTCCCCGATCGGTGGTCCGGCGGCGCAGCTCTAAGGGTTGACATGACTTCACAGCAGTACCCAACCCGGTTGCCTTGCGGCAACCGGGTTCTCGACCTTTCCCGTACCCATGTGATGGGTATCCTCAACATAACCCCTGATTCCTTCTCGGACGGCGGTCGCTTCACCCAGCGTGATGCGGCCTTGCGCCATGCCGAAGCGATGGTGGCGGCCGGTGCTACGCTTGTCGATGTCGGTGGGGAGTCCACCCGGCCAGGTGCACCCGTGGTCACTGCTCTCGAAGAGCTCGAGCGGGTTGCACCCATTGTCGAAGCGATCAGTCGCGAGCTGGATGTCATCATCTCGGTCGATACCTCGACGCCGTCGGTGATCCGCGAGACTGCCCGCCTGGGCGCGGGGCTGATCAACGATGTGCGCTCGCTGACCCGCGATGGCGCCCTGGATGCCGCTGCAGCCACCGGTTTGCCGGTCTGCCTTATGCACATGCGCGGCGAGCCCGGCGACATGCAGAACAACCCGCACTACGACGATGTAACCGTCGAGGTGGCGATGTTTCTCGAGCAGCGCATGGCAGCCTGTGCTTCGGTGGGTATCGGCGCCGAAAAGATTGTGCTCGATCCGGGCTTTGGTTTTGCCAAGACGCTTGCGCACAACCTCAGCCTGTTCAAGCATATGCAGGACCTTTATCGCCTGGGCCGCCCCCTCCTGGTGGGCGTTTCGCGCAAGAGCATGATCGGCCTGGCGCTGGAGCGTCCGGTCGGTGAGCGGCTTTATGGCAGCCTGGCGCTTGCTGCGCTGGCGATGACCCGGGGTGCGAGCATCCTGCGGGTTCATGATGTTGCCGAGACCGTCGACGTGGTACGGATGATTGCAGCGGTTGAAGCCGCCGAATAAGAGTGACGGAGCATTTCACGATGAGCAGAAAATATTTTGGTACCGACGGCATTCGTGGCCGTGTCGGCGAATACCCGATCACGCCGGATTTCATGCTCAAGCTCGGTTGGGCCGCTGGCATGGCCTTTCGCAAGCTCGGCGCCTGCCGGGTGCTCGTAGGCAAGGACACGCGTATCTCCGGCTACATGTTCGAGTCGGCCCTTGAGGCCGGTCTGTCGGCGGCGGGCGCAGATGTGCTGCTGCTCGGCCCGATGCCGACGCCGGCCATCGCCTACCTGACCCGCACCTTTCATGCCGAAGCCGGGATCGTCATCAGTGCGTCGCACAATCCGCATGACGACAACGGCATCAAGTTCTTCTCCGGTCAGGGCACCAAGCTGCCCGACGATGTAGAGCAGATGATCGAGGAGTTGCTCGACAAGCCCATGACCGTGGTCGAGTCGAGCAAGCTGGGCAAGGTGTCGCGCATCAACGACGCGGCCGGCCGCTACATCGAATTCTGCAAAAGCAGCGTGCCGACCAGTACCGATTTCGCCGGCCTCAAGCTGGTGGTCGACTGCGCCCACGGCGCCACGTACAAGGTGGCCCCCAGCGTGTTTCGCGAGCTCGGCGCCGATGTCACGGTGCTGGCCGCGCAGCCGGATGGCCTCAACATCAACGAGAACTGCGGTTCGACCCATATCGAGTCGCTTCAGGCGGCGGTGCTGGTAGGGCATGCCGACCTGGGGATCGCGTTCGACGGTGACGGTGACCGGGTGCTGATGGTCGACCATACCGGCGCGATCGTCGATGGTGACGAATTGCTGTTCATCATTGCCCGTGACCTCCAGGAGCGTGGCAAGCTCAATGGTGGCGTTGTGGGTACGCTGATGAGCAACCTGGGCCTCGAACTGGCCTTGCAGGAGCTCTCGATACCGTTTGTGCGTGCCAAGGTGGGTGACCGCTATGTGATGGCCGAACTGCTGGAGCGCGACTGGAACATCGGCGGCGAGAATTCCGGGCACGTGGTGTGCTTCAGTCATACCACCACAGGGGATGCGATCATCGCTGCCCTGCAGGTGCTGATGGCGCTCAAGCGTCGCGGTGAAACCCTGGCTCAGGCCCGTCAGGCGCTGCGCAAATGCCCGCAGGTGCTGATCAATGTTCGCTTTGGCGAGAGCAAGGTAGACCCTGTCGAGCACCCGGCGGTCAAGCAGGCCTGCGAGCGGGTCACCGAGGCCATGGTAGGTCGTGGTCGCGTGCTGCTGCGCAAGTCCGGCACAGAGCCACTGGTGCGTGTGATGGTCGAAGGTGATGACGAAAGTCAGGTGCGCGGCTATGCCGAGGAACTGGCAAAGCTGGTAACTGAAGTTTGCGCCTGATTAGCGCTTGCCAGTGGTGATCGGGTTGGGTAACATCTGCGCCCACTTTGACCGACGAGGTACAGCATGCGTCGCCCTATGGTAGCTGGTAACTGGAAGATGCACGGTACCCGCGCCAGCGTCGCTGAGCTGATCAAGGGCTTGAGCAATCTAGCCCTGCCGAGCGGTGTTGAAGTCGCGGTGTTCCCGCCCTGCCTGTACATCAATCAAGCGATTGAAGGGTTGCAGGGCAAGTCGATAGCCGTGGGTGCTCAGGATTCTGCGGTAGAGCCCCAGCAAGGCGCGCTGACCGGTGAGGTTGCTGCGAGTCAGCTGGTCGATGCGGGATGTGAGCTGGTGCTGATCGGGCACTCGGAGCGTCGCCAGATACTGGGCGAAAGCGACGAAGTACTGAATCGCAAGTTCGCTGCGGCTCAGGCTTGCGGATTGAAGCCTGTGCTCTGTGTGGGGGAAACCCTGGAGGAGCGCGAAGCTGGCAAGACGCTTGAGGTTGTAGGGCGTCAGTTGAGCAGCATCATCGAAGCATTCGGTGTTGAGGCCTTCGCCAGTGCAATCATTGCCTATGAGCCTGTATGGGCCATCGGCACCGGCCTCACGGCCAGCCCGCAACAGGCTCAGGATGTGCACAAGGCCATTCGCGAGCAACTGGCGGCAAAGAATTCAGAGGTCGCGATGAATGTGCGGCTTCTATACGGCGGCAGCGTGAAGGCGGCCAATGCGGCTGAGCTGTTCGGCATGCCGGATATCGATGGGGGGCTCATAGGTGGAGCTTCCCTGAACGCAGACGAATTCGGTGCAATTTGTCGCGCCGCAGGAAACTGAAAAATGCTGGAAACAGTCGTAGTAGTTTTTCATCTGTTGGGCGCACTGGGTTTGGTAGTGCTGGTGTTGCTGCAACAGGGTAAAGGTGCGGAAGCAGGTGCATCTTTCGGCGCAGGGGCTTCAAATACTGTGTTCGGAAGCCAAGGTTCTGCTACCTTTCTTAGTAAGTTTACTGCTATACTTGCCGCCAGTTTCTTCATAACCGCCCTAGGGTTAGGTTACTTTGCTAAAGAGAAAGCTCATCAGCTGACTCAGGTAGGGCTTCCAGATCCAGCGGTACTTGAAGTGAAGCAGCAAAAACCGGCAACAGATGATGTACCGGTGCTCCAAGAGCAACAGGCACCCGCCAGCAACACCGGCGATGTACCTCCAGCTCAAGAGCAGAAGTAACGGGTTTCAAAGTAGTATTGCCGAGGTGGTGGAATTGGTAGACACGCAACCTTGAGGTGGTTGTGCCCATAGGGTGTAGGGGTTCGAGTCCCCTTCTCGGTACCAATTGAAACAAGACAGCCCGCTACAGCGGGCTTTCTTGTAGGTGGAGGTTAGATTGACCCCTCGCGGGGTTCGGTCGTATACTTTCGCCCCAGCTTTGACGCGGGGTGGAGCAGTCTGGTAGCTCGTCGGGCTCATAACCCGAAGGTCGTTGGTTCAAATCCAGCCCCCGCAACCAGTTTCAGCAGAGCCCCTTTTCAGGGGCTTTTTGTTAGCTGATCAGTTCTCAGCGCCGGTATTCACCCGGCGTATCAGGGATGGGCGCTTCGCCCATTTTTTATTTGCATAGCATGCACAAGGGGGTTCAGGTGTCGAGCAAGCTAGAAGAGTTGCAGGCCTTGTTGGCCCCGGTGGTCGTGGCCCTAGGCTATGAATGCTGGGGTATCGAGTTTTCGGCTCAAGGCCGCCACTCAATGTTGCGCGTTTATATCGACAAAGAAGGCGGTGTGCTGGTGGATGACTGCGCCATCGTCAGCCGTCAGATCAGCGGCATTCTGGATGTCGAAGATCCCATTTCCGTTGAATACACCCTTGAAGTTTCCTCTCCTGGCATGGAACGCCCGCTGTTCACACTTGAACAGTTTGCAAAGTATGTCGGTGAGCAGGTGAAGATTAAACTGCGCTCGCCTTTCGAAGGTCGACGTAATTTTCAGGGCCTTCTGCGCGGTGTGGAAGAGCAGGATGTCGTGGTGCAGGTAGATGACCACGAATTCCTTCTGCCGATCGACATGATCGACAAGGCCAACATTATTCCCAGTTTTGACTGAGACATGCCGGGTCCGATAGTTCGTGCGGATCCAATGGCTTGCGAAAGGCGAGGCGTACGATGAGCAAAGAAGTACTGCTGGTTGTTGAGTCGGTATCCAATGAAAAGGGTGTACCGGCAGACGTGATTTTCGAAGCATTGGAAGTGGCCCTGGCCACTGCTACCAAGAAGCGCTTCGAAGATGAAGTCGACCTGCGTGTGGAGATCAACCGCCACACCGGTAACTACGAGACCTTCCGTCGCTGGACGGTGGTCGAGGAAGAGGATCTTGACGATCCTGCGATCGAAACCTGGCCAAGCAAGATTCAGGAAACCCATCCTGAAGCCAAGGTTGGCGATGTCATCGAAGAGAAGATCGAGTCCATCGAGTTCGGCCGCATCGCTGCACAGACCGCCAAGCAGGTCATCGTGCAGAAGGTCCGCGAAGCCGAGCGCGCACAGGTGGTCGATGCCTATCGCGAGCGTCTGGGCGAAATCATCTCGGGTACCGTCAAGAAGGTTACCCGTGACAACGTGATCGTCGACCTGGGCAACAACGCCGAAGCGCTGCTGGCCCGTGAAGACATCATCTCCCGCGAGACTTTCCGTGTCGGTGTGCGTGTACGTGCGCTGCTCAAGGAAATCCGCACCGAAAACCGCGGCCCGCAGCTGATCCTGTCGCGTACCGCGCCCCAGATGCTGATCGAACTGTTCCGCATCGAAGTGCCGGAAATCGCCGAGGGCCTTATCGAGGTCATGGCGGCTTCCCGTGACCCGGGTTCTCGCGCCAAGATCGCTGTCCGCTCCAAGGACAAGCGCATCGACCCGCAAGGCGCCTGCATCGGTATGCGCGGTTCGCGCGTACAGGCAGTGTCTGGCGAGTTGGGCGGCGAGCGAGTGGATATCGTCCTGTGGGACGACAACCCGGCCCAGTTTGTCATCAACGCCATGTCGCCGGCAGAAGTCGCGGCGATCATCGTTGATGAAGATGCCCACGCGATGGACATCGCTGTAGCCGCGGACAACCTGGCGCAAGCCATTGGCCGTGGTGGTCAGAACGTACGTCTGGCCAGCCAGTTGACCGGCTGGACCCTGAACGTGATGACCGAGTCGGACATCCAGGCCAAGCAACAAGCTGAAACCGGCGACATTCTGCGTAACTTCATCGAAGAGCTGGAAGTCGACGAAGAGCTGGCGCAGGTTCTCGTTGACGAAGGTTTCACCAGCCTGGAAGAAATTGCCTACGTACCGCTGGAAGAAATGCTCAACATCGATGGCTTCGACGAGGAGATCGTCAACGAACTCCGCGCGCGTGCCAAGGACCGCCTGTTGACCAAAGCCATCGCTACTGAGGAAAAACTGGCAGACGCCCATCCGGCCGAAGACCTGCTCTCGCTTGAGGGTATGGACAAGGATCTGGCGGCGGAACTGGCGGTGCGCGGCGTGGTTACCCGCGAAGACCTGGCCGAGCAGTCGATTGATGACCTGCTCGACATCGACGGCATCGACGAAGAACGTGCCGGCAAGTTGATCATGGCCGCCCGAGCCCACTGGTTCGAGTAAGTAGGCTGGCCTGAGGAGAGAAGTGCATGACGCAAGTCACGGTGAAAGAATTGGCCCAAGAGGTCGCTGCACCGGTAGAGCGCCTGCTGCAGCAGATGCGTGAGGCAGGTCTGCCGCACACCGACGCCGGTCAGGTAGTGACCGACAGTGAGAAGCAGGCTCTGCTGACCCACTTGAAAAGCAGCCACAAGGCGAAGGTGGAAGAGCCGCGCAAGATTACCTTGCAGCGCAAGACCACCAGCACCCTGCGTGTTGCTGGTAGCAAGAGCATCAGCGTAGAAGTACGCAAGAAGAAAGTTTTCGTACAGCGCAGCCCCGAAGAAATCCAGGCTGAGCAGAATCGCGAGCTGGAAGAACGTCGTGCCGCTGAAAACGCAGCACGCGACAAGTCTGAAGCTGAAGCGCGTAAACGTGCCGAAGAATCCGCCAGCCGTCAGCCGGCCAGCGCACCTGCGCCAGCCGCTGCAGCACCGGCCGTGACAGCTGCGCCTGCAGCTGCCGAGCCGGTTGCAGCTCCGGCCCCGGGTGTCGAGCGCAAGAAAGCCGAAGACGCCCGTCGCAACGACAAGTCGCGTGACGACGACCGCCGTGGTGGCGAGCGCCGCAACGAGGCCCCGCGCGTATCGGTCAAGGTCAAGGAAAAGGAAAAGGCGCCAGCTCCACGTGCCGCCCCACGTACCACCGAAGAGGAAAGCGACAGCTTCCGCCGTGGTGGCCGTGGCAAGGGCAAGATGAAGAAGCGCAATGCCCACGGCTTCCAGAGCCCGACCGGTCCGGTTATCCGCGACGTGGCCATTGGCGAGACCATCACTGTTTCCGAGCTGGCACAGCAGATGTCGGTCAAGGCCGCTGAAGTCGTCAAGTTCATGTTCAAGATGGGTACTCCGGTCACCATCAACCAGGTGCTCGATCAGGAAACTGCTCAGCTGATCGCCGAAGAGCTGGGCCACAAGGTCACGCTGGTCAGCGACAACGCGCTGGAAGATTCCCTGGCCGAGTCCCTGAAGTTCGAAGGCGAGTCGTTCTCCCGTGCGCCGGTCGTGACCGTAATGGGCCACGTTGACCACGGTAAGACTTCCCTGCTCGACTACATCCGTCGTGCCAAGGTAGCTGCCGGCGAAGCCGGTGGTATCACCCAGCACATCGGTGCGTACCACGTGGAAACCGACCGTGGCATGGTCACCTTCCTCGACACCCCGGGTCACGCCGCGTTTACCGCAATGCGTGCCCGTGGTGCCAAGGCGACCGACATCGTGATCCTGGTGGTCGCGGCGGACGACGGCGTGATGCCGCAAACCCGTGAAGCGGTGCAGCACGCCAAGGCGGCAGGTGTTCCACTGGTCGTTGCGGTGAACAAGATCGACAAGCCAGGTGCAGACCTGGACCGCATCCGCAACGAACTGGCCGTCGAAGGCGTGACCTCCGAGGACTGGGGTGGCGACACGCCATTCGTCAAGGTTTCGGCCAAGATGGGTACCGGCGTCGACGAACTGCTCGAAGCCGTTCTGCTGCAAGCCGAGATCCTCGAGCTCAAGGCCACCCCATCGGCCCCTGGCCGTGGTGTCGTGGTCGAGTCGCGTCTGGACAAGGGCCGTGGCCCGGTGGCTACCGTGCTGGTTCAGGACGGTACCCTGCGTCAGGGCGACATGGTGCTGTGCGGTTCGAACTACGGCCGTGTACGGGCCATGCTCGACGAGAACGGCAAGCCTGTTAAGGAAGCCGGCCCGTCGATCCCGGTCGAGATTCTCGGCCTCGATGGCACCCCGGATGCCGGTGACGAACTGAGCGTGGTTGCCGACGAGAAGAAAGCCCGTGAAGTGGCTCTGTTCCGTCAAGGCAAGTTCCGCGAAGTCAAACTGGCACGTGCCCACGCTGGCAAGCTCGAGAACATCTTCGAGAACATGGGCCAGGAAGAGAAGAAGACCCTCAACATCGTACTCAAGTCCGATGTGCGTGGTTCTCTGGAGGCCCTGCAGGGCTCCCTCAGCGGTCTTGGCAACGACGAAGTACAGGTTCGCGTGATCGGCGGCGGTGTCGGTGGTATCACCGAGAGCGACGCCAACCTGGCCCTGGCTTCCAATGCAGTACTGTTCGGCTTCAACGTGCGTGCCGATGCTGGCGCGCGCAAGATCGTCGAGCAGGAAGGTCTGGATATGCGTTACTACAACGTGATCTACGACATCATTGAAGACGTCAAGAAAGCCCTGACCGGCATGCTCGGCAGCGATGTTCGCGAGAACATCCTGGGTATCGCCGAAGTGCGTGACGTGTTCCGTTCGCCGAAGTTCGGCGCCATCGCCGGCTGCATGGTCACCGAGGGTGTGGTTTACCGCAACCGTCCGATTCGCGTACTGCGCGACGACGTGGTGATCTTCGAAGGCGAACTGGAGTCGCTGCGTCGCTTCAAGGACGATGCGTCCGAAGTACGTGCCGGCATGGAGTGCGGTATTGGCGTCAAGAGCTACAACGACGTCAAGGTCGGCGACAAGATCGAAGTCTTCGAGAAAGTCCAAGTGGCTCGCACGCTCTAAGCCGCGAGCTTGGGAGCCGCAGATCGCCCGCCGCAAGGCGCAGGTCGGCGGCTCTGAACGCAACGCCCGGTCAGGCCCAAGCCTGGCCGGGCGTTTGCCGCTTTAGTTACAGGTAGCAAAACATGGCAAAAGAATACAGCCGTACCCAACGTATCGGCGATCAGATGCAGCGCGAACTGGCGCAACTGATCCGTCGCGAAGTCAAAGATCCGCGCGTCGGCCTGGTGACCATCACCGCCGTCGACGTCAGCCGCGATGTCGGCCACGCCAAGGTGTTCATCACCGTGATGGGCGAGGACAGCGCAGAAGACATCAAGCAAAGCCTCAAGGTGCTCAACAGCGCCGCCGGTTTCCTGCGCATGCAACTGGGCAAGGAAATGAAGCTGCGCAGCGTGCCGCAACTGCACTTCCACTACGACGAGAGCGTGACCCGCGGTGCCCATCTGTCGGCACTGATCGAGCGCGCGGTCGCCGAGGACAGCCAGCACAAGTCCGACGATACCCCCCTGGACACCAAGGAGTAAGCGGTGGCTCAGGTCAAGCGTATCCGTCGTAACGTCAGCGGCATCATCCTGCTCGACAAGCCGTTGGGGTTCACCTCCAATGCTGCCCTGCAGAAGGTGCGCTGGCTGCTCAACGCCGAGAAGGCCGGACATACCGGCAGCCTCGACCCGCTGGCCAGTGGCGTGCTGCCGCTGTGCTTCGGCGAGGCGACCAAGTTCTCGCAATACCTGCTCGAGTCCGACAAGGGCTACGAGACGGTGATGCAACTGGGGCAGACCACCAACACGGGCGACGCCGAAGGCGAAATTCTGCAATCCCGCGAAGTGACCGTTGGTCGCAGCGACGTTGAAGCCGTACTGCCACAGTTTCGTGGTCCAATCAGCCAGATACCGCCGATGTACTCGGCGCTCAAGCGCGATGGCCAGCCGCTGTACAAGCTGGCACGTGCAGGCGAAGTAGTGGAGCGTGAAGCGCGTTCTGTTACTATTAACCGCTTGGAGCTGCTCGAGTGCGAAGGCACCCGGGTACGCCTCTCGGTAGGCTGCAGCAAGGGCACCTACATCCGTACGCTGGTAGAGGACATCGGTGAGCAGCTGGGCTGCGGCGCCTATGTTGCAGAACTGCGCCGCACGCATGCAGGCCCCTTCGAACTGGCCCAGACCGTCACCCTCGAAGAGCTCGAGCAGGTGCACGCCGAAGGTGGCAACGAAGCGGTCGACCGCTTCCTGATGCCATCGGACAGCGGGTTGCAGGACTGGCCGTTGCTGCACTTCTCCGAGCACAGCGCGTTCTACTGGCTGCATGGTCAGCCGGTGCGTGCACCGGATGCGCCGAAGTTCGGCATGGTCCGCGTGCAGGATCACAACGGTCGTTTCATCGGTATCGGTGAAGTGAGCGAAGACGGGCGCATTGCGCCACGTCGACTGATTCGGTCGGAATGATCGAAACCTTCAGTGTCGGGTTCAGGCCCGGCATTGGCGGGCAAGAGGATGGCTGTCAATAGGCACGGTCACGCCTCACTTTTAAATACAGGGATCTGTCCCTGGCCTATTGGAAACCGTGTGTACGGTTTCCCTTGATATTGGAGAAGCCAGATGGCACTCAGCGTTGAAGAAAAAGCAAAGATCGTTGGCGAATACCAGCAAGCAGCCGGTGACACCGGTAGCCCGGAAGTGCAGGTTGCCCTGCTGACCGCCAACATCAACAAGCTGCAAGGCCACTTCAAGGCCAACGGTAAAGACCACCACTCCCGTCGTGGTCTGATCCGCATGGTAAACCAGCGTCGCAAGCTGCTGGACTACCTGAAAGGTAAAGACACCACTCGTTACAGCGCCCTGATCGGTCGTCTGGGCCTGCGTCGCTAATAGCGGCCTGGTCAGTGGTGTGCACGGCGTGCTGCTGTCATCCGCCGAGGGCTTCAGCCCCCGCGTGGGTGAGCACGCCGCGCGTATCTATGAGGTTGGCTGTCTGCCTCGCCCGCGCGGTTTACCGCAAGGGCAGGGCAGGCTCCCAACCTCTAGTTTTATCTGGACTGCCAACAGGGCCGATTCCCTGTGCTGCCCAAGAATTCGCAAGAACCAGTTCCCCCAGAGCCACTGAAGAAGGTAGGAAACCGTGAACCCGGTAATCAAGAAATTCCAGTTCGGTCAATCGACCGTTACCCTCGAGACGGGCCGTATTGCTCGTCAAGCGTCCGGCGCCGTATTGGTCACCGTCGACAACGATGTCACCGTGCTGGTGACCGTGGTCGGTGCCAAACAGGCCGATCCAGGCAAAGGCTTCTTCCCCCTGTCCGTTCACTATCAGGAAAAGACCTACGCCGCCGGCAAGATCCCTGGTGGTTTCTTCAAGCGTGAAGGTCGTCCTTCCGAGAAAGAGACCCTGACCTCGCGTCTGATCGACCGTCCGATCCGTCCGCTGTTCCCTGAAGGCTTCATGAACGAAGTGCAGGTTGTCTGCACCGTCGTTTCCACCAGCAAGAAAACCGATCCGGACATCGCTGCCATGATCGGTACCTCGGCTGCGCTGGCCATCTCCGGCATTCCGTTCGAAGGCCCTATCGGCGCCGCCCGTGTCGCTTTCCACGAAAGCACCGGCTACCTGCTGAACCCGACCTACGAGCAACTGGCTGCCTCGAGCCTGGACATGGTCGTTGCCGGTACCTCCGACGCCGTGCTGATGGTCGAATCGGAAGCCAAGGAGCTGACCGAAGACCAGATGCTGGGCGCCGTGCTGTTCGCCCACGACGAATTCCAGGCCGTGATCCAGGCCGTCAAGGAGCTGGCTGCCGAAGCCGCCAAGCCTACCTGGGACTGGACTGCCAAGGCCGAGAACACCCCGCTGCTGAGCGCCATTCGTGGCGAATTCGGTGCCGCGGTGTCCGATGCCTACACCATCACCGTCAAGGCCGACCGTTACGCTCGCCTGGGCGAGCTGCGCGAGCAGGTCATCGCCAAGTTCTCCGGCGAAGAAGGCCAGCCGACTGCCGCTGAAGTCAAAGAGATCTTCGGTGAAATCGAATACCGCACCGTTCGCGAAAACATCGTCAACGGCAAGCCACGTATCGATGGTCGCGACACCAAGACCGTGCGCCCGCTGAACATCGAAGTCGGCGTGCTGCCGAAAACCCACGGTTCGGCCCTGTTCACCCGTGGCGAAACCCAGGCCCTGGTCGTTGCGACCCTGGGTACTGCGCGTGACGCACAGCTGCTGGACACCCTGGAAGGCGAGCGCAAAGACCCCTTCATGCTGCACTACAACTTCCCGCCGTTCTCGGTGGGCGAGTGTGGCCGCATGGGCGGTGCTGGTCGTCGCGAAATCGGTCACGGCCGTCTGGCCCGTCGTTCGGTCCAGGCCATGCTGCCGGCCGCCGACGTGTTCCCGTACACCATCCGCGTGGTGTCGGAGATCACCGAATCCAACGGTTCGAGCTCGATGGCTTCGGTCTGTGGCGCTTCCCTGGCCCTGATGGACGCTGGTGTACCGATGAAGGCGCCGGTAGCCGGTATCGCCATGGGTCTGGTCAAAGAGGGCGAGAAGTTCGCCATCCTGACCGACATCCTGGGTGATGAAGACCACCTGGGCGACATGGACTTCAAGGTAGCCGGTACCGCCAAGGGTGTGACCGCGCTGCAGATGGACATCAAGATCAACGGCATCACCGAAGAGATCATGGAAATCGCCCTGGGCCAGGCCCTGGAAGCGCGCCTGAACATCCTCGGCCAGATGAACCAGATCATTGGTCAGTCGCGCACCGAGCTGTCGGAAAACGCACCGACCATGATCGCGATGAAGATCGACACCGACAAGATTCGCGACGTCATCGGCAAGGGCGGCGCAACCATCCGTGCCATCTGCGAAGAAACCAAGGCGTCGATCGATATCGAAGACGACGGTTCGATCAAGATCTTCGGCGAAACCAAGGATGCTGCAGAAGCTGCGCGCCAGCGCGTTCTGAGCATCACTGCCGAAGCCGAGATCGGCAAGATCTACGTCGGCAAGGTCGAGCGCATCGTCGACTTCGGTGCATTCGTCAACATCCTGCCGGGCAAGGACGGTCTGGTACACATCTCCATGCTGAGCGATGCTCGCGTCGAGAAAGTGACCGACATCCTGAAAGAAGGCCAGGAAGTCGAAGTACTGGTACTGGACGTGGACAACCGCGGCCGTATCAAGCTGTCGATCAAGGACGTTGCCGCCGCCAAGGCGTCGGGCGTCTGATGATGCAGCAGGGCAGGTAACTGCCCGGTAGTGCCAATGCCCCGTATCGCAGGATACGGGGCATTTTTTTTGCGTTCAGCCGGCAGCGCCGGCAAAGCGCCTGCGCCCCAGGTTGGTGATGATCAGGCTCAGCGAGTCGGCGTTGGCCAGGATCAGGTCGGTGCGTACCTGCGGATCGCTGTAGAACGCAGTGCGCGCAGCTGCCAGGGTGTTTGTCTTGCTTAGCCGAAAGATCGCGGGCAGGGCTCGTCCATCCTTTTTCCTGATATCTCTCCAGGTCTGGCTCGAGGTGTCGAAGGTTCTGAACAGCGCCTGGGCGGGGGTGTTGATCGAGAGCCCGTTCTGTTTGTAGCCAAGGATCGTCTGATAGGCGATACGCCCGCCCCGCGTGTGCTGGCTGATCTGGTCCGGGAAGGGGGCCGCGGCTTCCACGTAGGCGATATCCACGGTTCGAAGTACCTGGTGTGACAGCTCGTGTATCAGCGTCGTTGCTTGCTGGTGGGCGAGCAGCTCGATGGCCGGTGGCGTTGCGTAAATCGAAACGTCCCATGGCAGGGTGAACACGCGCTCGGTGAGAAAGATCCGCTTGCCGGGGTCGTTGTGGTAGGTGAAACCGTAGGTATCGCGCTGATCGGGCATGTTCATGCCCACTACGAGGCGTTTGGAGGTGACCGTGTCCATCGAGGCTGACAACAGCTCGTCCAGTATCCGCTGGGTATAGTCACGCAGCAGGCGTACTGTCTGGTCGGAGGGAGGGTGGTCGAACACGTTTTGCAAGATGCTCAGTGTCTCGGGCGGCAGGGGCGCCTGGGGCGAAGACAGGTTGAGGTTCTTCAGGCAGGTGTCCAGATAGTGGCGGCTCAAGGCATGGGCACGCAGTAGCATCTGGTACTTGGTCGGCTGGAGCGCGGCAATGTTCTTCATTCCCGAAGCCAGCGTGGTGTAGCGCAGGGATATGTCTTCGTTGGCCAGGGCCGTTTCGAAACTGCTGTAGGCCGCGCCGCCGCCACGCAAGCCTTCCTGCAGATCAACCTGCCACTGATTTCCCGTTCTTTGCAGCGTGGGCCCGAGTCGGCCCTCCTTGATGATCTGCCACTGCTGTGCTGGCTTGGCCACTTCATAGACGTGGCCCGCGATCACGCAATAGAAACGCTCGGTACCCGGGGCGAAATAAAGCCCCAGGGTGGTGTTGCGGACCATGTCCTTGAGTTGCACGTTCTGCGCCTGCAGGTCACTCAGCCGGTTGGGTACCAGGGGGTTGAGCAGTACCTCGTTCCAGGCAGGGTCCAGTTCCAGTGCAGGCGTGACGGGTGAAGGCTCGTCAGGGGTCTTCCTGCTCACGCTCGAGCCACCTGGGCGCATCATGACCAGGCCACTCAGGGCGGTGACGAACTCCGCAAGCGATTCACCCCAGTTGTGCTGCAAAGCGGCGTTACCGGATGCCTGCAACCACTGGACACTCTGTAGCGAGCTGAGCATGGCTGCCAGCTTTCCAGGCAGGAAAAACGAACTCTGCTCGATGGCAAGGCCCATTACATAGCGCAGCACATTCCAGTATTCCTCGGCGGTAGTTACCGTGCGTGCCTTGGTCAGTGCCCGCAGGAATGCCACGTTCTCGGTGAACAGGTAGTCAAGGGCATTGCCTTCGATCTCGCTGCGCACCAGTTGAACCGCACCGGGGGTGGGCGAGAAATCGAACAGGTCCGATGAGGACCAGAACAGATGGGGGTGAAGAAAGCCGTTGTGGTCGTATCGCGACTGCACCGTGTCGGGAAGCCGGTTCAGAATATCTCGTTGCAGCTCTGGGTCCGAGAGGATGGCACTGCGCAGTGCGCCCTGGTCCTTGAACTCGAGCAACATCTTGTGTGGCCGGTAGGCGCAGTACAACACCAGGGGCCCGTCCTGTTCGCCCTGCGGGCCGATCACATACATGCCCCTCACGGTATCGGGGGCGAACCCTTGCTCGGCCCGTAGCTGCAATTGGCACAGGGTGATCTTCCTGCCCTCGACCAGGTCGCGGGCGAGGGCATCCGGCTTGGCCAGCACATGGGAAAAGTAGTAAAGCGCCTTGGCCGATAGTTTGTTGTCCAGAAAATGCTGATACCCCTCTTCCATCAGGTAGGCGGTGGATACCAGCGTGTAGCGATGACGGCGTTCGAGGTAGTCGGGATCCTGCGGGGTTAACTTCTTCTCGAGCAGGGCACGGTATGCACTGGCCACGTCGAGGCGGTCGATCATGTTGCGGATGGTGGCTGCTTCCAGCGCTTCAGGTGCCATGCCTGGTCGCGTGACGCTGACCTTCATGCTTGTCGCTGTGCCGGTCAACCGGCTGTGGGTCAGGGCGTACTCGCTCAGTGTCTTGGTGGTGGTGGCCAGGTCCGAGGAAATCGGCGAGGGCGTCTGGCCGGGCATTACCGGGTTGGGGGTGAAGTGCGTGAAGGTGACGGTAATCAGGTCGGGATCGTCCGGTGCGCTCGGGTAATCCTGGGCGAGCCCTGCCTTGAGCTGCTGGTTGGCGAAGTCGTTGAGCGTTGGGATCGAGAACAGGTAGTTGAACTTGGGGTTGCTGACACGGGCGCAGGCCTGCACCAGTTGCGCGTAGTTTTTCATTTGCTGCGGTGTCGCGTTGCATAGCCATGCCGGTAGAAGGGTGCGCAAATACTGAACCTCGAGGCTGTCGCGTACCCGCTGCAAGGCCCCTTCGAACGGGTGCCTGGCGGCCTGGTTATCGATGAAGCGTTGCAGCAATGAGGTGCCGAGCCTGCTGCGCAGGGCATAACCCAGGTAGTAACGCCGGGTTGCAGCACGAAAGCGTGCCGCACTGTGTTCAACAAACGCGAACAGCTCGCTTTGTTCGATGAGGCGTACGCTGGGCTGACTGGCACCTGGAAGCTGCGCCAGGGTGTGCCAGTTGCGCAGGTCTTCGGCGTTCACCAGGCTCAGCCACTGATGAAGCTTCTCCGGGTCGTCGAAAGCGCTGTTCATTTCAGAGCGCAAGGCTGCTTCGCTGCTGAATTGGCTCAGTGGCTCCAGCGGTGACCAGAGCAACAGGCTGTCATTGTCGGCCGTTGCCCGCTGCAGCACGAATGCATCGGCCAGTGGCAGCAGCCCGGCCTTGCCGGGTACCGACAAGCTCAGGCTGTGCAGGCGAATGGCACTGTGCCCCGGCCGGTCCAATGCTTGCTGCAGCAGGTCGAGCAGCGCGTCATCGATCACGCCGTTCTCGCGGGCTTGCTCCAGTTCGATGCGCAGCAGCGCTTCGTACAAGCTGCGCATGCTCGTGAGCGGGGACACCACACTGTCCTTCAGGCGCAACCGACCCGTGTCGAACGCCTCGAGTTGTTCAAGGTAGGTCGAGGCAAAGCCCGCTTTAAGGGTGTCGATCTGTTGCCGGATCACGGGTGCCGACGGCCACGACAGTGGCAAGCCTTGCCGGTCCTGCACCTGCACCTGATCCTGCGGCGCGTGCTGGTTGCCTGTTTCGCCCAGCTGTTCGAGAAACCTGTCGACCACCGTGCCAGTCTTTTCTGCCCATTTGAGCTGGATGTCCAAGGGGTGCAACTGGCCGTCGCTGATGGCGTCGAGGCTGGGGGCAAGCATGTCCAGAACACAGGACTGCACCTTCGGCTGGGCGGTGGCCAGGGATTGAAACAGCTGATGCAGTGCCCTGGCACGGGTGAGGCGCTCTACCAGCGTAACGCTCTGGCTGGGTGGCACGGGCAGCCTCATGGCGACTGCTGGCTGTGCATCGGGCAGCCATCGACCGTTGACCCCCAGGTGGGTCAGGCGCCTGTCCACCAGTGCGCGCATGTCCAGTGCATCTTCGACCCCGGCCATGGCCGTGCTGCTCTGGGCACCGGGGAAGCGTAGTGCGTGGGCAAGACGCCGGTTGACCAGTGCGATCAGCGCATCAGCAAGTGCGAGGAACATCGGTTGGCCGACCTCGGCCAGCCTGACCAGAGGCGTCGCGCTGGTTTGCAACTGCTCCCAGTCATCGCGGCTGATCGAGGCGGGGCAAGCAGGTTGTGTGAGCAGGGCCTGGCAATGCCGTTCAAGGGCGGCCTGATCGGCGAAGTGTTGAAACCCGGTTCGTGTGCTGAACAGGAACACACCCTTGCTGGTATCGGTCGGTTGCTGCAGGGCCAGGCTGTCGGCCAGCAGCACCGTCCTACCCATGTCCTGAGCCGCTGGCACCAACGCCAGGCTACACACCCGCAAGGCGCCCAGGTCGGGGATCAGCGCTTCACGCAGCCATTGCAGCTGAGGGGTGTCGATGCGCTGTTCATTGGCCGCTCGCAACAGCGTACGACAGTAGTTGTCGGCAAGGCCAAGTGCCAGGGCTTCGCGGTTATCGCTGCCCACGTCGTTGTCGACACTGCTCCAATAGCTTCGCAGGGCCTGTGCAAAGGCCCCCGGAACGGCCTTGGCAGTGCTGGCAAGGGCCTGCTCGCAGGCGAGCGGGTCGGGCGTGTCGTGCGTTGCGGTGCCATCGCGTACGAAACGGCGCTTCAGGTCGATGCCCAGCGGCTGGCCGCTGAACGCGTCCAGTGCAACATCGGCCAGGGCCTGCGTGCGCACCACGCTGGCGTTACTGGCAATGACCTGGACCCGTTGTTGCGCGATGTCGTCGACGCCCTCCAGCAGCGTCGAGAAGGCTGTGCTCAAGCAACTGTCGAGAACACCGGCCAGGGTGGGCAGTTTGGCCAGCCCGCTGGCTTGCCCCCGCAGCAGATCGATTTGCTGTTGCATCAGGTGGTGTGACCACCGGGTGAACACGGCATCGCTCAGGTTCACGAACTGCAGCGGTTCGCTCGGCACGCCCAGGTGAGTCAGCTGGGCCTGCAGGGCACTTTCAAGTTGTTGCAGCGTGTTGAAGCCCTGTACGCCATGCAATGGGCTGTACAGGTAGGTCGCCTCAAGCAGTGGGTCGCGCTGATGAATGACCAGGCAATTGGCAGACAGTGGCTGCAGGTTGCCTGTCACCTCCACCCGCATGCTCGCCGGCAGGGTCGTTTGATCGGCCAGGCGACGCAGCCACCGCGCTTCGATGATGCTCAGGCTCAGGTCGCGCTGTGCGGTCTCCAGCGCGGTGATGAAGCCTGCGCGCAAGGTGCCGGGCTCAAAGTAGGGCATCACGATCATGGCGTTTCCTGCAGCGGGGGACCCGGTTCATCCGGCTCACGACGCCTGCCACGGTAGAGGGTGCCCTGTTGCAGGCAGTGGTACATATTGCAACGCCCGTTGGCTTCCCGGGCATAGGTGCGGCGGTATTTTGTGAACATGCAACTTGCACGCGCATCCATCGCAAAGCATGCAATGTGCACGATGGGCTATTTTTTGGTGATTTTTAAGCTGTTGATTTTTAAAGGTTTTATTTTTTATTCGGGTTGGCACAGCTTCTGCAATATCCCTGTTACCTGCTGCCAGGAATGACGGCGCAGACCTTTCGAAAAACAGGAGTGTCTCGTATGAAGAAGTTCGCTATTGCTGCTGCTACTGCCACCGCGCTGACCCTGACCATGGCTAACGCCGCCTTTGCAGCCCAACCTGCATCGCAAGCACCGATGATGCTGGCTGCTGGTGAAATGACCAAGGCCAAAGAAGAAACTTCCGATACCTGGATCACCACCAAGGTCAAAGCCGACCTGGTCACCGAGAAAGGCATCCCGGGTACCGACATCAAGGTCGAAACCAACAAAGGTGTGGTTTCCCTGTCCTCGACCACCGCGATCACCGAAGCGCAGAAAACCACTGCGGTGAACATCGCCAAGAAAATCAAGGGCGTGAAAGCCGTTTCGGCTGATGGCCTGAAAGCTGAGTAAGCGTTTCGCTCGCTGATCCTGACGGTTCATGCGAAAGGCCACACGGAGGTGGCCAACCCTAAAGCCCCGGCGCAGTCAGCCGGGGCTTTTCTTTGTGCGCTGGACCGCTGGCCTGGCGCCAGTGCTCCCGCCAGCCCTACTCGGCGTCCAGGTGCAGGGGCGAGATCACCCGGCCATCCGCTTCGGCCTGGCCCAGCGTGGCGTCGATGAAGTACACCCGGTCGTCTTGCAACTGACCCTTGTCGACCAGGTAGTCCTTGATGCTGCTGGCGCGTGCCTGACCGAGCTGACGCAGCAGCACGGTGCTCTCGGCCCATGACTTGATCACCGCTTCCTGCAGCTTGGCAGTGCGCTGTGCACGGTCCAGCTGCTCCCACTCGGCCGGTGGCTGCTGCTTGAGACGGGTGCGGTAGATACCCTCGAGCATGGCCGGCTTGTCGCCATCGGGCACCTGCAGTTGCGAGGCCTGTGCCGGCACCTTGTCGCCGCGACGCTGAAGGATCTTGTAGTAGGTGCTCTGGTACTCACGATCCAGACGCTGTGCGGCAATCAGTGGCCCGTCGCTGCTCTGGGCGCTGGTGCCTTCGATTTCCAGGCGCAGGGCAGGGCGTTCCTTGAGTGCTGCCGCCAGCTTGTCCAGCGAGCCCTGGGCATCGCTGCTCAGCTCGCTTGAGCCGGGGGCGAAGGACACGGTGCCCAGGTCTTCGGAACCGCCACCACTGACCAGCCCGCCGATGAACTTGAACGGCGCCTGGGCGGCGCGCAGCACCAGGTTGCGCAGGGTCTGCCACACGATCGGCATTACGCTGAACTGCGGGTTGTTGAGGTCGCCCGACACCGGCAACTCGATGGAGATCTTGCCCTCGGTGTCTTTGAGCAGCGCGATCGCCAGGCGAATCGGCAGGTTGACGGCGTCGGGGCTGTCGACTTTCTCACCCAGTTGCAACTGCTCGACCACCACCTTGTTCTCGGCCTTGAGCTGGCCCTTGGTGATCAGGTAGTGCAGGTCCAGGTTCAGGCGGCCCTTGCGAATCCGGTAGCCGGCGAACTTGCCCGAGTACGGCGTCAGGGTCGTCAGCTCGACACGCTTGAAGCTGGTGGCGATGTCCAGGCTGGCCATCGGGTCGAACGGGTTGAGCGCGCCCTTGATGGTGACGGGCGCATAACGGTCCACCTTGCCCTTGATATCGACCTTGGCCGGGTGTGGCTGGCGGTTGTCGATGGTGCCGATCTGGCCGTTGAGCTGCTGGATGGCGGTGGCGAAGTTGGGCGTCAGGCTGAAGTCGGCGAAGTTGGCCGAGCCATCGTTGATGTCGATGCCACCGATACGGATACCCAAGGGCTTTTCATTGCTGGCCGTGCGCTTGCCCTGGGGCTTGGCGGCGCCGTTGGCCGGCTGCGGAATCAGCAGGTCATCCACGCTGGTGGTGCGGTCTTCGTTGATCATGAAGCGGGCATAGGGCTGCTGCAGGGTCACCTTGGCAATGCTCAGCGCATCGCCGTGGCGATAGTCCAGGCCGTCCACGTTCAGTTGCTGCCATTTGACGAAGTCACGGCCCTTGATGGTGTCCAGGGTATGCAACTGATTGACCTGCGCCTTGCCGGTGACGCTGAACGCCAGCGGGGCGGTGTTCTTCAGGTCCACGTTCAGGTCGCTGCCGAGCATGCCGCTGCGCAGCTCCAGGCGAATGAACGGGCTGATGTAGGCCTGGGCTACCCGCAGGTCGATGTCCTGTGTGCTGACCTTGAGCCGGGCGCTGACCGGTGCCAGGTTGACCTCACCCGATGCCTGCAGCTTGCCCTGGCGGCCGACGCCGCTGTCGAGCTTGAGGGTGAAGGGGCTCTTGTTGAGGCTGTCGAAGTTCTGCAGGTCGAGGTTGAGCGGGCCGACATCCAGCGCCACCGCTTCTTTCTGCGAGCGATCGGCCAGATGAACCTGGTAGTTGCGCAGTTGCACGTCGCGCAGCAGCACCTGCCACGGCTTGCCGGGCGCGGCCTTGGCGCTGGCTTCCTGCGGCGCGGCCCCGGCAGTGGCCGGCTCGGCCTTTTCCTTGGGGGTGGCCTTGGCAGGCTGGCTGGCGAAGAGTTTTTGCCAGTCGAGCTGGCCGTCGGCTTCCAGGGCCGCCCAGGTTTCCAGCTTTTCACTGCGGATCTTGCCGACCGTGACCAGCTGTTTGGCCAGGTCGACCGTGGTTTCACTCACGTCCAGCCGGGCCAGGCGGGCCAACGGGCGACCGTCCGGGGCCTTGATCGCGAAGGGGGCGATGCTGAGCGAGGCGTTGTCCAGCAGCAGCTCGGTTTCCTTCGACAGGTTGAGCTTGTAATGGGTGTCCAGGTTGAGCACGCCGTCTTCCAGCACCAGCGGCAGGGCGTCGCGCACGTACGGCCACCACACCTTCATCTTGCCGTCGGTGACCTTGAGGGTGCCTTCGGAGGCGATCGGTACCAGGCTGATGGTGCCGGCCCAGTCGATGCGCCCGCCCTCTGGCCCGGCAGCCACCAGAGTCATGTCGGCGTTGTCGTCGGGCAGGGTGCTGAGGTTCTTCAGCTCCAGGTTCATCGAGTCGTAGAGGAATTCGATCGGCTCGCTCGGGCGCAGGTCCTGGAAGTGCAGGTAGCCCTCGCTCAGCTTGATGCTGCCGATGCGCAGCGGGAACGGTTCGCTTGCCGGCGTCTCGGGCTTGGGCTCGCTGGGCGGCAGCTTGAACAGCTGGGTCAGGTTCAGGCTGCCGTCCTTGGCGAACAGCAGCTCGGTGCGCGGCTTGTCCAGCTCGACGGCTGCCAGGTGCAGGGCACCGGACCACAGGCTGTCGAGTTGCAGGTTGGCGTAGAGGCGTTCGAAGCCGACCTGCTCCTTGCCGGTCTCGCCGATCTGCAAGCCCCATAGTGTCAGCTCGAGGCTGAACGGATTGAGCTCGATACGCTGGATGTGCGCCGGCACGGTGGCGTAACTGGCCAACTGCTGATTGGCGATGCGCAAGGCTACGCCAGGCAGGATCAGGAAACCGAGGAGGCTGTACAGGGCCAGGCCGGCCAACAAGGCGCCGAGGGCGCGTTTCAATCCTTTGGGCATGTGCGGCGTCGTCTGTCTAGAGCGGGAGTGCTTGGAGTATGGCACGTTAATTCGGTTCCGAAGGTAGTCC
Source organism: Pseudomonas sp. UBA7500 (assembly GCF_002478435.1). NCBI lineage: Bacteria > Pseudomonadati > Pseudomonadota > Gammaproteobacteria > Pseudomonadales > Pseudomonadaceae > Pseudomonas > Pseudomonas sp. UBA7500. The sequence continues at coordinate 35,369 of NZ_DLNW01000002.1, read as the reverse complement.
GAAATACCGGACCACCTGCGGTTTTTTCCACTTACAGCTGCAGGATCAAGCACTTCAGGGGCGCCTGTCCGTCCAGTGACGGGAAGTCGTCTGCCGGCTTGAGCACCTGCCATTCCCGCACCGGGCGGCCGATCTTCTGTGCGCAACGCAGCACCTGCTCGCGCCAGTCGTCGAGGCCGACCTTGGCCAGGTTGTTGCAGCAGATCAGCACGCCGCCTTCGGCCGTGCTCAGCAGGGCGGGCTTGAGCAGGCTCTGGTAATCACGCAGCAGGTCGACGGTGCCGAACGCGCTCTTGGCCCAGGCAGGCGGGTCGAGCAGTACCAGGTCGAACTCGCGCGGCTCCAGGCGCGGGTAGGCCGGCAGCTTGTGCCCGCGACGCTGGCTGACCGGCAGGCCTGCCAGCTGGCGAATGGCCGGAAAGTAGTCGGACTGGATGAACTCCATGGGCGCCAGTTGCGGGTTGAGTGCGCCGTTCTCGCGGCCAACGGCCAGGTTGCCTTCGGCGAAATCCAGGTTGCACACCGCGCTGGCACCTCCGGCGGCAGCGCTCAGGCCTACCCCGCAGGTATAGGCGAACAGGTTGAGCACGCGTTTGCCGGCACTGTGTTGCTTGACCCAGCCACGGGCATTGCGCAGGTCTAAAAACAACAGCGGGTCCTGGCCGGCATGGCGACCGCGCACGCGGTAGTTCAGGCCCCACTCGTGACCGACCAGGTCGGCCAGCGCGGCCTCGCTGGGCTGGTAGACCGGGTCGCGCCGGTCGATGCGGCTGTTGCCCTGGGAGCGGTCGTTGTACACCAGCAGCAGTGGCAGGCCCAGTTCGCGCTCGATGTGCGCATGCAGGTCCAGCAGGGCATCGCGCTCGAGGGTGTGGTGAAAGCTCTGTACCAGCAACTGCGGGCCATAGCGGTCGACGGTCAGTCCGCCCGCGCCTTCCTGGCTGCCGTGGAACAGCCGGTAACAGTCGGTGCCCTGGGCGTGCAGCTCACTTAGAAGCTGCTGGCGGGCGTCGAGGGCGGCGCGCAGCGCCTGATTCAAGGAGGACATGCACGTAGCCTTGGTTTGCGGGCGTGCAGTTTAACAGCAGGCGGGTGCCTTGCACCTGTTCAGGCGCAGCCCACTCGCCGCCTGGCCCGGTGCAGCGAACTGTCGCGCATGGCCCAGCGCAGCACCGGCGCCGTGCTGTCGATGCCCAGGCCTACCAGCCGCCGCTTGAGCGGGTGCGGCGTGCGCTCGAGCAGTTCGCCGGCCCAATCGGGCAGCAGGTTGATCCCAGCCTGCATCATCAGGTTGGCCACCGGTTTGGCCAGGCGGCTCGGCGCCGGGGCCTCCAGCAACACACGCACCACTTCGCTGCTGCGCTCGTCGCATACCAGTTGCGGGCGCATGGCTTGCAGGTAGTGCGCCACCGCCTGGCGCGAACGCGGCACGTTGCGAGCCCCCAGGCGTTCGGCCACCAGGGCGATCTCGGCGTAGTAGGCGTCCTGGTCGGCCAGCGAGAGGTGCGGGTTGCGGTAGCGCAGGTGCGCGGCCATGAAGCTGCTGACTTCGGCCACGTGCACCCAGGTCAGCAGGTCCGGGTCACTGGCGGCATACGGGCGGCCATCGGCCGCGGTCCCCACCACCTGCAGGTGAATGGTGCGTACCTTGTCGATCAGCCATTCGGCGTCGCGGGTGGAGCCGAAGGTGGTGCCGGAGATGAACTGGCTGGTGCGGCGCAGGCGGCCGATGATGTCCTGGCGAAAGCTGGAATGGTCCCACACCCCGGCCAGGGCCAGCGGGTGCAGCACCTGCAGCAGCAAGGCGCTGATACCGCCGATGAGCATGCTGGGGAAATCCCCGTGCACCTGCCAGCTGATGCTGCGCGGACCGAACAGCCCGGGGTCGCCCTTGGGCTGTTCGAGGTCGAGTTGGCCCAGGGCCAGGCCCGTGAGGCTCAGCAACTGTGTTTCGATACGGCGGCGTAGCGCTTCCATGGGTACCTTGAGGCACCGTCGCCGCGGTGCCGTTCATTGATTCAGGCGTTTGTCGATCAGGCCTTGGACCACGCTCGGGTCGGCCAGGGTCGAGGTGTCGCCCAGGTTGTCCAGCTCGTTGCAGGCGATCTTGCGCAGGATGCGGCGCATGATCTTGCCCGAGCGGGTCTTGGGCAGTGCTGGCGCCCACTGGATCAGCTCGGGTTTGGCAAAGCTGCCGATCTCCTTGCTGACCAGCGCCAGCAGTGCCTGCTTGAGGTGGTCGTCCGGGGTCACGCCGTTCATGGGCGTGACGAAGGCATAGATGCCCTGGCCCTTCAGGTCGTGAGGGTACCCGACCACGGCGGCTTCGGCGATGCTGTCGTGCAGCACCAGGGCACTTTCCACTTCGGCAGTGCCGATGCGGTGCCCGGACACGTTGATCACGTCGTCGATGCGCCCGGTTATCCACAGGTCGCCATCGGCATCGCGGCGCGCGCCGTCGCCGGTGAAGTAGTAGCCCGGCAGGGGTTTGAAGTAGGTGTCGATCATGCGCTGATGATCGCCGTATACGCTGCGGATCTGCCCCGGCCAACTGGCCTTGATCGCCAGCAGCCCGCTGCCGGGGCCCTCGATCAGCGCGCCCTTGTCGTCCAGCAGCACTGGCTGCACGCCGAACAGCGGACGGGTGGCGCAACCGGGCTTGATGTGGCGGGCGCTGACCAGCGGGCTGAGCATGATGCCGCCGGTCTCGGTCTGCCACCAGGTGTCGACGATCGGGCAGCGCTTCTCACCGACTTTCTCGAAGTACCATTCCCAGGCTTCCGGGTTGATCGGCTCGCCCACGCTGCCCAGCAGGCGCAGGCTCTTGCGCGAGGTACCGTCGAGCGGCGCCGAACCTTCGCGCATCAGTGCCCGCAGAGCGGTGGGGGCGGTATAGAAGATGTTTACCTGGTGCTTGTCGACCACCTGCCAGAAGCGCGAGGCATTGGGGTAGTTGGGCACGCCTTCGAACATCAGGGTGGTGGCGCCGTTGGCGAGCGGGCCGTAGACGATGTAGCTGTGGCCGGTTACCCAGCCGACATCGGCGGTGCACCAGAACACCTCGCCGTCGCGGTAGTCGAACACCACCTTGAAGGTCAGGGCGGCCTGCAGCAGGTAGCCGGCGGTGGTGTGCAGCACGCCCTTGGGCTTGCCGGTGCTGCCGGAGGTGTAGAGGATGAACAGCGGGTCTTCCGCATCCATCGGCTCGGGCGGGCAGTCGTCGCCCACCTGGCTGATTGCCTCGTGGTACCAGAGGTCGCGGGCTTCGTTCCAGTCCACCGGGCCGCCGGTGCGGCGTACCACCACCACGCTGCTGACGTCCGGGCAGCTTTGCAGGGCCTTGTCGACGTTGTTTTTCAGGCCAATGCTCCTGGCGCCGCGCACGCCTTCGTCGGCGGTAATCACCGTGCGGCAGTCGGCGTCGAGGATGCGGTCGCGCAGGGCGTCGGGGGAAAAGCCGCCGAACACCACCGAGTGAATCGCGCCGATGCGGGTACAGGCCAGCATGGCGAAGGCAGCTTCGGGAATCATCGGCATGTAGATGCACACCCGGTCGCCCTTTTTCACCCCGCGCTGCCTGAGCACGTTGGCCAGGCGGCACACCTGCTGATGAACCTGGCGGTAGGTGAGGGTGGTGGACTGCTGCGGGTCGTCGCCTTCCCAGATGATCGCCGGCTGGTCGCCGCGCTGAGCCAGGTGGCGGTCCAGGCAGTTGTAGCTGACGTTGAGCTTGGCATCCTTGAACCAGGTTGCCTGGCCCGTGCGCAGATCGCTCTGCTGAACAGCCGACCAGGGGCTGATCCAGTCCAGGCGCCTGGCTTGTTCGGCCCAGAAGGTGTCGGGCTCGTCTACGGACTGGCGATACAGGCGCTGGTAGTCGGCCTGGGAGAGTTGTGCCGCCTTGCTGACGGCATCGGCTTCGGGGTAGTCGCTGATATCGAACATTGGGGGGCCCTTTCCTGTTGGATAGGTGTCGCTCCCATCGCGGGCCAAGCCCGCTCCCACGAGGTGTGCATCGTACCTGTGGGAGCGGGCTTGGCCCGCGATGGGGATAACAACATCCCGACAGTGTAGCCCTTAGCCCCGGTGACGCCCGCGGAAGTAGTTGATCAGGCCCTGGGTCGAGGCATCTTCGGCCGGCTCTTCGATACCGCCGGTCAGGCGCTGGTACACGCCCTTGCCCAGTTCCTTGCCCAGCTCCACACCCCACTGGTCGAAGGCATTGATGCCCCACACCACGCTCTGCACGAACACCTTGTGCTCGTACATCGCCACCAGCGCGCCCAGGCGCCGCGGGCTGATACGCTCGACCACCAGGGTGTTGCTCGGACGGTTGCCCGGGATCACCTTGTGCGGCGCCAGGCGCTGTACCTCGGCTTCGGCCATGCCCTTGTCGCGCAGCTCGGCCTCGGCCTCGGCGCGGGTCTTGCCGAGCATCAACGCCTGGCTCTGGGACAGGCAGTTGGCGTACAGCCACTGGTGGTGGTCTGCCACCGGGTTGAAGCTCACCACCGGCACGATGAAGTCGGCCGGGATCAGCTGGGTGCCCTGGTGCAGCAACTGGTGATAGGCATGCTGGCCGTTGCAGCCCACGCCGCCCCAGATCACCGGCCCGGTGTCGTGGTCGACCGGGGTGCCGTCCTGGCGCACGCTCTTGCCGTTGGACTCCATGTCCAGTTGCTGCAGGTGCTTGGTGATGTTGCGCAGGTAATGGTCGTACGGCAGGATCGCGTGGCTCTGGGCGCCCCAGAAGTTGCCATACCACACGCCCAGCAAGGCCAGCAGTACCGGCATGTTCTGCTCGAACGGTGCGGTCTGGAAGTGCTGGTCCATGGTGTGGGCACCCGACAGCAGCTCCTTGAAGTTGGCGGTGCCGATGGCCAGGGCGATCGGCAGGCCGATGGCCGACCACAGCGAATAGCGTCCGCCTACCCAGTCCCACATCGGGAAGATGTTCTCTTCACGGATACCGAAGGCCACCGCAGCGGCCTTGTTGCTCGATACGGCGATGAAGTGCTTGTACAGCTCGGCTTCCGAACCACCCTGGGCCAGGTACCAGACCCGAGCCGCCTGGGCGTTCTTCAGGGTTTCCAGGGTATTGAAGGATTTGGACGACACGATGAACAGCGTGGTCTCGGCACGCAGCTTGGCCGACAGCTCGTGGAATTCGCTGCCGTCGATATTGGCCAGGTAGTGGCAGCGCACGCCGCGCTGGGCGTAGGGCAGCAGGGCCTCGGAGACCAGCTCCGGGCCGAGGAACGAGCCGCCGATGCCGATGTTGACCACGTCGGTGATCGGCTTTTCGCTATAGCCGCGCCACAGGCCGTCGTGGATGCGCCCCACCAGCTCGGTGACCTGATTCAGCACCTTGTGCACGTCGGGCATGATGTTCACGCCATTGACGCTCAGCTTGTCGCCCACCGGGCGCCGCAGCGCGGTATGCAGTGCCGGGCGGCCTTCGGAGGCGTTGACGATTTCGCCGGCGAACAGCGACTTGATCGCGTCCTGCAGGCCCACTTCGTTGGCCAGCCCCACCAGCAGGTCGCGGGTCTGGTGGTCGATGAGGTTTTTCGAATAGTCCAGAAACAGCCCGCAGCTGCTCAGGCTGAACTGCTCGAAGCGCTGCGGGTTGACGTTGAACGCATCGCGCATGCTGAAGCCCTGCATGGCGCTGCGGTGTTGCTGGAGCGCCTGCCACGCGGGCAGCGTAGTGACATCGTGGGGGGTGCGGTAGTACGCCATCGCTGCAGGTTTCCTTGGTACGTGAACTGCCTTTGACACTGGAAAGACGGGCCCGTTTCCAGTGTGGCAGGTTAATTGCCCGGCAGCCCGGCCGGGTGCGTTGTCACTGTTCGTCGAGGTTCAGGTGCAGGTTGTCGATCAGGCGCGTGGCGCCCAGTACCGCTGCTACCAGAATCACCAGGTCGCGGTCGTGCGCCGCTGCCGGGCGCAGGTTCAGCGCCTGACGGATTTCCAGGTAGTCGGGCTTGAAGCCGGCCTCCACCAGTTGTTGCCGACCTTCGGCGATCAGCACCTCGAAGTCACGGCGGCCCTGGCCGATTGCCTGGGCGATCCGGCTCAGGGTGCGGTAGATCGTGGGCGCAGTGGCACGTTGTGCGTCGGTCAGGTAACCGTTGCGCGACGACAGGGCCAGGCCGTCCTCGGCGCGCACGGTCGGCTCGCCGATGATCTGGATGGGCAGGTTGAGGTCGCGCACCAGCGCGCGGATCACCGCCAGTTGCTGGAAGTCCTTCTGGCCGAACACGGCCAGGTCGGGCTGGACCATGTTGAACAGCTTGCTGACCACCGTGGCAACACCCTCGAAGTGCCCGGGACGGCTGGCGCCACACAGCCCTTCGGACAGGTGCGGCACGCTGACCAGGGTCTGGGCCGCCATGCCATCGGGGTACATTTCTTCGACGTTGGGGGTGAACAGCAGGTGGCAGCCGGCCTGCAGGAGTTTTTCCTGGTCGGCGGCGAGGGTGCGCGGGTACTTGTCGAGGTCTTCGTTGGCGCCGAACTGCAGCGGGTTGACGAAGATGCTCGCCACCACGAAATCGGCCCGCTGCGCGGCCTTGGTCACCAGCGCGGCATGCCCGCTGTGCAGGTTGCCCATGGTGGGCACGAAGCCGATGCGCTTGCCCTCGCTGCGTGCGCGGGCGACCGCAGCGCGCAGTTCAAGGATGGTCTTGACGGTATTCATGCGCTGAACCCATGTTCGGTGCCGGGGAAGGTCACGCCCTTGACGGCTTGCACGTAGGCACCGAAAGCACCGGCAATGTCGGGCTGGCCGAGCATGAAGTTCTTCACGAACTTGGGCACGCGGCCGCTGAGCGACAGGCCGAGCATGTCGTGCATCACCAGTACCTGGCCATCGGTGGCGCTGCCGGCACCGATACCGATGACCGGGATGGTCACGGCCTGGGTGATTTCCGCCGCCAGCTCGCTGGGCACACATTCGAGCAGCAGCATGGCTGCGCCGGCCTGCTCCAGGGCGATGGCGTCGGCGCGCATCTGCCGTGCCTGGTTCTCCTGGCGGCCCTGGACCTTGTAGCCGCCCAGGATGTTCACGGTCTGTGGTGTGAGGCCCATGTGCGCACACACCGGCACGCCGCGTTCGGCCAGCAGGCGAATGGTCTCGGCCAGCCAGGCGGCGCCCTCGACCTTGACCATGTGCGCGCCGGCCTGCATCAGTGCGCCGGCATTGGCGAAGGCCTGCTCGGTGGTGGCGCAGGCCATGAAGGGCAGGTCGGCCAGAATCAGCGCACCCTGGTTGCCGCGCTTGACGCAGGCGGTGTGGTAGGCCATTTCGGCGTTGGTCACCGGCAAGGTGCTGTCATGGCCCTGCAGGACCATGCCCAGGGAGTCACCCACCAGCAATATTTCCACGCCGGCCTGACTCGCCACCTTGGCAAAGGTCGCGTCATAGCAGGTCAGCATGGTTATTTTCTCGCCCTTGGCCTTGAGGCCTTGCAGGGTGGTCAGGGTTACTTCTGGCATGAAAGGAATCCTCGTTCAGGCGCTGTGAAAAACGACTGCGTACAACGCGTGTATTCATCTACTGGAACAGCACATCATCGATTGTGGTGTTTGGAGTACAACCCTGTTCCAGGCCTATATACGCCTTATGCGGCGCCGGGGCGCTGCGGGACGCCTATAGTCGTGAGCACGAAGACTGAAGTCAATTACCCTGTTACCGCATTGTTACGAAGGCGCTGTTACGGGCGTTACCGCGTGGGGGAGCGCCCGGTTACAGGCGCTCGAGGCCAACGAATGGGCATTCTGCCAGCCATTGCGCGAGGGGGCGCTGGTCGGGCAGGCAGAAGTCGCCGGGCACCAGCTCTGCCAGGGGGTACAGCACGAACGGGCGTGCGTGCATGTGGTAGTGGGGAACCTTCAGGCGCGGCTCGTCGAGCACCTGATCGGCATACAGCAGGATATCCAGGTCAAGGGTGCGTGGGCCCCAGCGTTCCTTGCGTTCGCGGCCCTGGTCGGCCTCGATGGCCTGCAGGGCATCGAGCAGCGCCAGCGGCGCCAGCGAGGTATCGAGGGCCGCAACCGCGTTGGTGTAGCGCGGCTGGCCAGGCGACAGCGAGTCGCTGGCGTAGAACGACGACACACCGGCCAGTTGCGAACCCGGCAACCGGCCCAGCGCCTCGAGGGCGCTGCGCAGTTGCTGTTGCGGGTCGGCCAGGTTGCTGCCCAGGCCGATGTAGGCACGCACCATGCGGCGTTACTCGCCTGCGCCGTCGGCGCGCTTGCGCTTGCTCGGGCTGCGCTTGCGTTTGCGCGGGCCCGCGCCTGCGCCGTCGTCGCGGCTGCCCAGGTCACGGATCATGTCGCGGCGCTCGCTGTCGTTGCAGTCCTGGTAGTCGGTCCACCATTGGCCCAGGCCGTCGGTTTCCTCGCCCGCGCTCTCGCGCAGCAGCAGGAAGTCGTAGCCGGCGCGAAAACGCGGGTTGTCCAGCAGCAGGTCGGCACGTTTGCCGCTGCGCCGTGGCAGGCGCTCCTGCATGTCCCAGATCTCGCGGATCGGCATCGTGAAGCGCTTGGGGATCGCAATGCGCTGGCACTGTTCGGCGATCAGCTCGTGGGCGGCTTCCTGCAGGGCCGGGATCGGCGGCATGCCGCGGCTCTGCAGGCGCAGGGCACGCCCTGGCAGCGCCGGCCAGAGCATGGCGGCGAACAGGAAGGCCGGGGTGACCGGCTTGCCTTGCTTGATGCGCAGGTCGGTGTTGATCAGCGCCTGGCTGATCAGGGTGTGGGTGTAGGTCGGCTGGTCTTCCAGCGCCTGGGCACTGGCCGGGAACAGCGGGTCGAACAGTTGCAGGTCGACCAGCATCTCGAAGGTGTCGGCCGCATAGCCGGACAGGAACAGCTTCAGGGTTTCTTCGAACAGGCGTGCGGCAGGGATTTCACGCAGCATCGGGGCCAGCTCGCGGATCGGTTGCACGGTGTGCTTTTCGATACCGAAGTTGAGCTTGGCCGCGAAGCGCACGGCCCGCAGCATACGTACCGGGTCTTCCTGGTAGCGCTGCACAGGGTCGCCGATCAGGCGGATCAGACGGTTGCGGATATCGTGCACGCCGTTGGCGTAATCGAGAATGCGCTCGCTGACCGGATCGTAGTACAGGGCATTGATGGTGAAGTCGCGGCGCTGCGCGTCTTCTTCCAGGGTGCCGTATACATTGTCACGCAGGATGCGCCCGCTCTCGTTGCGTGAAGAGGTGTGGCTGTTCTCTTCCTCGACCTCGGGATGGTTGGCGCGGAAGGTGGCGACTTCGATGATTTCGCGACCGAAATGGATATGCACCAGCTTGAACCGCCGGCCGATGATCCGGGCGTTGCGAAACTCTGCACGGACCTGTTCGGGGGTGGCACTGGTGGCGACGTCGAAGTCCTTGGGGGTAATGCCCAGGAGTTGATCGCGAACGCAACCGCCGACCAGGTAGGCCTGGTAGCCTGCGTTCTGCAGGCGCTCGACGATGTTCACCGCGTGGCGGCTGAACTGGCCACGTTGCAGTGAATGCTGGCCGCTATTGATCACTTCGGGCGTGGTGCGAATGTGGTGCTGGCCACGCACGGTAGGACGGAATGACTGGAACAACTTCTTCAGCATGGGATGCACTGTTTGAAGGAATGTTCGGCCAAAAACGAAGAATGGCCGCATGATGGGCGGGGATTCTAGCATTTACTCGAAGGATGGTGTAGGCGGGTGCATCGGGCGGGCTGAAAGCCGGAAACTACAAGGGGAGCCGAAGCTCCCCAAGAAGTAGTTGCATGCTCTTATTGTTCTTTTGCCGGGCTTCTTGTTTTTGTTGAGTGCCCTACCCACAAAACCGCAAGGCTTGTGGGTGTTCTCCCTAACCGGGAGTCAAGAGCAAACGGATTGCTTTGGTCGCTGAGGTTGCAGTGATCATGCGATCCAACCAGTTCAGGCCCTGCTTGAGTGCAGTTTTTGTTGTTCTCTGCCTGGTTGTGGGGCAAGCCCCAAATACAACTCCTCTCCAAAAGAATCAGTTAGCTGCGCCTCCGCCGTCTTGTTCTTATTGTGCGTGAGCCGATTCGTCTTATTTTTATTGTCTTTTGCAGTGCTTGTTATTGTTCTTGTACCGAACATATAGCAGGTGCCGTGCCAACTTTTGCAAACCCCAGTAAAACAAGGGGTTAGGCGGTTTTGGGGGCGTCTGGCGGGCATAAAAAAACCGGGGATTCGTTACCGTATGCCCCGGTTTCTGTTACGTGATCAGCGTGAGGTAACATTTTTTTCACACGCCCTGGTGTTACCTGCCGGTAACACCGGTGCGCGTGCTGGCTCAGCTTTCGCTGGTGGCCCCGCTCTTGCGCCGCGGGATACCCAGGCGCTGACGACGTTCCCACAGGCATTTGCGGCTGACACCGAGCTTGCGGGCCAGCTCGGTCTCGGTCATGTGGTCCTGATGTTCGAGTACAAAGTGCTGGAAGTAGTCTTCCAGTGACAGGTCTTCGGTCGGTTCGTGGCTGGTGTTGCTGGCGGCGCCGCCGGCAGACGGCAGGCCGGCGAACACGTCATCGTCTTCCAGGTCGGCCAGCTCGATGTCGATGCCCAGCAGGTCGGCAGAGATTTCCGGGCTTTCGCACAGGATCACCGCGCGCTCCACGGCGTTTTCCAGTTCTCGCACGTTGCCCGGCCAGGAGTAATGACGAATGGCCTGTTCGGCGTCATGGGCGAACTTCAGGTCGTTGCGCCCGATGCGTGCGCTCTGGCGGGCGAGGAACGCATTGGCGATCTCGTTGACGTCGGCGCCACGCTCGCGCAGGGCGGGCAGCTTGAGGGCGATCACGTGCAGGCGATAGTAAAGATCTTCGCGGAACTGGCCGACCTTGGCCAGGTTCTTCAGGTCGCGGTGGGTGGCGGCAATCAGGCGCACATCGACCTTTTGCGATTGCACCGAGCCCACCCGTCGGATCTCGCCTTCCTGCAGTACGCGCAGCAGGCGGGCCTGGGCTTCGAGCGGCAGTTCGCCGATCTCGTCGAGAAACAGCGTGCCCCCGTCGGCCGCTTCGACCAGGCCGGCACGGCCGGCGCTGGCGCCGGTGAACGCGCCCTTTTCGTGACCGAACAGCTCGGACTCGATCAGGCTTTCGGGAATCGCCGCGCAGTTGACCGAAATCATCGGCGCCTTGGCCCGGCGTGACAGGTTGTGCAGCGCGCGCGCCACCAGCTCCTTGCCGGTACCCGATTCACCCTGAATCAGTACATTGGAGTCGGTGGGCGCGACCTTGCGGATCTTGCCGTACAGGTCCTGCATCGGCGGGCACGAGCCGATGATGCCGATTTCGCCATTGGCATTGCCCGGCTTGTCCGCCGGGGCCGCCTTGGCGCCGGCGCTGCTGCGCTCGGCAGGGGCGGCGGGGGCGTTCTGGCGGTCGCGCAGGATGCGGGCGACGGCCTGGAGCATCTCGTCGTGATCGAAGGGCTTGGCGATGTAGTCCACTGCGCCCATCTTCATCGAGTCGACGGCCGAGCGCAGGCTGGCGTAGCTGGTCATGATCAGCACCGGCTTGCCTTCGCCCAGCTTGATCAGCTCGGTACCCGGTGCGCCGGGCAGGCGCAGGTCGCTGACAATCAGGTCGAAGCTCGGAATGCTGAAGCGTTCCTGGGCCTCCTGTACCGAGCCGGCTTCGCTGACCTGGTACTGGTTGCGTTCGAGCAGGCGACGCAAGGCCGAGCGGATGATGGTTTCGTCTTCGACGATCAGAATATGCGGCATTGATTCAATTCTCTCGACGGTCTCAGTTCACAGCGGACGTCGCTACGACATGACGCGGCAGGGTCACACGGATCCGGGTGCCACGCTGGCTTTGAGTATCGGCCGGGCTGTCGATGGTGATTTGTCCATAATGCTCTTCCACGATGGAATAGACCAGAGCGAGCCCCAGCCCGGTGCCTTCGCCCGGATCCTTGGTGGTGAAGAAGGGTTCGAACAGCCGGTCCATGATGCTCTTCGGAATGCCGCTGCCTTCGTCCTCGACGATCAGGTCGACGGTGTGCTCGCTGGCTTCGCTCTTGACCCGTACCGCCGTGCCGGCCGGCGATGCATCGCGGGCGTTGGACAGCAGGTTGATGAGTACCTGCGCCAGGCGCTGCGGATCGCCGTCGACCCAGTGCTCGGGGTCGCACAGGTTGAAGAACTGTACTTCGAAATTGCGCCGGTTCAAGGCCAGCAGACCGATGGCATCCTGCGCCACTTCGGCCAGGCACACCGGTTCGTCACTGTGCTGGTGGCTGCCGGCGTGGGCGAAGCTCATCAGCGACTGGACAATGCGCGAGATGCGTTTGGTCTGCTCCAGGATCTGGCTGCTCAGCTCGGTGATCTCGCCGTCGTCCTCGCGCTCTTCACGCAGGTTCTGCGCCAGGCAGGCGATGCCGGTGACCGGGTTGCCGATTTCGTGGGCGACCCCGGCGGCCAGGCGGCCGATGCTGGCCAGGCGCTCGGAGTGCACCAGCTTGTCTTCGAGCATCTGGGTTTCGGTGAGGTCTTCCACCAACAGCACCAGGCCGCTGTTGCCAGGTGCCAGGGGCTCGTCGATGGCCGCCTTGTGCAGGTTGAGCCAGCGGGTCTGCCCGTCCAGGCCCAGGCGCTGCTTGTGCAGGTGCTCGTCGGGCACGTTGATGAACCCCAGCAACAGGCCGCGCCAGGGTTCGCCGATGGTGGTCAGGCGCGAGCCGACCACACGCTTGGCGGGGATGCCGGTCAGCTCTTCCATGGCCCTGTTCCACATCAGGATCTCCTGATCCTTGGCCAGCGAGCAGACGCCCATGGGCAGCTCCTGCAGGGTCTGGCGGTGGTAGCGGCGCAGGGCATCGAGCTCGGCGGCCAGGCCGGTGAGGCGCGAGTGATAGTCTTCCAGGCGGCTCTCGATGAAATGGATGTCTTCGGTCACGTAGTTCTCGCTGCCCGACTTGTACGGCAGGAAGGTCTCGACCATGTCCTGTGCCACGCTGGGGCCCATCAGGCCCGACAGGTTGGCCTCGATGCGGTCGCGCAGACGTCGCAGGGCGTACGGGCGGCGTTCGTCGAAGGGCAGGTACAGGTCGCGCAGGGCTTGCTCGACTTCTTTCTGCGCGGCCTTGGCGCCCAGCGGCTTGGCCAGCTGGGTGGCGAATTCCTGCGGCGAGGCGGCGTGCAGTTCGCGCCGTTGCGGACGGCGCACGTTATCCACGGCGCAGGCCTCGGCGGCGGCGACTTCCTCGGCGCTGGCGTTGCTGAACAGCGAGATCAGGGTGAACAGCAGCACGTTGGCCGCCAGCGAGGCGATCGCCGCCATGTGCCAGCTGGTGTCGTCGAGCACATAGATCATGTTCAGCAGCGGAATGTAGAAGCCCTGCAGGTTGCCCACCAGCGGCAGCAGCATGGTCACCATCCACACCAGGATCCCCGCCAGCAGGCCGGCGATGAAGCCGCGCCGGTTGGCGGTGGGCCAGTACAGCACCGACAGCACGCCTGGCAGGAACTGCAGGGTGGCAACGAAGGCGACGATGCCCAGGTTGGCCAGGTCCTGCTGGGCGCCGAGCAGCAGATAGAAGCCGAAACCGGCGGCGATGATCGCCACGATCAGCGCGCGGCGCGTCCATTTCAGCCAGCGATAGATGTTGCCTTCGGCCGGCGGCTGGTACAGCGGCAGCACCAGGTGGTTCAGCGCCATGCCCGACAGCGCCAGCGTGGTGACGATGATCAGCCCGCTGGCGGCGGATAGCCCGCCGATGTAGGCCAGTAGCGCCAGGGCCTGATTGTTGGCGGCGATGCCCAGGCCCAGGGTGAAGTATTCCGGGCTGGTGCTGGCGCCCAGCTTGAGCCCGGCCCACAGGATAAGCGGTACCGCCAGGCTCATCAGCAGCAGGAACAGCGGCAGGCCCCAACTGGCGCTGACCAGCGAGCGCGGGTTGAGGTTCTCGGTAAAGGCCATGTGGTACATGTGCGGCATCACGATGGCCGAGGCGAAGAACACCAGCAGCAGGGTGCGCCACGGGCCTTCCTGCAAGGGTGTGTGCAGCGCGGCGAGGGCGGTCTGGTTCTGCAGCAGCCACACCTCCAGCTCGTGCGGGCCGCCGAACACCCCGTACAGCGCATACAGGCCGATGCCGCCCAACGCCAGCAGCTTGACCACCGACTCGAAGGCGATGGCGAATACCAGCCCTTCGTGTTTCTCGCGGGTGGCGATATGGCGTGAGCCAAAGAAGATGGTGAACAGCGTGATCATGGCGCAGAAGGCCAGGGCCACGCGACTCTTGACCGGCTCGCCGGTGAGGATGCTGATGGAGTCGGCCACGGCCTGGATCTGCAGGGCCAGCAGCGGCAGCACGCCGATCAGCATGAAGATCGTGGTGAGGGCGCCGGCCCAGGTACTGCGAAAGCGGAACGCGATGAGGTCGGCCAGCGACGAGAGCTGGTAGGTGCGGGTGATCTTCAGGATCGGATAGAGCAGCACCGGGGCGAGCAGGAATGCACCGGACACTCCCAGGTAACAGGCCAGGAAACCGTAGCCGTACTGGTAGGCCAGGCCGACTGTACCGTAGAAGGCCCATGCGCTGGCGTACACGCCCAGCGACAGGGTGTAGGTCAGTGGGTGGCGAATGATCGAGCGCGGGATCATGCCGCGCTCGCTGATCCAGGCCACGCCGAACAGCACCAGCAGGTAGGCGGCGCTGATCAGGATCATCTGGGTCAGGCTAAAGCTCATCGGCATCACGTTGGCTCTGCAGGATAAAGGTCACGACGATCAGGATCAGCCACAGCAGGTAGGGGCGATACCAGGCGCCGGTGGGTTCGATCCACCAGTCCATGATGGCCGGGGAGAACAGGTAGATCCCCACTACCAGAAGCAGGACCAAGCGATAGATGTACATGCGGGCCTCGTTGGCTGTGGACGCTGCGTGCCTGGGCTTATTATTGGCGCAAATCGGCGTCGATGGTAACGGAAGGGCCGGTGCCTGCAAACGACCTTCGCCAGAATGCCCAACGAATTGAATTTGTTGGGCTTTGTGCAAGCTGTTCCGGCCTCTTCGCTGCCCAGGTTCTGTACTGGCCTTGAGGGCAACGGTGCACCGATGGGCGCTGGCCTGCCAGCGAAGGGCTCAACGCCTGTGTCAGCAGTGGGCAGCGATCAATGAAGGTCGGCTTCGGGCACGCTCAGGCGCCGGGGCAGGGCGTCGGTATTCCAGTGCTGGGCGGCGTGCGCGAGTACCTCGCTCGGCGTACCCAGCGCCATGCCCGCCTCGACCGGTTGGCCGAGAGCACGCAAGGCCCGCAACAGCAAGGGTGTGGCCTGGTCCGCTGGCAACGGTGCCGAGCGATACGACTTGCCCAGCTTGTGCCCGTCGGGCTGAGTGATCAGCGGCACATGCAGGTAGCGCGGCTGCGACAGGCCCAGCAGCTCCTGCAGGTACAGCTGGCGCGGGGTGTTGTCGAGCAGGTCGGCGCCGCGCACGATATCGGTCACGCCTTGCCAGGCATCGTCCAGCACCACTGCCAGCTGGTAAGCGTACAGGCCATCGCGGCGCCGGATCACGAAGTCGCCCACCTCGCGTCCCAGGTGCTGCTCGAAGCGGCCCTGCAGACGGTCGGTGAAGTGATAGCTCAGCTCCGGCACGCGCAGGCGAATGGCCGCGTCCTCCTGGGCGTGGCCCAGGTTGCGGCACAGGCCCGGATAGATACCGTTGTACCCTTCCAGCTGCTTGCGCGAACAGGTACAGGCGTACGCCAGGCCCTGCTGGAACAGGCGCTGCACCACGGCGGCATAGGCGTCGTGACGCTGGCTCTGGTACACCACTGCGCCGTCCCAGTGCAGGCCGTAGTTTTCCAGAGTGTGCAGGATGGCGGCCTGGGCGCCGGGGGCTTCGCGCGGCGGGTCGATGTCTTCCATGCGCAGCAGCCATTGCCCGCCCACCGCGCGTGCGTCCAGCCACGAGGCGAGGGCGGCGACCAGCGAGCCGAAATGCAGAAAACCACTGGGGGTGGGGGCGAAGCGCCCGATGTAGCGCGGGGTGTTCATCACAGGCGGGTAGATCCGACAGCCATAAATGAAACGGGGCGCCTTGAGCGCCCCGTTCTGTTCAGGTCAGGCCTTGCCGACCTGTTTTTCCTTGATTTCCGCAAGGTTCTTGCAGTCGAAGCACTTGTCGGCGGTAGGGCGGGCCTCCAGGCGGCGCACACCGATTTCAACACCGCAGTCTTCGCACCAGCCGTAGTCCTTGTCCTGGATCAGTTGCAGCGTCTTGTCGATCTTCTTGATCAACTTGCGCTCGCGGTCACGATTGCGCAGTTCCAGCGCAAACTCTTCTTCCTGGCTGGCACGGTCTGCCGGGTCGGCAAAGTTGGCTGCCTCTTCCTTCATGTGGTCTACAGTCCGATCCACTTCCTTCATCAGGTCCTGCTTCCACTTGTTCAGGATGGAGACAAAGTGGGCCCGCATGTCATCGCTCATGTACTCCTCACCCTTACCAGCTTCATAGGGGGTGAAGTCGCCAACGGCTTGAACGGTTTGTTTCTTTTCTTGGGTGGACATGAATAGACCGCCTCTCACTCTTCTAATCCATTGCGCAGGCTTCTCCATCTCCGGCGCCCGCCGGCCCTGCGACTGCGAGCCGCCGAACTTACCAGATCGAATCGGGGCGCGCTACTCCCGGTTGTCTCCCCGGTTGACCACGGCTTTACCCACACGTTCGTTCCCATGCATGGGTAGAATCATCATTTTAGACCCATTTGAGAGAAGGCCATGGCCCAGCCCTACAGTGCGCGCAGTCGCGCCATCGAACCCTTTCACGTCATGGCGCTGCTGGCGCGGGCCAACGAACTGCAGGCAGCCGGGCATGACGTGATCCACCTGGAGATCGGCGAGCCGGACTTCACCACTGCCGCGCCCATCGTCGAAGCCGGCCAGGCTGCCCTGGCCGCAGGCCACACGCGCTACACCGCGGCACGTGGCCTGCCTGCGCTGCGCGAGGCGATTGCCGGGTTCTATGCCCAGCGTTACGGGGTGAACATCGACCCGCAGCGCATCCTGATCACCCCGGGCGGCTCGGGCGCATTGCTGCTGGCGGCCAGCCTGTTGGTCGACCCAGGCAAGCACTGGCTGCTGGCCGACCCGGGCTACCCGTGCAACCGGCACTTTCTGCGCCTGGTCGAGGGCGGTGCGCAACTGGTGCCGGTCGGCCCCGAGGCCAACTACCAGCTCAATGCCGACCTGGTCGAGCGTTACTGGGACAACGAGACCGTCGGTGCACTGGTGGCCTCGCCCGCCAACCCCACCGGCACGGTGCTCGACCGCGAGCAACTGGCCAGCCTGTCGCAGGCCACCCGTGCGCACAATGGCCACCTGGTGGTCGACGAGATCTATCACGGCCTGACCTACGGCATCGACGCCCCCAGCGTGCTGGAAGTCGATGACGAAGCCTTCGTGCTGAATAGTTTCTCAAAATATTTCGGCATGACCGGCTGGCGCCTCGGCTGGCTGGTAGCGCCGCCTGCAGCGGTCGCCGACCTGGAGAAGCTGGCGCAAAACCTCTACATCAGTGCGCCGAGCATGGCCCAACATGCTGCGCTGGCCTGTTTCGAACCGCGCACGCTGGCGATTTTCGAGGAGCGTCGCGCCGAGTTCGCGCGGCGTCGCGACTTCCTGTTGCCGGCCTTGCGCGAGCTGGGCTTCGGTATCGCGGTGGAACCGCAAGGCGCGTTCTACCTGTACGCCGATATCAGCGCGTTCGGCGGTGATGCCTTCGCGTTCTGCCAGCACTTCCTCGAAACCGAACACGTGGCCTTCACCCCGGGCCTGGACTTCGGTCGTCACCAGGCCGGGCACCATGTGCGGTTTGCCTACACCCAGAGCCTGCCGCGCCTGCAGCAGGCGGTCGAGCGGATCGCCCGCGGTTTGCGGAGTTGGCAAGGCTGATGCGTTTTTTCCCCGAACTTGAGCAGGCGCGCCTGCTGCGTCGCTACAAACGTTTTCTGGCCGACATCGAACTGGCCAACGGCGAACAGATGACCATCCACTGCCCCAACACCGGGTCGATGCTCAACTGCATGCTGGAGGGCGGCAAGGTCTGGTTCAGTCGGTCCAGCGACCCCAAGCGCAAATTGCCGGGCACCTGGGAAATCGCCGAGACCCCGCAAGGCCGGCTGGCCTGTGTGAACACCGGGCGGGCCAATGCCATCGTCGAAGAGGCGCTGCACGCCGGGCGCATCACCGAGCTGGCCGGCTTCACGGCGCTCCGGCGGGAGGTGGCCTATGGCGAGGAACGCAGCCGCATCGATTTTCGCCTGGAGTACCCCACAGGGCCGGCCTATGTCGAGGTCAAGAGCGTGACCCTGGGCTTCGACGGCTCGCGGATAGCGGCGTTTCCCGACGCGGTGACCCAACGTGGCGCCAAGCACCTGCGCGAACTGTCGGCACTGGTGCGCCAGGGTGTGCGGGCGGTGCAACTGTATTGCGTGAACCTGAGCGGCATCGATGCGGTGCGCCCGGCCGAGGAAATCGACAGCGCCTATGCCGCGGCCTTGCGTGCAGCGGCAGCCGAAGGTGTCGAGGTGCTGGCCTACGGCGTGCACCTGGACGGCGAGCAGATCAGCATCGACCGCGCATTGCCGGTGATGCTCACGTAATGAGCCAGATGCCCTGGCTGTCTTCCCGGCAGTCCAGGGCCTGCAATGCATCCCCGGTACAGGGGCCGGCCACGCATTCACCGGACTCCGGCACGAACAGTGCGCCGTGATGAACGCAGGCGATCAGTTGGGCGCTGGGGTCCAGGAATTGGTCTGCCTCCCAGTTCAGGCCGATGCCACGATGCGGGCAGCGGTTGCGGTACAGGTAGACGCGGCCCTGGCGACGTACGCCGAACAGGTCGATGCCTGCGGCCTTGAAGCCACGGCTTTGGCCCTCGCCCAGATCGGACGGGCGGCAAAGAAGGTGCATGGGTAGGTTCACTTGAAGAAACGAGAGTCGGCTTGACGTCCAAATGCAAATAATTATCAAATTGCCCGCAGTGGCCGTGCCCGGCGTCTTTATACCGCGAGTACGGGCACTGCCCAACCGTTATCCACCTGGACAACGGTCCGCCTTCATCTAAGGAAGCCTTGCTATGCGCCGACGTGCCAGCCTGATTGCCCTGTGTATCGGGCTTGTTTTCAACTCGGCGGCCCAGGCCGAACCCCTGGCCGCCCGCTGGGTCAGTGCCGGCGGTGCGCTGAGCGAGTGGGTGGTGGCGCTGGGCGGCGAGTCGCGGCTGGTGGGCGTCGACACCACCAGCCAGCACCCTGCGAGCCTCAAGGCGCTGCCCAGCATCGGCTACCAGCGTCAGCTGTCGGCCGAAGGGGTGCTCAGCTTGCGCCCGGACCTGCTGGTGGGCACTGAGGAGATGGGCCCGCCAGAGGTGCTCAAGCAGCTCCGGGGGGCCGGGGTGAAGGTGGAGCTGTTTTCGAGCACGCCCGAGCTGCAGGCCGTACATGGCAACCTCCGGCAATTGGGCCGTCTGATGGGCGACGAGGCACAGGCAGAGCGCCTGTTCGGCGAGTACCGGCAGCAGCTTGACGGGCTGGCGGCACGAATCAAGGCAGTGCAGGGCAATCAGGCGGCCCCGGGCGTGATTCTGCTGGTGGGGCATGGCGGTGCCAAGCCGATGATCGCGGGCAAGGGGACCGCAGGCGACTGGATGATTCGCCAGGCCGGCGGGCGCAACCTGGCCGACAATGACGGCTACAAGAACTTCTCGGTCGAGGCGCTGGCGGCGCTGAACCCCCAGGTGCTGGTGTTTGCCGATCGCAGCCTGTCGGGCGAGGCGGCGCTGCAGGCCCTGCTCAAGGAAAACCCGGCGCTGGCGGCCTCTCGCGCAGCACGGGACAAGCGTCTGGTCGAACTTGACCCGACCTTGCTGGTGGGCGGCCTCGGGCCGCGTCAGCCGGCCAGCCTGCAAGCGCTGGCGCAAGCCTTCTACCCGGCGGCCAAGGCGCAACTGGCCCCATGAATCGACTGGTACCACCGCGTGCTCTGTTCATCGGCCTGAGCCTGCTGTGCCTGTTGGCGGTGTGGCTGTCATTGGCCCTGGGGCCGGTCAGCCTGCCGTTGCTCGACACCCTGCGAGCCGGGCTGCGCCTGATAGGCGTGCCGATTCAGGCCCAGGGGCTGGAGCAGGCCGAACTGATCCTGGGCCAGATTCGTCTGCCGCGCACCTTGCTCGGGCTGGTGGTCGGCGCGGTGCTGGCGATTTCCGGGGTGGCGATGCAGGGCCTGTTTCGCAACCCGCTGGCCGACCCCGGCCTGGTCGGGGTGTCCAGCGGTGCTGCACTCGGGGCGGCGGTGGCGATTGTGGGCGGCAACTGGCTGGGGGGCGTGCCCGAGGTGTTCGCGCCCTATCTGTTGTCGATCTTCGCCTTTCTCGGCGGGCTGGGCGTGACGGCGCTGGTCTACCGGTTGGGCCGGCGGGACGGTCAGACCAGTGTCGCCACCATGCTGCTGGCGGGCATCGCCCTGACCGCCCTGGCCGCCTCGGTGGTGGGGCTGTTCACTTATCTTGCCGATGACGCCACGCTGCGTACGCTGACGTTCTGGAACCTGGGCAGTCTCAATGGCGCAAGCTACCCGCGCCTGTGGCCGTTGTTGCTGGTGGCGGTGGTGGTGACCTGGTGGCTGCCACGCCGGGCCGAGGCGCTCAATGCCCTGCTGCTGGGTGAGTCGGAGGCGCGCCACCTGGGTATCGAGGTCGAAACACTCAAGCGCGAACTGGTGTTCTGCACCGCGCTGGGCGTGGGGGCGGCGGTAGCGGCGGCGGGGTTGATCGGTTTTGTCGGGCTGGTGGTGCCGCACATGGTGCGACTGTTGTCCGGCCCCGACCATCGCGTGTTGCTGCCGGCGTCGCTGCTGGCCGGAGCGTCGCTGCTGCTGTTCGCCGACCTGATCGCGCGGCTGGCACTGGCGCCGGCAGAACTGCCGATTGGCATCGTCACTGCATTTATCGGTGCCCCCTTCTTCCTTTTTCTGCTGCTACGGGGGCGTGCCTGATGCTACGGGTGGAGAACCTGCAGGTGGTGCGCGGGCAGACCCGGGTGCTCGATGGCATCACCCTGGGCATCGAGCCGGGGCAGGTGCTGGGTGTGCTGGGCCCCAATGGTGCTGGCAAGAGCACCTTGCTCGCAGCGTTGTGCGGCGAATTGCCTGCCCATCATGGCCGTGTGCTGCTGGATGAGCGTGCGTTGGGCGACTGGAGCGGGCATGAGCGGGCACAACGCCTGGCGGTACTGCCGCAGACTTCAAGCCTGGGCTTTGCGTTTCGTGTCGAGGAGGTGGTGGCCATGGGGCGACTGCCCCACCGCACCGGTCAGGTGCGCGACCAGGCAATCGTTGTCGAGGCACTGGAGGCGGCGGATGCCGGGCACCTGGTGGGGCGCAGTTACCTGGCGCTGTCGGGGGGCGAGCGTCAGCGAGTGCACCTGGCGCGGGTGCTGGCGCAGCTCTGGCCAGGGGGCGACGGCTGCACGCTGTTGCTCGACGAGCCGACGTCCATGCTCGACCCCCTGCATCAGCACACCACGTTGCAGGCGGTCAGAGCCTTTGCCGACCGTGGTGCGGCGGTACTGGTGATCCTGCATGACCTGAACTTGGCGGCGCGCTATTGTGACCGCATCCTGCTGCTCGAACGTGGCTGCCCGCATGCGCTGGATACCCCTGAACAGGTGCTTCGGCCCGAAGCGCTGCGCGCCGTGTTCGGCCTTGAAGTACTGGTTCAACCTCACCCCGAGCGGGGGCACCCGCTCATCATCGCCCGCTAGGAGCTCGCCCATGCCTCGCACGTTGCTGTTTGGCGCCCTGTTGCTGCTGGCGTTGGGACTGAGCGCTTGCCAGTCCGGCGCAACGTTGGCGCCACTGCCGCAGTGGCAAGGCCCGCAGGGGCGCGAGCATGCCGAACTGGGGCAGATCCGCGAGTTGAGCACAGGCCGGTTACTGACACCGGAGCAACTGGTCCGGCGCCTGGCTGCGGCACCGCGGGTGCTGGTGGGGGAGCAGCACGACAACCCCGATCACCATGCCTTGCAGTTGTGGTTGTTACGCGCGCTGGAGCAGCAACGGCCGCAGGGCAGCCTGCTGTTGGAGATGCTGGAGCCGGCGCAGCAGGCGCGGGTGGATGCACTCAAGCAGCAGCCCACGCTACCGGTCGACCTGGTGTCGGCGCTGCACTGGCAATCAGGTTGGGATTGGGCCCTGTATGGCCCGATCGTGCGCCATGCGCTGGGGCAGCCCTATCCGTTGCTGGCGGCGAACCTTGATCGCGCCGAGGTGCGGGATATCTACCGCCAGGTACCGAAGTTGGAGGGGCAGCACGCTACGACCGCTGCGGTTACCCAGGCCTTGCTCGACCAGGTACGTGAAGGGCATTGCGGGCTGCTGCCTGAATCGCAGATGCCGGCCATGCTGGCGGTACAGCAGCAGCGTGACCGGCGAATCGCCCAGCGCCTGATGCAGGTGCCGACGCCGGCCCTGCTGTTGGCGGGGGCCTATCACGTGCGCAACGACTTGGGCGTGCCCTTGCATCTGCTGGACCTGGGGGTAGAGCAGGGCACCAGCGTGCTGATGCTGGCGCAGGTGGGGGAGAAGGTGGACGCAGGCATGGCCGATTACGTGTGGTTTACCGCTGGCGTGGCCGAGCAGGATTACTGTGCGAGCCTGCGCAAGGGCGGGTGATACAGGCTGGGAATGTGTGGTGGCCCTTTTTTGCTGGCTTGCCAGTGCATAGGCCATGACAGGCAACTCAAATCCCAGGCAAAAAAAGACCCGGCAAAGTGCCGGGTCAATAACCGTGATTAGCCTGATGAGGAGATAATCTGAGAGTCCGAACCAAGGTCTTTCAGAATATCCAACCAGTCTCGCGACCAGTTGTGATAATCATAACGATTCTCATTTCGAAGTCAATCCTTTCATTCTGCTTATTTCAATTATTTTTGCAGGGCGCCTTGGCATCCAGCTGTTTGTTCAGCGCATCCTTGCGTTCAACGGGGATGTCGTTCCAGTGCACATCCAGCAGCGCGCCTTCTATCGCGTAGAGCAGCACCTTCGAGGCACGAAAGCCGCGGCTGCGTACCGCGTGGTAGGCGTTCACCGCGCCCAGCCGACGAAGGTCCGAGAGACTGTGGATGCCCACCGCATGCAGCCACTGCGCCGACGTCTTGCCAAGATTTTTCAGATGCTGAAGTTCATCGTTCATCAAGCCTCCTTGCGACGGCTGAACGGGTCCTGGAGATTGATTCGTGGGCAGGTCAAGAAGGAGTGTAGCGGCAGTTGGAAAATACGCGGCGTTTTGCCATGGGCGGTGCACGGCGGGGCCTG
This sequence comes from Pseudomonas sp. UBA7500, assembly GCF_002478435.1. Taxonomy (NCBI): domain Bacteria; kingdom Pseudomonadati; phylum Pseudomonadota; class Gammaproteobacteria; order Pseudomonadales; family Pseudomonadaceae; genus Pseudomonas; species Pseudomonas sp. UBA7500. Next base: position 12,017 of record NZ_DLNW01000002.1, on the reverse strand, counting down.
CAGCCACCGCCGGCATTGCCAGGCGGTGTCTGTCGGCAGATGCTTTCAGCGGGTGCGGTAACGCAGGCGGGTGCCGAAATTGACCGACATCAGAATCTCGTCGGCACTCAGTTCTGCGGGGAAGTAGGTGCCGGAGATCTGCGCATGGGCCAGGCTGGCACCTTCGAGGCAGTTCTCGCGCAGGTCCAGCCCACGCAGGTCGGAGGCGCGAAAGTAGGCGCCACTGAAATCGATGCCCTCGGTGTCCAGCTTGCGCAGGTCCAGCCCTCGAAAGTCACCGTCCTTGAAGTCGACAATGGCGTTCCTGGGCTTCTCACGATTGAATTCCGCGATGTGTTCCTTGTGCACCAGAGCGTATAGCGCGCTGTCGAGCTGGCGTGGCTGGTTCATGAGGGCGCCTCCTTGTGTGGCCTGATGATGGCATTATAGTGCCACTGTGCGGAGGCGCCCGAGATAGAGGCGTGAAGTGTGGACTGCTTCACGCCCTCGCCGTTTTAAAGGCCGGGCAGGCGCTGGCGAATCTGCTTGACCAGTTCATCCAGGCTGCCGCTTTCGTTGGTTTCCACGCGCTTGGCCTTGAGCAGCTCTTCGCCTGTCAGCGGGTCGCGACTGGCTTGCTGGGCGGCGACCACTTCCAGAGTGGCGTCGGACGGGTCGTTCTGGTCGGCCTGGCGCTGTGCCAGCCAGCTGGCGATCACGGCGTCCGGTGCATTGCAGTCGAGGATCAGGAAGGGAACGCCGGTTTCGCTGGCAACGTCGGCGGCGGCCTGGCGCTGTGCCTGCTTGAGGTAGGTGGCATCGATCACCACCGGGAACCCCGCGCGCAGGATTGTCCCGGCCAGCTGATGCAGGTGCTGGTAGGTCTTCTGGCTGGCGTCATCGGCGTAGATGCCTTGTTGCAGCTGACCGGCGGCCTGCTCGGCCTGCTCGCCGAACAGGCGCTTGCGTTCAACGTCCGAGCGCAGGCGAATGGCACCCAGTGCTTCGACCATGCGCATGGCGACATGGCTTTTGCCAACGGCCGACACACCGTGGGTGATGGCCAGCAGGCGCGACGGGATAGCGCTGTAGCTTTCGGCCAGGTTGGCGTAGTTGCGGTACTGACGCAGGGTGGTGGCCCGTTGTACGCCATCGGCGTCGGCCGGCATGCTGAACAGCGCGACCTTGGCCCGCACCAGAGCACGGTAGGCCTTGTAGAAGTTCAGCAGTTCGAGGCCGGCGTAATCGCCGGTGATTTCCAGGTACTGGCTGATGAAGCGCCGCGCCAGCGACTTGAGGCCGCGGTCTTCCAGGTCCATGGCCAGGAACGCCGTATCGGCGTACACATCGGTCAGGCGGAAGGGTTCGTTGAATTCGATGCAGTCGAAAATCACCACCTTGCCGTCGATCAGTGTGGCGTTGCCCAGGTGGATATCGCCATGGCACTCGCGTATGAAACCTTCGGCCTTGCGCGTTTCGAACAGGCCGTGCAGTCGATCGAAGCTGCTGCGCGCCCAGGCCTGCAGCGCATCGAGCTGCACCAGGTCGGCCTTGTCGCTGAGGAACGGGCGAATCTGTTCGAAGTTCTGTTCAACCGGAGCCATCACGCTGTCGGGCGTGCCCAGCGGGTGTTCGACAGCCACTTTCGGTGCGGCCAGGTGGAACTGGGCGATCTGGCGGGCCATCTGGTCGATATGCGCAGCGGTCAGTTCGCCATTGGCCTGCAGCGTGCTAAGCATCTGGTTCTGGGGGAACTGGCGCATTTTCAGCGCGTACTCGATCGGCGCGCCGTCACCTCCCAGCTGCGGGGCCTCGACGCTGCCGGTGATGGGCAGTACTTCCAGGTACAGGTCGTCGGTCAGGCGCTGGTTGAGGCGCAGTTCTTCGGCGCAGAAATGCGCGCGACCCGACAGCTCGGTGAAGTCCAGGAAGCCGAAGTTCATCGGTTTCTTGATCTTGTAGGCGTATTCGCCCGTGAGCAGCACCCAGGAAATGTGCGTCTCGATGACCTGGAATTCCTTTACAGGGTGCGCAAACAGGGCCGGGTTTTGCAGGGCGGCGATCAAGGCTTGGCTCACGGTCGATCCTTCTGGGTCGTGGGAGATTCGAATCGACCATTATGGCGGCAAGCGGGGCCGCTGCAAACCGCCGGAGGGCGTCTGTCGACAAGCCATAAAGTGCGTATAATCCGCCGCCATGACTCGTACCCGATCTTCCCGTACCTCTAAAAAACGCCCTTCTGGCCGCGCGCGCGCCTGGTTGGGCTGGGCCCTCAAGCTCAGCCTGGTCGGCCTTGTGGTGCTGGCCGGCTTTGCGGTTTACCTCGATGCCGTGGTCCAGGAGAAATTCTCCGGCAAACGCTGGACCATCCCGGCCAAGGTCTACGCACGCCCGCTCGAGCTGTTCGTCGGGCAGAAGCTGAGCAAGAACGACTTCCTGATCGAGCTCGACGCCCTGGGCTATCGCCGCGAAAGCGTGGCCAACGGCCCGGGCGCGGCCTCGGTCAATGGCAACACCATCGACCTCAATACCCGCGGCTTCCAGTTCTATGAAGGCATGGAAAAAGCCCAGGGCGTGCGCGTGCGCTTCTCGGGCGACTACGTTGCCGGCCTGAGCGGTACCAATGGCTCGAAGCTCGACGTGGTGCGCCTGGAGCCGCTGCTGATCGGCGGCATCTACCCGAAGAACCTTGAAGACCGCATCCTGATCAAGCTCGATCAGGCGCCGCCCTATCTGCTCGAAACCCTGGTGGCGGTGGAAGACCGTGACTTCTACCACCACTTCGGGGTGTCGCCCAAGTCGATTGCGCGGGCCATCTGGGTCAACACCTCGTCCGGCGCCATGCGCCAGGGCGGCAGTACCCTGACCCAGCAGTTGGTCAAGAACTTCTACCTGACCAACGAGCGCAGCCTCAGCCGCAAGCTCAACGAAGCGATGATGGCGCTGCTGCTCGAAGCCCACTACAGCAAGCGCGACATCCTCGAGGCGTACCTCAACGAGGTGTTCGTGGGCCAGGATGGCCAGCGTGCGGTGCACGGTTTCGGCCTGGCCAGCCAGTTCTTCTTCAGCCAGCCGCTGTCCGAGCTCAAGCTGCACCAGGTGGCGCTGCTGGTGGGCATGGTCAAGGGGCCGTCCTACTACAACCCGCGTCGTTCTCCGGAACGCGCGCTGACACGTCGCAACCTGGTGCTCGACCTGCTGGCCGAGCAGGGCGTGGCGACCCCCGAGGCGGTCGAAGCCGCGAAGAAAATGCCACTGGGTGTGACCAAGCGCGGCAGCCTGGCGGACAGCTCGTTCCCCGGCTTCCTCGACCTGGTCAAGCGCCAGTTGCGCCAGGACTACCGTGACGAAGACTTGACCGAGGAGGGGCTGCGTATCTTCACCAGCTTCGACCCGATCCTGCAGATGAAGTCCGAAGCGGCGATGAACGAAACCTTCAAGCGCCTCAGCGGGCGCAAGGGGGCGGACGAAGTCGAGGCGGCGATGGTGGTGACCAACCCGGAAACCGGGGAGGTGCAGGCACTGATCGGCAGCCGCCAGGCCGGGTTTGCCGGTTTCAACCGTGCCATCGACGCCGTGCGTCCCATCGGCTCGCTGGTCAAGCCGGCGGTGTACCTGACCGCGCTGGAAAAACCGAGCCAGTTCACCCTCACCAGCTGGGTGCAGGATGAACCCTTCTCGGTGAAGGGCGCCGACGGCCAGGTGTGGAAGCCGCAGAACTACGACCGGCGCGCCCATGGCACGATCTTCCTGTACCAGGGGCTGGCCAATTCCTACAACCTGTCGACCGCCAAGCTTGGCCTGGAAGTGGGCGTGCCCAACGTGCTCAAGACCATTGGCCGCCTGGGTGTCAACGTCGACTGGCCGGCCTTCCCGTCGATGCTGCTGGGTGCCGGGGGCATGTCGCCGGTGCAGGTTGCGACCATGTACCAGACCCTGGCCAATGGCGGCTTCAACACGCCGATGCGAGGCATCCGCAGCGTGCTGACCGCCGAGGGCGAGCCGCTCAAGCGCTACCCGTTCCAGATCCAGCAGACCTTCGACCCGGGCTCCATCTATCTGGTGCAGAACGCCATGCAGCGGGTGATGCGTGAAGGTACCGGGCGCTCGGTTTACAGTGTATTGCCCAGTTCGTTGAACCTGGCCGGCAAGACCGGTACCAGCAACGATTCGCGTGACAGCTGGTTCGCAGGGTTCAGCCAGGACCTGCTGGCAGTGGTGTGGCTGGGTCGCGATGACAACGGCAAGACACCGTTCACCGGCGCCACCGGCGCGTTGCAGGTCTGGACCAGCTTCATGCGCAAGGCCGACCCGCTGCCGCTGGACATGCCACAGCCTGACAACGTGGTGCAGGCCTGGGTCGATCCGCATACCGGCCAAGGTTCCGATGCCAGCTGCCCGGGCGCGGTACAGATGCCGTATATTCGCGGCAGTGAGCCAGTGGCCGGCGCCGCCTGTGGCGGCGAGCAGGCACCTGCCGAGTCCGTGATGGACTGGGTCAAGGGCTGGATGAATTAAGCCAAAGCACAGCAAAGAGGGTGTGACGTGAACAAGTGGTTGTTTCCTGCCTTGACGGCACTGGCTTTGCTTACAGGTTGCGCCAGCGTGCAGCGTGGCTCGATCCCCGTAGTGGATTCAGGGACGCGGGTTTCCAACAGCGAGCGAGTGTCGGCCAACCGTGCCGGCGCTGCCGTGAACACCGGTACTCGCCAGGCGCAGGCGATGCCGCAGGATTCCGGGGTGACGGTGATGGTGCCCCAGGGCGCCGGCTCCGAGCCGATCCAGACCTTTGCGGCGCCTACCGGGCCAGCGTCGATCGACACCGGGCCGATTACCCCAGGCCCGCAGAATTCGGCGCCGTTCCCGAGCACCAGCAGCGGTGGCTACAGCGCACCGAGCGCACCCACCGGCATCCCCAGTTCGAACACCGGCAGCGGCGGCCTCTCGGCTGACGAACAGCTCGATGGCCCGGTGCTGGCGCTGTTGACCACGGCGCAGACGCAGCAGACCGGCGGCGATCTCAACGGCGCCTCGTCCAGCCTTGAGCGTGCCCAGCGCATTGCCCCGCGTGAACCGCAGGTACTCTACCGTCTGGCCCAGGTGCGACTGGCCCAGGGCGATGCGGCGCAGTCCGAACAGCTGGCGCGCCGTGCCCTGACCTACGCCAACGGTCGCCCCGATCTGCAGGCCGGCCTGTGGGACATCATCGCCCAGGCGCGCGACAAGCAGGGTGACGCCGCCGGCGCCGCGCTGGCTCGCCAGAAAGCCAAGGTCAGCCTGTAATGGAGGCGCGCATTCTGGCGATTGCAGACCACCTGCTGCTGATAGAGCACGAGCTGCACAGGCAGGGCTGGTGGGCCGCCGAGGCGCCCAGTGCGCAAGCCCTGGCCAGCACCACGCCGTTCGCCGTCGACGCCATGAACTTCGATCAGTGGCTGCAGTGGATCTTTCTGCCGAAGATGAAACAGATACTCGAAAGCGGTGCGCCGCTGCCCAGTGCCTCGGGCATCCTGGTGATGGCTGAAACGGTGTACGTGGATCGGCCGCAAGAAAGTCGCGAGTTGCGTCGTCTATTAGCAGAGTTTGACCAATTGATCAGTGCTTCTGCCTGAATTTCCCTATTTTCACCCTAAGAGCCGCAGATTGTGGCTCTTTTTGTTTCTGAAGTTTGTTTTTCTGCTGCTGTCTTTGTAATTCGTGGTGGCTGCGGATCGTCATTTGGAAAAATTGGCAATAATTTTTCTTGACTTGCAGGCGCAGAATCAGAAGAATCCAGTTTCCGCTGTAGAGGGACTGCCAGAAGCAGACCCGCTAAGCAGATCATGAGGCGCACACCCGCGCCGACCTGTTACACCCCGCAACGCGTTACCTCGCGCTGGGTGGGAAAACCCCGCAACACTTTGGGGCGCTCCCAATACTTGCTCAGTCAGTGCTGACGTAGTCGGCGATTTCGTCGCTCATGCTCTGCTTGGCAGTAAACCTATTAAGACCCGTCCTGCCTGGACGGTATTCTGGCGTTTTAGAGGTGAACAACGTGGAGCTTTTATCTGGCGCTGAAATGGTCGTCCGCTTTTTGCGTGACGAAGGCGTTAAGCACATCTACGGGTACCCTGGCGGTGCTCTCCTGCATGTATACGATGCCCTGTTCAAGGAACCGGAAGTAAGCCACATCCTGGTTCGCCACGAGCAGGCGGCAACCCACATGGCCGACGGCTATGCCCGTGCCACCGGCAAGGCCGGCGTGGTACTGGTGACTTCCGGTCCGGGTGCCACCAATGCCATCACCGGTATTGCCACGGCGTACATGGACTCCATTCCGATGGTCATCCTCTCCGGTCAGGTGCCCAGCACCATGGTCGGTACCGATGCCTTCCAGGAAACCGACATGATCGGTATCTCGCGGCCGATCGTGAAGCACAGCTTCATGATCAAACATGCCTCGGAAATTCCTGAAATCCTGAAAAAAGCCTTCTACCTGGCTGAATCCGGTCGTCCTGGCCCGGTTGTCGTCGATATTCCGAAAGACATGACCAACCCGGCCGAGAAGTTCGAGTACGTCTACCCGAAAAAGGTCAAGCTGCGCTCCTACAGCCCGGCCGTTCGCGGGCACTCGGGTCAGATCCGCAAGGCCGCCGAGATGCTGCTGGCCGCCAAGCGTCCGATCGTCTACTCCGGCGGTGGCGTGATCCTCGGTGGTGGCTCGGCTGCGTTGACCGAGGTCGCGCAACTGCTCAACCTGCCGGTCACCAATACCCTCATGGGGCTGGGTGGCTATCCGGGCACCGACCGTCAGTTCCTGGGCATGCTCGGCATGCACGGCAGCTACACGGCCAACCTGGCGATGCACCATGCCGACGTGATCCTGGCCGTCGGTGCGCGTTTCGACGACCGTGTGGTCAACGGCCCGGCGCGGTTCTGCCCGAATGCCAAGGTCATCCACATCGACATCGACCCGGCATCGATCTCCAAGACCATCAAGGCCGATGTGCCTATCGTCGGTCCGGTCGAGAGCGTGTTGAGCGAAATGCTCGCCACCTTGCGCGAAATCGGCGAGAAGCCTGATCGGGCGGCGATGGATGCCTGGTGGAAGCAGATTGCCGAATGGCGTGGCGACGGCATCATGTTCCCGTACAACAAGGGCGATGGCAGCGTCATCAAGCCGCAGACCGTGATCGAAACCCTGTGCGAAGTCACCAAGGGGGATGCGTTCGTCACCTCCGACGTGGGTCAGCACCAGATGTTCGCGGCGCAGTACTACCGCTTCAACAAGCCGAACCGCTGGATCAACTCCGGTGGCCTGGGCACCATGGGCTTCGGTTTCCCGGCGGCCATGGGCGTCAAGCTGAACTTCCCGGACCAGGACGTTGCCTGTGTCACCGGCGAGGGCAGCATCCAGATGAACATTCAGGAGCTCTCTACCTGCCTGCAGTACGACCTGCCGGTAAAGATCGTCAACCTGAACAATGGCGTGTTGGGCATGGTTCGCCAATGGCAGGACATGGCCTACAACAGCCGTCACTCGCACTCCTACATGGAATCGCTGCCTGACTTCGTCAAGCTGGCCGAAGCCTATGGTCACGTGGGTATTCGCATCACCGACCTGAAGGACCTCAAGCCCAAGCTCGAGGAAGCCTTCGCCATGAAAGACCGGTTGGTGTTCATCGATATCCAGGTCGACAACAGCGAGCACGTCTACCCGATGCAGATCAAAGACGGCTCGATGCGCGATATGTGGCTGAGCAAGACGGAGCGGACCTAATCATGCGGCACATTATTTCCCTGCTGTTGGAAAACGAACCAGGTGCCTTGTCCCGTGTGGTCGGCCTGTTCTCGCAGCGCAACTACAACATCGAAAGCCTGACCGTCGCCCCGACCGAAGACCCGACCCTGTCGCGCCTGACGTTGACCACGGTCGGTCATGACGAGGTGATCGAGCAGATCACCAAGAACCTGAACAAGCTGGTTGAAGTGGTCAAGCTGGTCGACCTGTCGGAAAGCGCGCACATCGAGCGTGAACTGATGCTGGTCAAGATCAAGGCCACGGGTGCGCAGCGTGCCGAGATCAAGCGCACCACCGATATCTATCGTGGGCAGATCGTCGACGTCAGCAGCACGGTCTATACCGTGCAGCTGTCGGGCACCAGCGACAAGCTGGACAGCTTCATCCAGTCGATTGGTACCGCGTCCATTCTCGAAACAGTACGCAGTGGTGTCACCGGCATTGCCCGTGGCGACAAAGTGCTCAGCATCTAACTCAAAAAATTAGCGAATGGCCTGAAAGGGCCGAGATAACCAGGGGTATTTTCATGAAAGTTTTCTACGACAAAGACTGCGACCTTTCGATCATCCAGGGCAAGAAAGTTGCCATCATCGGTTACGGTTCCCAGGGCCACGCTCAAGCGTGCAACCTGAAAGACTCCGGTGTGGATGTCACTGTCGGTCTGCGTAAAGGTTCGGCCACCGTTGCCAAAGCCGAAGCCCACGGCCTGAAAGTGGCTGACGTGGCAAGCGCTGTTGCCGGTGCCGACCTGGTCATGATCCTGACCCCGGACGAGTTCCAGTCGCAGCTGTACAAGAACGAAGTCGAGCCGAACATCAAGAAGGGCGCCACCCTGGCCTTCTCCCACGGTTTCGCTATCCACTACAACCAGGTCGTTCCACGTGCTGACCTGGACGTGATCATGATCGCGCCAAAAGCGCCTGGTCACACCGTGCGTTCCGAGTTCGTGAAAGGCGGCGGTATCCCTGACCTGATCGCCATCTACCAGGACGCCTCCGGCAATGCCAAGAACGTTGCCCTGTCCTACGCCGCAGGCGTTGGTGGCGGCCGTACCGGCATCATCGAAACCACCTTCAAGGACGAGACCGAAACCGACCTGTTCGGCGAGCAGGCCGTTCTGTGCGGCGGTACCGTCGAGCTGGTCAAGGCCGGCTTCGAAACCCTGGTTGAAGCGGGCTACGCGCCAGAAATGGCCTACTTCGAGTGCCTGCACGAACTGAAGCTGATCGTTGACCTCATGTACGAAGGCGGTATCGCCAACATGAACTACTCGATCTCCAACAACGCCGAATACGGCGAGTACGTGACCGGCCCTGAAGTCATCAACGCCGAATCCCGTCAGGCCATGCGCAATGCCCTGAAACGCATTCAGGACGGCGAATACGCCAAGATGTTCATCAGCGAAGGCGCTACCGGCTATCCTTCGATGACCGCCAAGCGTCGCAACAACGCTGCCCACGGTATCGAAGTCATCGGCGAGCAACTGCGCTCGATGATGCCTTGGATCGCAGCGAACAAAATCGTCGACAAGGCCAAGAACTGATCTTGATCTGATGCGATGAAAACGCGGCTTCGGCCGCGTTTTTTCGTTTAGGCAGTCAGCTTCTGGTATAAAGCTTCATCGTTTGCCGGCGAACCCTCGTCGCAGACGTCTGTCGAAACTTTCCAAACCGTTGCAAGGTAATGTCCATGAGCGAACGTCCCGAAGAGCCGAACAAGGCCTCTGACGCCGAAAGCCTGCTACCGATCGATGAGCATGTTGAAGAAGGGCATGACGCCGAAGGACGCAAGGTACGGCATCGCGGCATCTATCTGCTGCCCAACCTGTTCACCACTGCGAACCTGTTCGCCGGTTTCTATTCGATCATCAACTCCATGAGTGCGCAGAGCGCCCTGAGTGCCGGTGATCCGCGCGAAGCGAGCAAGTACTTCGCTTTCGCCGCCATCGCGATCTTCGTCGCCATGGTGCTCGATGGTCTGGACGGGCGTGTTGCCCGCATGACCAACACCCAGAGCGCCTTCGGCGCCGAGTACGACTCGTTGTCCGACATGGTCGCCTTTGGCGTGGCCCCGGCGTTGCTGGCCTTCGGCTGGGCGCTGGGTGACATGGGCAAGGTCGGCTGGATGGTTGCCTTCATCTATGTGGCGGGTGCGGCATTGCGTCTGGCACGCTTCAATACCCAGGTCGGCAAGGCCGACAAGCGCTACTTCATCGGCCTGGCCAGCCCGGCGGCAGCCGGCGTGGTTGCGGGTACGGTCTGGGCGTTCAGCGACTATGGCATCCAGGGTTCCAAGCTCTCGTTCCTGGTGGCGCTGCTGGTGGCGGCTGCCGGCATGCTGATGGTCAGCAACATCAAGTACAACAGCTTCAAGGAGCTGGACCTCAAGGGGCGGGTGCCGTTTGTGGCGATCCTTGTGGTGGTGCTGGTGTTCGCGGTGGTGTTCAGCGATCCGCCACGCATTCTGCTGCTGATTTTCCTCGCGTATGCCGCGTCGGGTCCTATCCAGTACCTGTTGCGTTCGCGTCGCAAGAAAACCACCGAGCAGTGATGTAATTTCCCCAAGGCTCCGTAGTCTACTGGTGCATCAGCTCACCGGTTCTACGGAGTCTTTATGCTTATCAAGCTGTCCCGGCCTTCCGACTGCAAAGAATCGGATATCACGCCTGAGTCCCTCTATCTCTCCCGACGCGCTCTGCTGGGTGGCACTGCGGCTGCATTGGCGGTCGGCAGCTTGCCGCGCTGGGCCGCTGCCGCCGAGGTTTCGCAGTATGCGGACGTCGACGCCGGTGCTGCCCCCAACTGGTTTGCCGAAAAACTGCCGGGCACCCAATGGCAGGCGGTAACGGTCAAGGGTGAAGCGATCACGCCGTTCAAGGATGCCACGCACTACAACAACTTCTACGAGTTCGGTACCGACAAGGGCGACCCTGCTGCCAACGCGGGTGCGCTGCCGACTTCGCCATGGACGGTGGTGGTGGATGGCGAGGTCGGTAAGCCGGGCCGCTATGCGCTCGAAGACTTCATGAAGCCTTATCAGTTGCAAGAGCGCATCTACCGGCTGCGTTGTGTGGAGGCCTGGTCGATGGTGATCCCCTGGTTGGGGTTTCCGATTTCGGCATTGCTCAAGCAGGTGGAACCGACCTCCAAGGCCCGGTACATCCGCTTCGAAACCCTGCAGGATCCAAAGCACATGCCCGGGCAGCGTTCGGGCTTCGCCCTGATCGACTGGCCCTATGTGGAAGGGCTGCGGCTGGATGAGGCGATGAACCCGCTGGCCATCCTGGCGGTGGGCATGTATGGCCGCGAACTGCCCAACCAGAACGGTGCGCCGCTGCGCCTGGTGGTGCCGTGGAAATACGGGTTCAAGAGCATCAAGTCCATCGTGCGTATCAGCCTGGTCGAGCAGCAGCCGCGCACCACCTGGCAGAACATCGCGCCTGAAGAGTACGGGTTCTATGCCAACGTGAACCCCACGGTGGACCACCCGCGCTGGACCCAGGCCCGTGAGCGCAGGCTGCCCAGCGGCCTGTTCAGCCCCAACGTTCGCGATACGCAGATGTTCAACGGCTATGCGGACGAAGTGGCTTCTTTATATAGCGGCCTGGACCTGCGGAAGAACTACTGATGCGCTATCCACTGTTTCGTTTCGCGGCCTTTCTGTTGGCTTGTGTCTGGCCGCTGTACTGGCTGGCCCAGGCTGTGCTCGATGCGCTGGGCCCCGATCCGGGCAAGGTGCTGGTGGACAGGATGGGGCAGGGTGCTCTGGTCATGCTGCTGGTAACGCTTTGCATGACGCCGTTGCAGAAGCTGACAGGCTGGGCTGGCTGGATCGTGGTGCGCCGGCAGCTCGGCCTGTGGTGCTTTGCCTATGTGCTGATGCACTTGTGTGCCTACCTGTTCTTTATCCTCGGGTTGGACTGGGGGCAGTTGGGCGTCGAGTTGCGCAAGCGCCCTTACATCATTGTTGGGAGTTTGGCGCTTGTCGGGCTGCTGGCACTGGCGGTGACCTCCAACCGCTACAGCCAGCGCCGCTTGGGCGCGCGGTGGAAGAAGCTGCACCGGCTTGTTTACGTGATCCTGGGTCTGGGGCTGCTGCATTTTCTGTGGATAGTGCGGGCAGACCTCAAGGAATGGACGGTGTACGCGGTCATCGGTGGGTTGTTGATGCTGCTGAGAGTGCCTTCTATAGAGAAGCGCATTCCCCGTGTGGGAGGACGCAAGCGTGTATCGGTGACGAAAGTTTCAAATTAGCCCTT
>NZ_DLNW01000039.1:0-11501 GCF_002478435.1 Pseudomonas sp. UBA7500 | reverse complement strand
CTGCGCCTGGCGCCAGGCCTGGGGCTGTGCCAGCGCCAGCAGCGGCAGGCGCGCGGCGCGCAGCAGGCTGCCGGCACCGGCCAGTGCTGCCCCGAGCAGGCTGATGGCCAGCCCGCTCAGCCACCAGTGCAGCGGCAGGCTAAGGTGCCCGGCCACCTGGGCGCCATACAGGCCGCGCAGGCTGGCGGCCACGTCACCCAGCAGCAGGCTGGCCAGCAGGTAACCGCAGGCCACCCCGGCCAGCCCGGCCAGCAGCGCGAACAGCCCCAGTTCGATGGCCAGGGCAGTCACCAGCGCACGCACACTCACGCCGCAGGCACGCAGGGTGCGCAACAGGCTGCGGCGCTGCTCCAGGGCCAGGCCGATGGCCGCATGCACGATGAACAGCCCCACCAGGAAGGCCAGCAGGCCCAGCGCAGTGAGGTTGAGGTGAAAGCTTTCGGTCAGCCGTTGCAGGTCGTCGGTGTCGCTGGCGGCCTGCACCACCAGTAGCTCGTTCAGGCCCTCGGGCAGCGCGGGCGGGGTGTAGCCGGCGGGTATCAGCAGTCGCGAGAGCTGTTGCGGTGCCTGCAGCAGGCGTTGGGCCTGGCCGATGTCGACCACCATTACCCCCGGGGCCAGCTGCGCCTGTACCTGCAACGGCGGCAGACGCTGGCCGTCGCCGCTCAGCGGTTCGGCACCGGGCGCCAGGCCAAGGCGCTGCAGGGTGTCGGGTGCGATCCATGCCTGGCCCGGTGGGCCGATGAAGGCGGCGGGGTCGATGCGTTGGGCGGCCTGGCCGGCGATGGCGCTGCCGGGTGGCAGGCTCAGCGGCTCGATGCCCAGCAGTTTCACGCTGACCGGTTCGGCGCCGGCAAAGCGCAGGCGGCCTTCGAGCACCGGCGACACCGGCCAGCCGGCCCGGCGCAATTGAATGTAGGCGTGCTGGTCGAAGCGTTCGCCGTGGCGCGGGCTCACCTGCGCCTGCGCTGCGCCGGTCAGCAGCGCGTTGGCCCGCGCGTAGTCGGCGCGGGCCTGCTGGTTGAGCGCCTGGACCCCGGCCCACAGGGTGGTGGCCAGCCACAGCCCGGTGAGTATGCTGGCGCATTGCAGGGGGTGGCGCCGCCAGTGGCTGAGCAGCGCCTGCAGGCACAGGCCGATCATGCGCGTACCCGGCCCAGGTGCAGGGTCAGGCGCTGGTGCAGGCGGGTGGCCAGGTGGGCGCTGTGGGTGACCATCAGCAGGCTGCTATTGCTTGCCCCGACCAGCTCCAGCAGCAGGTCGAGCACGTTTTCGCTGCTGGCTTCGTCGAGGCTGCCGGTGGGTTCGTCGGCCAGCACCAGCGCGGGGCGCGAGGCCAGTGCGCGGCCGATTGCCAGGCGTTGCTGCTGCCCACCGGAGAGTTGCTCGGGGTAGCGTTGCAGCAGCGGCGCCAGGCCCAGGCGCTCGGCCAGGTGGGTGACCCAGGCCGGGTCATGACGGCCGGCCAGGCGCGCCTGAAAGGCCAGGTTGGCGGCCACGTCCAGGCTGCTGATCAGGTTGTATTGCTGGAACACCAGGCCGATGCCTTGTCGGCGCCAGTGTGCGAGCCCGGCTTCGGTGCGGGTGTGTAACGGTTGGCCGTCGAACAGAATGCGCCCGCTGTCGGGGCGTTCGAGGCCGGCTATCAGGTGCAGCAGCGTGCTCTTGCCGCTGCCGGACTCGCCCATCAGTGCCAGGCTGGTGGCGGCGGGCAGGTGCAGATCGACACCGCGCAGCACCGGCAGGGTGCCTTGGGCGGTGGTGAAGGTCTTGTGCAGGTTTTCGACGATGAGCATGGGTGAAGGGTAGGCCAGGTTGGGGCAGGTGGGTACATCGGGTTGTGCCATGGCGATCCTGCAGCCCAGGGTGGTTTTAAAAATGTAGGAGCCGGCCTTGCCGGCTCCCACATTGGTTGCAACGCACCCTGGCCTGCAGGATCGCAGTTGTCAGCCCTGGTGGCTCGACACCCGATTGCCGCGTCGCCTCTACTTGCGCGCCTCCAGTATCAGGTTGAACGGCGTCTCGCACGCCCGGCGCATGTGGCTGAACCCCGCCTCTTCAAGCACACCCCGAATGCGCGCCTCACCCGCCTGCGCGCCAAGCCCCAAACCCACCTCCTGCGACAGTGAATTGGGCGTGCACAGAAACGTCGAGACCGCATAGAACAAACGCCCCACCGGGTTGAGGTTGTCGTCCAGCCGATCATTCGAAAACGGCTCCACCAGCAACAGCGTGCCCCCCGGCTTGAGTGCCTGCCAGGCATGTCGGGCCGCACCCACCGGGTCGCCCAGGTCATGCAGGCAGTCGAAGAAGCACACCAGGTCATAATCGCGGCCAGGGTAGTCCTTGGCGCTGGCCTGGGTGAAGCGCACCCGTTCGGTCAGCCCGCTGTCCCTGGCCCGTTGACCGGCAGTGGCCACCGAGGGCGCGTGGTAGTCGATGCCGTCGAAATGCGAAGCCGCAAAGGCCTCGGCCATGAGCAGCGTCGAGGTGCCAAGACCACACCCGATGTCTGCCACCAGGGCCCCGGCGTGCAACTTGTCCACCACACCCTCCAGTGCCGGCAGCCAGCTGCCGACCAGATGGTTGCGGTAGCCAGGCCGGAACAGGCGCTCGACGCCACCGAACATGCACGCATGATGGTCGCCCCATGCCAGGCCACCGTCGCCGCGCATCGCCGCCACCAGCTTGTCCTTGTCGAGCACCATCGAGGCGATGGCCTGGGTGCCGCCAGCAATGTAGGTGGCGGAGTCCTCATGGGCCAGGGCCTGGGCCTGCTGCTCGTCAAGGCTGAAATGTTCGTCGTTGTGCTGCATGTAGCCAGAGGCGGCATGGGCGTTGAGCCATTCGCGAAGCAGGCGGGCATTGCAGCCAGTGCGTGTGGCCAGGGTCTGGGCGGTCACCGGCTGGCCGTCGGCCATGGCCCGGTACAGGCCCAGTTCTTCGCCGAGCATGATGTTGGGCAACATCGCGGCAGCGCCGAGGTCGTTGATAAGGGTATGGATGAAAGGGGTCGATGCGGGTTTGCTCATTGCCACCACTCCATTAGTTGGCATCCTTGAACGCGCAGATAACGTCGCCTATCTGCAGCCATCTGTCCTTGATGGGCAGCCTTTGACTCTAGTTCAGGGGGGCAGCAGGTCAAGTGCGAAGCGTGCGTCGCCAGCAGGGGCGGTCAGCCGCGCCGCCCGTAGTAGTTCAGCATCGGTTGCGTGCTCAGGCCATGTACCACGATGCTCAACGCCACCACCGACAGCGTGATGTTCAGGCACTGCGCCGAAAGCGTGCCGCCAAGGCCGTGGCTCAGGGCGTAGAACAGGTAGAACAGGCTGCCGATGCCACGAATGCCGAACCAGCCGACCATCAGCCGCTGGCGCAGGTCGAGCAGGCTGCCCCAAGGCATCAGCAACACGCTCAACGGGCGCACCACGCAGAACAACGCCAGGCCAAAGCCCAGTGCGCGCCAGTCCCAGTGGCTGGCCAGCGCCACGCCGAGCACGGTCACCAGGAACACTTCCATCACCCGCTCCACCAGGCTGCCGAAGGCAAGCATGTCGCCCATCATCACCCCGGCCGCCACCTGGGTGTCTTCGAGGTTGTCCAGGTCGCCATGCACCGCATTCTCCGGCGCGGCTTCCAGGTGCCCGGCCACCGGTTGCGCCAGGTGCTCGGACGGGGTCTGCGAACCGCCGGTGAAGCTCACCTCGGCCTGGCGCAGCCCCAGCCCGGCGGCAAACACCGCCAGAAACCCATAGGCGTGCAGGGTGTCGGCCACCACATACGCCAGTGCAATCAGCGCCAATGCCAGGTAGTCGTTGGGGGTGAGCGTGCTGTCGGCATGGCTGATGCGCAGGGTCAGGGTCAGGCGCCCCAGCAACTTGCCCATCCAGTAGCCCACCAGCAACCCCACCGGCATCGCCCACAGCAGGTCGCGCCACAACCAGGTGAACAGCGCCGAGCCGTCGACGGCCTGGCCCTGCACCAGCAGCAAGCCCAGCAGCACGAAGGGAAAGGCCACGCCGTCGTTGAGCCCGGCCTCGCCCGACAGGCCGAAGCGCAGCGGGTCGTGGTCCTGCGCATCGTTGACCTGCACCAGCGCTGCCAGCACCGGGTCGGTGGGCGCAAGGATGGCGCCGATCAGCAGGGCCGGCGCCCACGCCATGTCACCCAGGTAGTGCAGCACCACGCTGAAGCCACCGATGCTCAGCAGCATCACCGGGCCGGCCAGGCCGAATGCCACCCGCCAGACACGGCTGCGCAGCGGCAGGCGCAGCTTCAGGCCACTGATGAACAGCGAGAACAGCAACGCGACTTCGGTCAGGTGCTTGAGCCAGCCGGCGGCGTGGTCCAGGTCCAGGTGCAACAGGCCCAGCCCCAGCGGGCCGATGCCGATGCCCAGCAGCAGGCACACCGCCGAGGTGGTCACCGGCATCCAGCGCAGGTACGAGGAGGTCAGGGCCAGGATCAGCAACACGGCGCCGAACACGGCGATCCACAGGGTAAAACTCATCGAAGGCACCGTCGCATGGGGTCGGGCCAACGCTGGCCCCTGAGCATTCGAGGGGCGGGGTGCGGCAGAGGTTCACTGCACGCAGCATCAGGGCGCCGGGCTGTCGACCTGCTGCAGGCTGAAGGTGCCGGTGAACGGGTTGCCCTGCAGCCTGTAGCACTGGCTGTGGTTCTTGCGCAACCATGCAGTGCCCGCATCGACCGGGCCGCAGTTGGAGGCGGGCATGGCATCGACGATCAGGGCGTACTCCAGGCCCTCGTCCAGCTGCTGCAGGGCAAACCCCGCACAACAGACCAGGGCCGCGGCAAAGAAGGGTTCGAACGTCGGCACTTTCTGCGCCGGGGCCGGGGCGGCGCCGGGGCGTAGTCTGCCAGCCGCCCTGCGCAGCCACTGGGGCAACAGCAGGTAGACCCCCAGCAGCATCAGCGAGAACGGGATGGAATAGAGCGCCCCATATACCACCGCCGCGTTGTCCAGGTAGTCCACCTCGATGCCAAAGCGCGCATTGAGCATCCGTTGCGCAGACAGCTTGCACAGGTACACCACGACCACGCTGTACAGCAACGACCCTGGCCAGTAGCTGAGAAAGGCGAAGAGGCGCGACAGGTTCAGCAGCGCATAGATGCCGCCGGCCGCCAGCCCGCCGACCAGTATCAGGTTCGCGCCGAGGCTCGGCGGCAGGCGCGCGAAGCCCCACAGCCCGGCCAGCAGCAACAGCAGCTTGAGGGTGTCGCGTACCGGTTTGCTCACGGTCAGTGGCTACCTTCGTTCAAGGCGCCGAGGATCTGGTAGGCCAGCTTCACCCGCGCTTCATTGGGGTAGTTCTTGTTGGCCAGGATCACGATGCCGATCCGCTGCGAGGGCACGAACGCCACGTAGCTGCCAAAGCCGTTGGTGGAGCCGGTCTTGTTGATCCACACCGCCTGCTGCGGGGCCAGCGGGGGTTGCAGCGGCGTGACGTCGAGGGTTTCAAGGGCCATGCGGCTGGCATTGCCGTCGAGCAGGGTCTGCAGTGCGACCGGGTAGGGGTACTGTTCCCAGATCAGGTCCTGGGTCATGGGGCCCACCTGGTAGTAGCCGGTATGGGTGGCGGCAATGGCCTGCTTGAGGGGCGTATCGAGTTTCTCCAGGCCCATGTTCGCCTCGACAAAGCGCAGCATGTCGTCACTGCTGGACTTCACCCCGTAGGCTTCGTCGGCCAGCACCGCAGGGCTCAGCCGGGCGGGGACGTTGTCGCGGGTATAGCCCTGGGCGTACATACGCTGCCAGTTGGCAGGTACCTGCAGATGGGTGTTGTTCAGGCCCAGCGCCGGAAACAGCAGGTCCTGCAGGGCGGACCGGTAGCTCATGTCCAGTTGGCGGGCGCTGATCACCCCGAGCAGGCCGATGCTCGGGTTGGCATAGGTACGCCGGGTGCCTGCCGGGTAGCTCGGGGTCCAGTGCTTGAAGTAGCGCATCAGTTGCCCGTTGTCGTGCACGCTGTCTGGCAACTGCAGCGGGAAGCCGCCGGCGGTGTGGGTCGCCAGGTTCAGCAGGCTGGTGTTTTCCAGGGCACGGCCGCGCAGTTCGGGCAGGTAGCTGGCCGGGCTGTCGGTCAGCTTCAGCTTGCCGGTGGCCTGTGCATAGGCCGCCAGGGTGACGTTGAAGGTCTTGCTGATCGAGCCCAGTTCGAACAGGGTGTCGCGGTCGACGGCCTGGCCGCTGTCGCGCGAGGCCACACCGAAGTCGTAGTAGTGGTGCTGGCCATTGACTGTCAGGGCCACGGCCATGCCGGGTATCGCGTGCTCCTGCATCACGGCCTGGCTGGCGGCCTCTACCAGGTTGTCGAGGTTGTCAGGCACGGTGGCGGCCCAGGCGGCAGGGCTGGCCAGCAGCAGGGCGCTCAGCAGGTGGTGCGGTTTGAACAGGTTCACGTAATGGGTTTCCGGTGGGTCTGGAGGAATTCGCCCGGTGACAGGCCGAACTGTTTGCCAAAGGCGGCGATAAAGGCCGACAGCGATTCGTAGCCGCAGGCCAGGGCCACGTCGGTGACGCGCTCGCCGCGGCTGAGTGCTGGCAGCGCACTGAGCAGGCGCATGCGCTGGCGCCAGGTGCGAAAGGTCATGCCGGTGTCACGCAGAAACAACCGGCTCAGGGTCTTTTCCGAAACGCCGTACTTCAGGCTCCAGGCTGCCAGCCCGGTGCTGTCCTCGGGGTGTGCCTGCAGGCGCCGGCACAGTGCACGCAGGCGGGTGTCCTGGGGCAGCGGCAGAATCAGGTCTTCCTGCGGGGCGCTGGCCAGCTGGTCGAGCAGCACGGCGACCAGGCGCCCGTCTGCGCCCTCGGTGTCGTAGGCCACCGGCAGGCCGCTGAAGGTGCGGATCAGCTCGCGCAGCAAGGCATTCACGCCGATCACCCGGCACTGGGTGCCCGGCCACACGCTGTGCTCGATGTACAGGCTGCGGATGCAGGTGTCGTCGGCGCAGCTGACCTGATGGGGGGTATGCGCCGGGATCCACACCGCACGCTGCGGCGGCACCACGTAGCGTCCGGCGCCGGTGTGCACATGCAGCACGCCCTGGGCCGCGTACGACAGTTGCCCCCAGGCATGCTTGTGACGAAAGCCCAGGGCGATGTTGGCCAGCGACTGCGCCTGCCCGTACAGCGGGCGCGGCAGTACCTTGAGCTCGCTCAGGGGCGGGATGCGCGGGGCGTGGGGTTGTCCTTTGGGCGACACTCTTGGGGTTCTGTCGTTAGTCGGAAAAGAAAAGAAACCTTACCGTCTGCGCCATCCCAATAACAAGACAGGACGTGACATGAAACACCTGCGGTTGCTGTTCGACAATTTCACCCTGGCCCTGCTCGGCGTGATTGCACTGGCCACCTTGCTGCCCTGCGAGGGCCAGGGCGCGGTGGTGTTTGGCTGGCTGACCAACCTGGCCATCGGGCTGCTGTTCTTTCTGCACGGCGCCAAGCTGTCGCGCGAGGCGGTGGCGGCCGGGGCTGGGCACTGGCGCCTGCACCTGCTGGTTTTTGGCTGCACCTTCGTGATGTTTCCGCTGCTGGGCATGCTGTTCAAGCCGCTGTTCCTGCCGCTGGTGGGCGACGAGCTGTACCTGGGCGTGCTGTACCTGTGCGCATTGCCGGCCACCGTGCAGTCGGCGATTGCCTTCACCTCGCTGGCGCGGGGCAACATCCCGGCGGCGATCTGCAGCGCGGCGGCCTCCAGCCTGCTGGGCATCGTGCTGACGCCGCTGCTGGTGATGGTGCTGATGGGCGTACAGGGCGATACCGGGTCCAACCTCGATGCGGTGTTGAAGATCGTGCTGCAACTGCTGGTGCCGTTCGTGGCCGGGCAACTGGCGCGGCGCTGGATCGGCGCCTGGGTGGCGCGCAATGCACGCTGGCTGAAGACCGTCGACCA
The DNA here is from genome assembly GCF_002478435.1 of Pseudomonas sp. UBA7500. Taxonomy (NCBI): domain Bacteria; kingdom Pseudomonadati; phylum Pseudomonadota; class Gammaproteobacteria; order Pseudomonadales; family Pseudomonadaceae; genus Pseudomonas; species Pseudomonas sp. UBA7500. Next base: position 3,588 of record NZ_DLNW01000039.1, on the reverse strand, counting down.
GGGCTCGATCCTGCTGGTGGTGTACACCGCGTTCAGCGACGCGGTGATCAGCGGGTTGTGGCAGTCGGTGCCGCTGGTGCGGCTGCTGGGGCTGGCGCTGGTGTGCTGCGTGTTGCTGGCGGTGGTGCTGTGGTGCACGCAGTTGCTGGGCAAGCGGCTGGGGTTCAACGTGGAAGACCGCATCACCATCCTGTTTGCCGGCTCCAAGAAGAGCATGGCCACCGGTGTGCCGATGGCCCAGGTGCTGTTTGCCGGGGGGGCGATTGGCGCGATGATTTTGCCGCTGATGCTGTTCCACCAGATCCAGCTGATGGTGTGTGCGGTGCTGGCGCAGCGCTATGCGGCGCGGGAGGAGGTGAGCGCCTGATTCAGGTGCTGTGGTGACCACTTCGCCGGCAAGGCCGGCTCCCGTAGGAGCCGGCCTTGCCGGCGAAGCGGCCTGAGCACTCACCGCAGGGCACGGCGCCTGCGCGAGTAGCACAACCACGCATAGACCCCCGCATTCACCACGAACACCAACGCCCCCAGCCACAGCTGGATGCCTGCCGTCAGCTTGGCCGGGTAGATCAGCGGTATCAGGTAATGCTCCACAAAGCTGTCGGGGTAGCCGGTGTCACCCGCCGCTGCACGCAGGCGGTTTTCCCACTCGGTCAGCGGGCAGGGCAGGTGCAGCACCTCCACCAGCACGCCCCAGGTCACGGCCGGCAGGTGCAGCCAGCACAGCCGCGGCCACCTGAGCACCAGCAACCCGCCCAGCATCACGAACACGATGAACGTCAGATGAAACAGTACCAGCCCGTCGGCGGCCAATCGAAAGAACATGACGTGGTCTCAACCCTGGGCGAAGCTGCGCAGCGTTTCACCTTCCATGCGATAACGCACCCACTCGTCCTGCGGCTGCGCGCCGATGGACTTGTAGAACTGGATGGCCGGTTCGTTCCAGTCCAGCACGCTCCACTCCAGGCGCCCGCAGCCCTTGGCACAGGCCTCCTGCGCCAGGTGGCGCAGCAACGCCTTGCCCGCACCCGTGCCGCGGGCCTGGGGCGTGACGTACAGGTCTTCGAGGTAGATGCCCTGGGTGCCGAGCCAGGTCGAATAACTGAAGAAGTACACCGCAAAGCCGATGGCCTGGCCGTCACGCTCGCAGATCAGCGCCTGGGTGCTGCTGCCTTCGCCGAACAGCGTGCGCTCGATATCGGCGACCGTGGCGATCACCTCGTGGCGGGCACGCTCGTACTCGGCAAGCTCGGTGATGAAGGTGAGGATCTGGCTGGCGTCTTCGACGCGCGCGGGGCGGATATGTACGGGCATGGCGGGGCTTCTGTTCCGGAAATCGAGGAGGGTTATCCTAAGGCAATTGCCCCTCGAGGGCACGGGAAGCCTGGAGGGTGGTGAGGGCTCGCCAAGTGTAGTGCCACAATTGCCCCCAACTGTATCGCAGCGCTGCGCGCCGACTTGGTTAGTGTCACTTCACAACAACACACCGCCGGACACCCGCCATGCTCACCTCGCTCAACCTGCTGATGGCCTTCGTGCTGTTCGCCTTCGTCTCCTCGATCACCCCCGGCCCCAACAACACCATGTTGCTGGCCTCCGGCGTGAACTTCGGTGTGCGTCGCACCATTCCCCACGCGCTGGGCATCAGTATCGGCTTCATGGTGCTGGTACTGGCGGTGGGCCTTGGCCTGGGCGAGGTGTTCAAGGCCTATCCGCTGGCCTACGGCGTGCTGCGCTACGTGGGCGCCAGCTACCTGCTGTACCTGGCCTGGAAGATCGCCAATTCCGGCCCGCTGACCAGCGCCGAACCCGGCACGCGCAAGCCCCTGGGTTTCTGGGGCGCGGCAGCCTTCCAGTGGGTCAACCCCAAGGCCTGGGTCATGGCCGTGGGCGCCATCACCACCTATGCACCCAGCCAGGGCTACCTGACCAACGTGATCGTGATCGCCGCGGTGTTCGCCGTGGTCAACCTGCCCAGCGTGTGCGTGTGGGTGATGTTCGGCAGCGCGCTGCGCACCGTGCTGCAGGACCCACGCTGGCTCAAGCTGTTCAATTGGCTGATGGCCGCACTGCTGGTGCTATCGCTGTATCCACTGCTGTTTGTAGAATCCGGTTTTGTGTAACCCCCACAGCGAGTCCCGATGGAACTGATCCCCTGGTCGCATGACTGCGCCGAACACTTCACCCTGCGCGGCTGGCGCTCACCTGCCAGCGGCAAGCCGCTGCTGCATTTCATCCACGGCACCGGGTTCTGCTGCCTGGCCTACCAGCCGTTGCTGGAGCGCCTGGCCGAGCATTTCGACCTGTGGCTGTGCGATGTGCAGGGCCATGGCGACAGCGATCATGGCGGCGCCTTCGTGGGCTGGAACCGCAGCGCCGCGCTGGCGATCGAGGCCTTCCAGGCAGGCCGTGGCGAATACGGGCAGGTGGCGTGCTTTGCCATGGGCCACAGTTTCGGCGGGGTGCTGACCGGCTTGATGCTGGCGATGGAACCGGGCCTGTTTCAGCGGGCGGTATTGCTTGACCCTGTGGTGTTCAGCCGCTCGATGCTGGGGGTGATGAGCGTGGCCACGCTGTTCGGCATGCACCGTCGCCACGGCCTGGCACGCAAGGCCGCCACCCGGCGCAGCCACTGGCCCGACCGCGAGGCGGCCTACGCCGCGCTGCACGGGCGCGGCATTTTCAAGGGCTGGCACGACGAGGCGCTGCAGGCCTATGTGGACCACGCCATCGGCGACTGCGGCGAAGGGGTGGTGCTCAAGTGCCGGCCGGCGCGCGAAGTGGACGTGTTCAGTTCGTTCCCGCGCGGGCTGTGGGCTGCCCTGGCCCAGGTGCAGACACCCGCACGGGTGCTGCATGGCATCACCACCTATCCCTTCGTACCCGTGTCGCTGGCGCGCTGGGCGCGTCTGAACCCAAGGGTCGAGCTGCGCGAGGTGCCCGGCGGGCACTGCTTCATGCAGGAAGATCCGCAGGCCTGTGCGCACGAGGTGCAAACCTACCTGCTGGGCTGATGGCAGGTTGTCCATTTCGCGACGAATACTGGCCTGTACGCTAGCGAACGCCAACCGCTGACCCCCTTAGAGTGCATCCTTGAACAACAACAGGGAGCACGAACATGAACCAGGCGGTCAGCCCCGAACCACCGGTTACCCAAGCCACCGAGCGCGTGCGCGTGATGACGCTGCGCCGCGCCCTGGGCGCAGCCGGCACGCTGGCGGTACTAGGGGTTGCCTTGTATGTGTGGCACAGCGGGCGCTTCAACGAACAGACCGACGATGCCTACGTGCGCGCCGACTGGGCGCCGATCAGTGCGCGGGTGGGGGGCTATGTGGCCCAGGTCAGTGTGGCCGACAATGCCGTGGTCAAGGCCGGCGACCTGCTGGTGCAGCTGGACGACCGCGACTATCGCCAGCAGGTGCGCCAGGCCCGTGCGGCGCTGGCCGCCAGTACCGCTTCGGTGCAGGCGCAGCAGGCCGTGCTGGTGACCCTGGCGGCGCAGCTGGAGGGGCAAGGGCAGGCGATTGCCCGTGCCGCCGCCGAGCGCGAGGCGGGCGGTGCCGAGGCGCGGCGCGCCGAACTCGACTGGCA
>NZ_DLNW01000044.1:365761-441134 GCF_002478435.1 Pseudomonas sp. UBA7500 | reverse complement strand
GCACTTGGAACCTGAGGCCGCCATCCCGTGCTTCGCGCGGAATTTACAAGACTGCTTAGCGGCAAAGCCTAAGCGCCAAAACAGGAACGCCCGAGCAAACCGGGCGTTCCTTGTGCGCTGCCACTCAAGATTCCCTTCGAGAAGAAATGCCGAGGCCGAAAGTGCGGCAGGCGACGATGGTACGAACACCCACTCACAATACCTGGACGAGCATTACCGAGTCGCGATGTCAGCAGCCAAAGAAACTAGCGAACTACAATGCCATAGTCAGAAAAGTCACGGAGAATTCTTTTCCGGCTAAGCATCGCTGGCAGCTTGAACGTATTCCGATATCCATACCAGAATCCCATAGGAATGAGTATCAGCCCCAACCCATAAGTCGCCGTCGCAGCGATAACGCCCATTGGGATCGCCGCAATCGTCATTAAAATACCTTTCACAACTGTTGACCTGGCGATCAACTGCAGATCACTAAGGTCATATTCAACCTTTCCGCTAGCATTCTCGAATGCGATAACCACAATTGATTTCTTGGAAACATGCTTGTAAAACCATGTGCGTGGTACATTCATTGCCATCGCGCCATGTTGCCTCAAGTATTTCGGCATTACTACCTGCTTGAAGTAAAACGTCTGACCTTGTTCATCCTCAAGCCTAACCCGGCCATACAGTGCATCCAGGTCACCCGAGCCCTGCACATCATAGTTCTTCACTACTACTTTAATTTTCTTGAGGTCAGACATGGAACGTCCTTAATTCACTTGAACACAGGCCACCTACCCCACCGCTTTTTTGGCAGGAAAGGAAGCACTCTCAAAACTGATCATTTGCAGTTGCTAAAATGCCAACAGCGCTTGTCGAACTCAAGCATGCACATATAGCTTGCACTTAAGGCATTCAGCCACTCAGTTCACTGGCAATAACAAAGTAGTCCGCACCACTTACACTTCGCATCAATTTGAATCCGCACCTGCGCTCAACCTCCTGCAGAGGGGGAGTTACTACAGTCATGGCATTTTCACTAACACCCGACAAATCGTGAAAAACACTTGCCGCAAAGCGATCTCCTACCCTGGCCGCCCCGACCAAGTAGGCATCTACAGTCACACCCCAATCCAGATTTCGCGCCTGTACAACCTCGGTGGGAACCGTTTGATTAGGAGCCGAGCCACCTTCTGTGCCCCTGAACTCATACTTCAACACTGAACTCGACATTAGATCTCAATCTCAAAAAACGGATCGAAACCCGTAGGCTCATTTGGATAGCCTCGCGGATTTGAAATCAATCGGCAGCCGGCAAGTGTTACATCGACAGCATGGTGAGTGTGGCCGAATACCCATATGTCACTTTTCTCGATCAGGCTTGCCCACTCGTTGGTATAAGCGGCATTGAGATGCCCTTCATTTTGAGTTCCGGCCACAACCGAGGACGGGCAATGATGGGTCACGACAACCGTCTTGCCCTCATAGGGTTGATTCAATTGCTCAGTCAGCCACGCCTTGGCCAGCTGATTTCGGCTGACCAGATCATCTGGACGGATGCGACGGTAGTTACTATCTGTCCTGATCTGTTTGAAATCTGTCATCCACTCTCTCGCCATGTTGCTAGCGGCAACCTGGTCGCCAGTGCTCGTGAAATCTGTCCAGCTCATCGTGCCAAGCACCCTGACGCCAGCCAACTCCAAGATCTGGTTTTCCAGAACATGCACGTGCGCCGCAGCGGCATCCCGCATCTTCTGCAGCGTGCGATCGAGATGACCGCCGTACAGCTCGTGATTACCCATGACGTAGGCGACCTTGCATTCGAACGACTCATTGGCCCACTGGACACCGCGAGTCTTTTTGTCGACGTCTCCAGCCAATATCACCAGGTCAACGCCTGAACAATCGGGGGGATTCCAAGGGTGAAATTCACGGTGCAGGTCTGAGTAGATCCTGACTTTCAAACCTTCACCCTCCATAGGGTTTGCAACGACATAGCATAAGCAACTGACGATTTAACGGTTTATTGAACGCCGCTCCCACGCTGTCTTCCAAGGAAGCACAGGCTTGGAGGGGTGCCAGGCTAATGACACCTCTCACAAGCATCCATGACGTGGACGCCACAAGGCATCCACAGCGACGCGCATGATCGGTTTTATACACTATATGCTGTGTAACTGTACACCGCGCCGTGGCTACATCCTCAGTTTTAAGGGGATCTGCGTTGATAAGGCCGGCGCTTGCAGCAGTTATACGGACAGTCCGAGGGAGCTTGGGTCTGACCCAGGAAGGTCTGGGCCATGCCATCTCGCGCACCTATGCCGCAAAGATCGAGAACGCGGTCAGCTCCCCCACCCTCGACAAGTTCACAGAGCTCGCCGCCGCCCTCAACCTGAGCCCGGTTGCTTTGCTCTCTCTTGTCATTGCAACACGAGACAACGTGCCCACCTCGACCGTGCTGACAGAAGCAGCAGACCAGCTGAAGGCGCTGGAAGCGAAGATCAGCCCGAGCGATATCGCAGCACAGTTGACCGGTAAAGAGATTGTTAAGCGCCCCGCCGCGCGCCCAGCCGATCCTGTGAAGCTCCAGCAAGTGCTTGAGAGCAAAAATGCTGGGCTGACCAAAGCTGAAACTGCCAGGCAGCTTGGGATGAGTCGCTCGACGGTCGGTTTTCTGTGGGATCGCTCGCCCACCACAGAAAACTAGCTGAATGTGCTCAAGGCTCTAGCCCACCCCTTCGGCGCCGGGGTAGGGTGCTGGTCACAGAGAAGGCCAGCTGGCAATCAATCTTTAGGTTCTAAATAAGGGAAGAACTTGAACGTTTTTAGCATTTTGGAAAAACCGAGGGTGCCAATTGCGCTAACTGAGAGTAATTACAATAAGAAAACGAGCCGCACCAAGCCCTATGTGTGGAACAATGGGCAAGAGGTTAAGTCGTACGCTCTCTGCCCAGCCTGCGTAAATCCAGTTCTCTTGGTAAATCGTCATGTCGCGAAGACCGATGCCAAGATTCTCTATGCCAAGCATGCAGGACGCTCTATTCCTGGTTTAGCCGACCACGATCCACAAGCCTATGAAAGCTGTCCATTCCACAATCCGGAACGCTTTGACAGTAAAACTCGCCGCACCAACAAGGTGGGCAACGACGAAATCCGAGAAGCCCTGATCAACCATATTCACTTGGTGATCAAGATCTTGGAAACGGCCACAGGTATTGCATATAGCGATGGTCTGGTGGAGGCCATGCTAAAAGACTTCGGCGCTAACCAGGGGCATCAGTACAAAGCGATCAACCTGTATAACCTGCCATTCGGCTTTGCCTACATGACGGAAGCTCAGGACATGTACGGATTGAAGGTGGATAACTATCTTGCCGAGCAGATCACTGAGAACTCAGTCGGATTCGAGGTCGGGCAGTATCGTAAAGTGGTGCGCAAGAAAGACACCAAGGGCACAAGTCTGCGCTTCTACTTCAATAACCATCGACTGGGGGAATCGTCTGTAGGGGATGACTCAATCGATCTCGTCGTTGCAGAAATACATAACCCCACTCGCACCTCGACGATCGTTTGCTCGAAGGCCATCGAGTTCAACAGCGAATATTTCTTCAACACGTACATGCGGCGTGAGCGGTTACGTCTGCTCGCGCTGCAATACCTGTAGCGTGATGTCGCAGGAGGTAGACTCCAACCTACGGGCAAGCCGATGGGCTGCTATAGCCTTGATGGTAGGTGAAGGCCAGTCCAGCCCGCCGAGTGGGTATAGCAGTTCTCTCTCAAACACCCGCCGCATGACGGGTGTTGTGGTGGGCAGCCCAGCCTCAGAGAATCACGCAGTCAAGAACTCTTTGAGCAGCGCAGCGCAGCGGAATGGCGAGTCTACGATGTCCGTACCTGCCACCCTGTATGAGCGTATCCCAACCGCTGCCAGTTTTTCGTCTACGGCTTTGTCTTTTGCTACCTGGGCAGGAGTTGTGTGATGAGCTTTGGAATCACAAAATACTGCGACCCCCTCTTTTTCAAAGAAGAAATCTGCTTCAGTGATTGTCTGCGCCAGTTTCTTCGTGCGAACACCACCCTCCCACATCGACTGCAAAGATGGGAAAATCGATCCATCGGGATAAATATGCATCTGGATTTTGGGATGCAAACCAATTTGGCTCATGGCCTGCAAAAGGAAAAGCTCAATGGGGGAATCACACCCCCAAATCTTAAAGGGTTTTGAATCAGTAAACTTCTTGAAATAGTTCTTGCACCTGTACTTTTGGTAGTCTCCAAGAACCCCTTTGGTCTCGCCCAGCAACTCAGTACACAGACCAGGATCTGTTGCATTTCTCGGAACATGTTTGGAGGCAACAAAATAGGCATTGTAAACAAAGCCGATAACATCTGAGCATATGGCTTCGCTGACAGGAACTGCCCCAACAGCGTAAAGACCAAAAGCATCCGAGAATGGATTAAACCCCATGTAATGTGGCTTGCCGTCCAAAACCTTCTCTAAATCAAAATTTTCGATCCAGTCAATACCCACTGTCTGTGGCGAACCATTTTTCATAGCCGGACGTAGGGAAACATGGTAAGGCAGTGCGAATAGCTTACCATCACGTCTTTCGAATGAGTGACAGCAGACGACCACATTGACCATCTGGAATGTGTCACCACGCTCTCTATAATACTCAATGGCCTCTTTCGATGGATTTACACCGACAACTGGTGCTCCTTCGAAGAATCGCTTCGACAGGTCGAAAATAACCGCTTCAAGAGGCTGAACTCCGTCCAAGTCAAAGATATCATTAGCCAGAAATTTCCCAGCAGCGCTGGCCAAATCAATCTGAAAAGACTCATCAGGCAAATGATTGTAGTTGGGCAGCGTCCACAGTTCTTTTGGCCGATTCTCAATATCACCTTGGATGTTAGGCACGTGAGCTCCGAATTCTAATAACCAAGATAGTCGAGCATCATGAGTATGAAGGCTCGCGAATTATGCATAGCCAGAAACATTAAACCCAATCAAAATATAAATCTACAAGACCTTTACACACTACCCACAACCAGCGCCACCTGATATATTCATCTGTTTTTCAACAAAAATCCTTTGTGCGACAGCGCCATGGCACATTAAGAAACCAGAAGAGCGGGCCTATTTTTACACCCACTCACAACTAGTCAATTTATACTGATCAACAGCTCAAAGTCATCGTTGAACTCTTTGAGCTTATCATAGTCATCGTCACCTTTCTTTGATCTTGCCAACGCGTCAGCTGTGCAGCTACGACCCACCTCAAGTAATTCTGCAAAAAACACTCCACTCCTTAGTTCTTGCACGCCAGCTTTACTTCTAAACACCTCTAAGAACCGAGCGTAAATGGGCTTCAAGCAATCAGAATGATCGGTACTAATTTCACAGAGTTCAAAATAAATTCGCTCCAACGTTTCCAAGCCGGGCAAAGGCTTCAAAACTTTAATAGTATCTGGGTACTGCTTACCCTTCAGAGAATATTTCATTAAAGAGTCAGTAGCCGATCGCCCCATCGGAACATCTGACATCTCAGCTTTTTCATTCCCCGTAAAGAACATAAATGAATCGTAAATAGCAGTGGCAACCGAAACAAACTCGTCAGCCCCATAAATATTCACTGCCGTTCTTTTACCTTTATATACTACATCACCCACCGCAACGTCATCTATCATACGAAGACCTAGCGCCTCGCTAAGCTCGATCAACATACACACAAGCCACCGCCCATCCTCCTTTTCGATATCTACGTTATCGGCATAATCTTTCAGCAAGGAAAAAATACGATGCAAATCACCTAGGTAATTTCTGGAAGATGACTCTTTAACAACCTCAGCCTGAAGCTCTAGTTTGGTTGGGCCATTTTTAGGGAAAACCTTAGTATATAAGGCGTCGCCGTTCTCGAACACGAATCTGTTGCCGAACTTCGATTGCAGCTCACTCAATCGTTCCATGAAGAAGCGCCGGTGATTGACGTATTGCTCAAAAATCACCGCCGCAAGCTGCGCGTTAGTTACCCTTTGCTGCTCAGCATTTGTCTTCTGGATCTGCTTGTTCTGATGAGCTAGGAAGAGAAGCGTGGCCACAGTAGCTCCCGTAGAGGCCACCATGAAGAAACCACTCAACAACGACCCGAAGCTTGACCAAGCTGCGTGCTTATGTGAAATCGGCCCGAGGTTGATGCCATAGAGCGTAAACAGCACGATCCCGAAGCCGACCACACCAACCCCAATCGTCAACCAGGCACCCCAGATCCACCACCTGTTTTCGCTCTCGGCCACTGCTCTAACTCCATGTTTGATGAGTACTGGCAATCCTACCAGTGGCCTCCGGCCATCAGAACAAAAAGCTTGAGCGGACGTCATGCACCTGGCGCGGCATGCATGTGGACATGTGACTAGGAAGCCGACACCTCAAAGCTTGTTAACCATTTTTTTGATGCGTTAACTGAGAAGGTTTACAGGTCAAAAAATTGGTTTACAGCCCCAACGAGGTGAGACGTACTCAGAATCAACTGAATGCGGGACACGGCTGTAAAGCCCTACGTGATCGCGAAGGTACTACCATCCTCCTCAGATGCAGTTAGGTACGCGATCAAGGAAGGTTTCCAGGGCGAGCCAGCCCTACCCTCCCCTAATCGCTCCCCGCCTGGTTAGCGGATCAACAGGCTCGTCAGCAGTTGCAGGTGTTCATCATCATCCAGAGAAATCGCAACCGACCCCGATCGCGACAACTCGATCTGCACAGGCGTTGAGTCGTACGTGTAGACGATTTTGATCTTGTCGATCGGCGCCGGGCGCCCACCTGTGATCTCCAGCAATTTCGTCATCGCATTACCGGTCGAGGCGATATCCACCCGGTAGCTGCTTTCGATATCAAAGGTGACCGCGCCGGATACGATGCGCTTGGCCATGACCCTCGTGAGGCGCTTGTCGGCCTTCAACTGCTGATAGACCGACGAAATATCTGGCTTCACGATCTCCAGGGCGAATGTTGTCCCGGCTGCGGCCCGGATAAGCTCAACGAACGGCTTCAGATCCTTGGGCGGCGAACTCATGCAGATCGAAAAACGATCCGACCCCAGCGATTCGAACACCATGTCAAAGCTGATGAACGTCGAGTAACTCGACTCAACCGTCTCACCAAGAGGGTTCGTGAACGACTGCGTGATATCCCGCTGCTCGTGATACCGAAAAGTGGCCTTGCCATCCAGGATTTCAAGAATCTCGACGCCGAGCCGATTCTCGTCGTTGAACGGCTGCTGCCGAAGGCCATGAACAAGGGTCTGAAAGTCAATACGAGCGGTCAGAACCCAGAGTTTCAGCCGCTTTGACTTCATGCCATCAAGCTCCTTTCGATGTCGTCCAGGGTCTTCTGCGCCGCTTCCTCCAAGCGGATCTTGAGCTTCTGCTCAAGCACCGGCTCAGCGCGTACGGGGTTCTTGGCGTATTTTCCGTTGTTGTAGTTGTAGACACCTTTGACGATATAGGAAAAATCGCAGTACTTGGCCTGATTGCCAAATTGAGCCTCGAACTGAACGATCTCTGAACCTAAGGGCTTTTCGCGGGCTGTCCATCGAATCTTCCACATGTAGAAGCCGTGACCCTCCAGCTCCATGAGCTGCTTGGACTCCAATACACCCTTGCCCTTCAGCGATGCCTTCTCGATGCGGATAATCTTGTGAACTCTGGCTTCTGGCTGCGGCCTGGCCAGCTCGACTTCCGGATCGCCACCATCCCCTTCCTCGTCCTCATCGCCTGAGTCAAACTCAACTGCATCCTCGATCACCAACGCCTCATCACTGAGATCCAGGTCATCATCATCGCGATCTTTAGGGTTGAATGTGGAGACGTCGACAACATCGACCACCTCCATGTCCTTGAGGTTGCGGATCAAGCTACGAAGGAAATTTGTCCTGATGCCGGCGTCCGGGATTGCCTCCAGGGAGATGGTGCGGGTCGACACATCTTTTTCAGTGACAATCTCGATCTGGGAATACAACTGATCGGTAATGTCCTTGAATTTCTCGTTCATGGGGCCGGTGATTTTCCAGCCGCTGCCCTGCTTCTCAAGGATGACCTCCGCCGTCTTCTCGACGACCTGGCGGAACTCCGCCTGGCTCAGATCAAGCTTCTGGTATTTGACGGTGAGCTTGAGCTGATCACCATGGATGGCTACTTCAGCCTGCTCGTGCTGGCTATCCACAAGCCATTCCTTGACGGAGGTAAGCGCATCGGTCAGCTGATCTTTTGTAACCGCCGTGGTAACGACCACATTCGTGGTCTTCTCACGACTGTCACGGCCACCTACCAGGAGCGACAGGTTCCGATAGTCGTAGTAGTCATGGAACAGGGCACTGAACCGATTGGCCAAGAATTTTTTGTCTGACTCGTTGGAGATCACGATCCCCCTGGACAGGAAGACCTTCCGGAGCTCAGCACTCGTCAGACTTCGCTGCGTGAGCGCATCATAGATCGCTTTGTCGGACGCGAAGTACAGGCTACCCATTCTCATGTCAGTCTCGCTCCCAGCCGATCGCTTCGGGCCTATAGTTCGGAATTGCGTGATTCACGATGTCCAGTTCGATCGCCTGCAGTTTCCGCTTGCGATTCTCGTCTTCGCCCCACTCAGTGACGTAGCTGTTAATGGCAGCGTTGAAATTGCTGAGGATGCTGCTGTGATGGTAGCGATTGGCAACCCGGATCCGGATCTTCAAGTCTTTGTTGGCGTTGAGGATCTGGAACCTGGACAGGGCGTCAAAGAGGTACCGGAATTCGATCTCACTACTGCCATCGCGGCGATAGTAGATCAGGTAGCCTTCACTATACGTTTCAGTCAGCTTCATGGCCTTTTCGCAGTACGAGATCACCTCCTTGTGGTGGATGATCATGTACGGCGAAGCGATGAGCTCAGCAGTGGCTGCACGCTCCCAGTACTCGCCACTGGCCTTGTGCAAAACGAGATCAGGGTAATAGAAGGTGTAGTTGTCCTTCGGAAATGTCCCTGCCGCCCTGAGGGCATTCACATCGACCTGCAGCGTCTTCAGGTAATTGATCAGTGAAGGCTCGACGATATGAATCTGCTGAGAATCCTTGATGTGCAGGTTCTCGCCCTTGTAGTCCTTGAAGTGATCGTAGAAATTCTTGTCGTACTCGTCGTCGTGGTTGTACACGAACAGCATCCCACGAACCTCATACCTCTCACGCTTGGCCAAGTGGTAGCGCGTCTGCCACTCCGTCGAGGCACGCGCACAGTCGATGGTCTTGCCCAGGGATTTCAAGGCCTTCTTGATCGAGTCCAGCGTGATTGAGCCCACCGCGTAGCTCTTCAAATCGGTATGAAGGTAGACGGCTTTGTTCAGATAAGGGTCTGCGTACTTGAACACCACGTCAGTGGGATGCGTGTGCTCAGACTTCTTCAAGGGCGCGTGTGTTTCCTTCTTCACACAGCCGAAGTTGAGGTTCGCCGGCCCCTCTTTCTTCCAGCGGAAGAAGCTGAAGATCTCGCTGGAAACGAGCTCCGCGAGCCTCGCAATTTTTTCGGTTTCGCCGCCTGACATGGTCGTTCCTGTCACGAAATAAGTGCGCAGGAACGGAAGCGACCAGGGATTAAAAGCCCTTGCCGGGAAGGCGCGTCCTGCGGTGGATATGGCTTCATGCCAGTACAAATTACCGCAAAACGCTGAAGCCGACCATCGTGACATCACCCCCCGATAAGGCTGTTCGTCGGGTTGGCTGCAGCTGATTCACCCCTGGCAGATCGCGAAAGCGGACAAAAAGTCATGAAAATGATGCCGAGAGCGCACAGGTCGCTCAACGACATGGGTTTGGCGGGTTACCGGGGCGAAGGGAGGCTGTGAGACCTTAATTACGCGGCTTTGCGGGAGCAAGGGAGGGATTCAAGGCCGTGCTGATTAGCACAATAACGCGATAAAAATACAAACAAAGACATAAAAATCCTAAAAATAAGAACTTTTTGTCATTTCAAATTGTACTTTACAGTAAATACCATGCTGCTTCCTAGATTACATCACGATTCAAGAGTGTTGTCAATATATGCGTAAATCGAAGATTGCCTTGGTTGGCCAGGGCTCGAATCCCCCCCCCAAGGCCCCGAAAAAGCAGCCAACCGCCGGAAACAGCATCGAGGCGATGCACAGCCTAACGCGAATCAAGTGCGAACCACCCAGGCTCTACGAGACAGCTACAGGTGCACCATTGGATTTCTACAATGAGTTCACCGAGCACCTTTGGGGCGAGATTGGCACCAGTTGCTCGCGCAACGCGGCAATTGCGATGGAGAGAGGTGGGCGGGTCTTCACCGAGTTCCTCTACGAAACCGGCGCCCTCTCTGGCCGACTCGACCCTGCGACTGCATCGAAAACCATGCACCTTTTCCCGTCATATCTCATCGACGGTGCGCAGGCCAAAGACCCGATCGTCCGCCAGGCATTCATCCGAACGGGCCGCAAAAAGATCTCCCCCAAGTCTGCCGGGCAGTACATCGCAGGCGCCAATCGCATGCTGAACGTCTGCAGCGCGATCTCGTTCGAGCAGGCAGAACTGACCTCCGTGCTGACCGGCCTGCCTCCCCAGGCTCAAACCAATGCACTGCCGGAACTCAACCCCAGGCTGCGCAGCCCTCAGGAATTAGCTCAAATCCATGCCAACACGCTGCAGGTCAAACCCACCCTTGGTGCCGGCGCAAAGGTAGCCCGAGGCGGCCTGCGCGCCCCTAAGGTCAAGAAAGATTGGAAGGCCAAACACATTGGCCTCCCACATATCCTACCCATGCTTGAGAACGCCCCAACGCCATTGGACGGTTTGATCTGGAGCTTGGGGCTTGGCAGCCTGAGGCTCTCCGAGGCGGTTGGGGTTCGCCTGGAGGACGTTGATGTTCACAAGAGGATCATTCGCGTAGAAGACCCTTATGGCCTGCGTGACACGACGAACAAGGAAAGCTTTGGGTTCAAAGGTCGCAAGACTGCGGTCGTGACGATGTTCGAGCCGTTCAAATCCATTTTCTGGCAGAAGCTGGCTGATTACATGGCTGTGCGCCCCTGCTCCGACAGCCCATTGCTACTGCTATCGCTTGATGAAGACACCTACGGTGCACCTCTCTGCGAGCTCAATTCGAACACCGTCAACAAGGCGATCAACCGCCGCATTCAAGCCACCCAGAAGAAACTGAAGTTCGTCGCTCCCCAAGGAAACTACTCGTCCCACGACTTCCGGCACCTCTTCGGCGTGTGGGCGCGCAACTACGTCATGGTGCCAGGCCGACCCAAGCCGGGCCTCGACCTACCTGAAATTCAGTTGCTGATGGGGCACGCAGATCTCCGGAGTACCGAGATCTATGCCGCAGATCTGGGCATCAACACCCTTGTGGACGTCGATGCTGCCAACGAGCTCGTGTACCACCAAGGCAAGGGCGAAAGCATTGACCACTACCGTGGCCTGGCCTACGGGCGTTTGAGCGAAGAACTGCTTGAGCGGGGCCCAGAAGCGTGATCAACACCACCGACAGCCTTACCCTGCACGGCAATGATGTCCTACAAAATGCTGCGGCCATCTTGCAAGAACTGGCTCAGAAAGCCATGGATGCCGAGAGCGTGTCTGGGAAAGCCAATCCTGAGCTCCTGACGGATAGGCAAGCCAGGCACCGGCTGGCGTTATCCATCTTCCTGAGGATTCGCAAGGGTCGTGCATTGACCTACCCGGAGCTCACGACACTCTACAATCTCTGCCTGGTTCCCGACAAACAGCTCGATCTTGCCCTACCTTTGTATACGGCACTCACTGGCGAGGCTGCCCCGCATCCTAAAGATGTTAGCGGCATTCGCATCCCCATTCGGACAATGTTTGTTCTCTTGTGGACTAAGGGGAATGCCACACTCCCTCATGACTTCAACATCAGTGGCGTATGGGCTAAGTATCCGGAGCTGATTGATAGATCGCAGGGCTTTATCCACAAGCTCGCGGGAGTCAAGACATCGAATCTGCATCGCTGCACTCGAAATTTTCAATACCGAGTCAACTGGCAGCGGCCCGAAGACATTGTATTTGAAGAGTTGTGGGAAGCAGCGCCTGTAGTAGTCGACAAGCAACGTGAAATAAAAAGTAAGTCTAAGAAGGGTAGCAAATGCACTGATTTTTCCTACCTAACATGGCTTCATCTATTTGCCAGAGAGCATCCAAAAATTGTAAGCCCGGATCAAGCCCGGCTTCTTGAAGGCTATCATGCTCACCTAAGTGCCACCACGTTCGAAATTTCGAGCACCGAGAACAGAAAATCTTATGCGCAGTTCGTCAAACACTGGGGCTCGATGGGTAACAATTACTCAAAAAATGAGAATCTCCAATCCAGAAGAGCCCGCTACGCCTCGGGAATAGATGGCCGAAAACACAAGGACAAACAACGAACCGAAGAAAAAAAGACGCGAGCCGAGGAAACCAAAAAGGAGGCACAAGACTTACTCCCCCCCGAGGAGTATGCTCTTTTGCCTGGTCGTCGCCGACCAACTATTTATAACTATGACTGGGTGAATGGCTACTACAATACCCAGGACAACCTAGACATTGAAAAGAACTTATCCTGTTGGATTAAGGCTGGCGAGCTGCACCTTGAACACATTGAAGAACTCATAAGCATTAACAGCAGAAAGCAAGAAGTTGGATACATACATATTCTGATGGATTACCTAGGTAGGTATCTGCCTGCTTGGCTCAGCAAACACCCCAACAGCGGCATCGAGATCCCGACCAACATTGAGAATTTTCACCGCTCCATTTTTTGGCATCGTACGTCCAAAAATAGCAACCTGAGCAATCCAAAGGACAATTCAAAAATCGATTTGCCGCTTACACTGATGCAGTTTTACGACCTGAAGCGCAGCATCAAAACCAAAGCCAGGTTCATTTTTTCGATATGGCGATATTTCGAAGTCGCGATAGCGAACGGCAACGTAGTAATGCCTAATGGTGAACCTCTAGTCAGTAGCCTCTATAAAAATCCGATCCATCCAGATTTGGACTCCACAGGAAGTGGCTCGGCAGGTAAAAGTGACAAAATCCCCCTCCCCATCGACTCAATGTTGATGGTGGAAGCCTATATGCTCGCACTCGACGCTATCGGGGTCGAGCTTCAAAACAAATGCCTCAGAGGTATCTATAGCTTCCAAGACACTTTGGATCTAAAAAACAGCAGCTGGATCGACCTCGAAAAATACGGAATCTCTTATTCCATCAAGTTGTGGAACCCGAATGACACCTCGCAGGAATTTGAGGTACCGCTCAAAAAAATCATCAATGCTTACTCGTGGAAAAGTGAAAAATACAAATCATCTAGCAGCGACATTTACGTTCCATGGCTGTCACAGGTGAGGATGCTCACAACGGCTCTCTTCTCAGGGCTGCGCCTGCAAAATTGCCAATGGTTGGATATCCGCAGCTTTGATAAATATTACGACCACTCTATGAGGGGAAGCCTGAGCAGCTGCATCCTCTATGTCAATACGGACAAAAGCGGAAAAAGCCGCCCCATCACACTCCCTTATAAAGTCATGGATGTGCTGCTCCAGGAACGCCATTTCCAAACCAGGGAGTACGGAAAAAAATACACAGGCGTGCATTATCAAAATGACCCTAAGAGCACTAAAAAATACAGCAAGATCTACCCTCTTTTCCGTAGCCCTTGGCTCAATAACGGCGCTCCGTTTTCTGACACTTCTTACACCCTAAAATGGACATTGGTTCTTCGCGGATTTCAGGAGATATACAACGAATTCGTACCTCCAGAGCGTCGTCATGAGTTCGTGGAACACACTGCCGCTGGAGATTGGTCGGCAGTACATACCCCACATGCTCTGCGGGCCACATGGATTACCCATCGCCGTATCTATGCGAGCCTTGATTACGCCATTATCGGCGGGCAAGTCGGTCATGCTCAGAAGTATACAAGCGCGCATTATGTAGTGCCGACTCATCAAGAAGCTCTGGCCTTGATTGATTCCGCCAACAGAGCGGTCTCCGAGCATGCGTTTGCAGCTCTGACCGGAAGCCCTCCCAGCCCATCATCGCCTAATTCGGCGCTGGTTAAAGGCTGGGAACAGAACCGCAAAGAGACCGTGCGCGACCAGCATCTCGTCTCCGTAATCCCTGATATCTTGGACGCCGACGAGACAGGCCTGGACTTGATTGCCAGCACTAAAACTCAGCGCGTAAAGTTCTTAGACTGTTGCATTTGTGCTCTTGATGGTGACTGCCCGAAAAAGCTGATGACTTTCACGCGAAAGGCTCGCACCTGTGGTATTTGCCCTTACGCAGTATTCGGGATCGATCATCTACCTGCCCTGAATGCAAAAGTCCGTGATCTTGCCTGTCGTGTGGAGCAACTCAGACCAAAACTTCAGCAAACCCTTAAACACCAACCAAAATCGTCCAGCACAGAGATAATTTACGACGAACTTTCGCTTTGCACCCTGGAGCTAGCTGGTTATCGCCAAGTCATCCAGATCTTGGAGAAAAATTGGCGAGAAGAAAAATTTCCGAACGGGTACATCGCTCGTCATCGCGACCTTGCGAACGCTGTTCGTCATAGTGTTGATATGGCAGATCCCAAACAGCGCGTAATTTCGATGCTGATAGACGCCTCCCAGTTTCCAGCTTTCGCATCAGAACATTACCCCCTGATTCTTGATGAGTTGGCACGTAATCCGGAATTCCTCCAGGTTGCCAACCAACCGTTCGAGGAAAGGGAAATCTACATTGGGCAGATCTTGTCGATCATGGGCGGTACAGGCCTTTCATTCGAGGAAATCTCCGCGTATGCGCTGAGCAAGCCCTCTGCCCTCCTCCTCAATCATCAAGCCTCGATGGCAGGGGCGAGTTGAGATGACCAGGCGAGCTCGTGTGTCCAAGGTAGGTGAATTGGCCAGACGAGCTCGTGGGACTGCGCAGAACTGAACATGAAAAGAAAACCCACCAATGCTCTGTCTACCCCAACGCCTCAAGAGCGAAGAGGTGCAGCACAACTCAAGGCAACGATCGCTCGAATCCATGCCGCTTTGCAGGTGCTTCAACAACAGGCTGAGCCCTTCAAAAACATCAGTCAGCTGGCTGATGAAGTCGCTCGTATCTGCGGCGTCGACCGCAGCCTGCTCTTAAAGCGCGGAAAGTCATACAGGAAGTGCCTCGACGCTTACCCAGGGCTCCTTGGCGATGGAAGTACCCCACCCACCCCATACAGCACGGACATAGATCCACTACATCCGGTCATGATCCGGAATTCACAGCTGGAAGAGGAGAACGTCAAGCTTCGCAACATCGTGGACGATTTGTCGAAACGCCCCGTGCAGGCTGCCCGGTCTCAGGACGCTACTACCAAGGCCAGCAGAGTACCTGAGTACCAGCGCGAGTATGAAGTGACCTGCCAGTTGGTCGACAGGATCCTCGATCACAAGCGGGCCATTCGGATCATAAACGACACCCTGACCGACCTCTCAGATGTCAGCGGCATCCCGAAACCGATCGCCGACTCAACACTCATTGCCCCCTATGTCGAATGGAAGAATGCCCGTGCGCGAACTCAATGATCGTATCTCCAGTGCTGAGGCTGAGGCTGAAGCTGGGTTGGGAGTTGGGGCTAGGTCAGCCCGGAGTGCTTCTGGAGGTGCTTCTGGAGGCGGTTCGCCGCATGAGGTGCTACGCGCCATGACACCGGAACTGGAGTCGGCGAAGAGGCTGCGCCAGGTAGCCCTGGAGATCATCGAGTCAGGTAAGAGCGTGCCGATGCGGGCCGGCAAGATAAACCTTGCATGGCTGGCTGGGACGGTGGGGCTTACCAGGCAAGTCTTCTATGAAGGGCGCGGCGGGCACGAGCTGCCCCAGATTGCTGAGCTGCTGCTGGAGCATGTGCGATCTCAACCCTCCACCAAGGCCCATTCGCAGTACGACAAATCGCTGGCCAGCTTACGAACCGAGATCCAGCTGCTCAGAACCCAGCTGCGAGATGCCGAGCGTGGTTTGCAGCGTGCGGCTTTCCGGGAAGAGATCATTCGGTCAGGAAAGATCCTCACGTTCTGACTGGGCCCTTGGCAGGCCACGCTTTGCGGCTCTACAGCAGATTCCGTCCAGCTTCATTTCCCTGTCTTTCTACCCAACGGTGCATCAGGCCAATGGCAAAGTACTACTTCGTCCGGAAATTCACTCTCACGCTGGGTGGCGAGCGGCGATTCCATCTCCTATCGCTGACCACCGGGACATCCTTCAAGGCGCGGCTGGATCCGGAGCTAGGGTCGAAACACTTATTCCCAGGCATGACCTATCGCGCGTCCATCACCAAGCGCGGGAGGGGGCTGGTCATTACCCACCTGTACCCCGCTCTTTGCGTGGAATATGACGAATGCAGGGCACTGGCGGGCTTCGTTAGTACACAGAAAGCGCTCCCTCAATACTCACCCCCCTCCGGACTCGCGAGCGTTTTGGAACAAGCTGCTTTGCTGGAGCAGCGCAGTGTGCGGCAGCTGCTTGACCATGAGAGTCGGTTCATTCTTGGGAAGCATCTTGACGATGCTCAGACGGCCCAGTTGCAGTTCGCATGGCAGGAGTACATGGACTTCCAGGAATCGGTGTCTGGACTCATGATTCAGGGATTCGATCAAGCCAGTGCGGAGCAGATGGTGATTTGTCTGCCAGTAAACGCCTGCTTCCTCCTTATTCATCCCCCACTGGCACTGCCGTTTCTTGAGACCAATGACGACTCAGTACTGGATCATCCAGGCTTCGATCAGACGCCTGGATTGAGGAAGGCTTGGGCACTGCTAAGGCATCTGGAAGCCCATTCAACGGCGGGGAACACCCTTGTTGAGGTCGCTTCTGTTTATGGGTGTGTGGCAGATGTGGCTGAGGCAGATGGCGGTGGCGGTTTAGTCGACAGCGTCATCGCTGGCTCGGACGATGTGCTTGAGGCGATTCGCGAGTGTGAGGGCCACGGCTGGGTTGTGGCGACGGAAGGCCGCGTTCAGCTCCAGTCGAACCATATCCTGCAGAGCGCGGTACGCCATCATCTGACCAGGATCTGCACGCCCTTTCACCCGGTCTATAGCGAGCGTGAGATTGAACACGCCTTCAGCCGCTTGAGCGCGTTCACGCCGGACACGTTCGCTTTCGACATGCTCGACGAAGTGACCTTGGCACTGAATTCACGTGTGCTGCTCGTTCGATATGACGATGTCAAAGCAGCCGTCGAATTCACCCAGCAGTACTGTGCGGTTTCGGAGCTCTTGACGTATACCGTTCCGACCTCGGTGACGATCGCGAAGGCCAGGTGCGCGGCCTATGAAAATGAGTTAGGTCATGCCCCTGTCCCGTTCTACCAAATTACAGATGGCGCTCATGCGCAGGCTATCGTCGTGCATCAGTTCAATCAGTTGCCCTTGTTCGAGATTTTTCAGCTGCTGGCAGAGCTGGAGAATGTGGTGAATTTGGTTGCACTGGTCGATGCCACCCTGCCGGCCAATGCAGCTGTTGACCAGATGTCTCGCTACTTCCCCACCGTGGATGTCCGCATTCGCCAGCAAGGTGCTTTGCCGATCCAGCAATGCCTTCGGAACCTATCCGAGATCGAGGCACGGATCGATGCAGAGGACGTTCAGCGCATCGCGGTGATCTGTGATTGCCCTGATCTTAACCAGTTGCTCAATCGGCGATACAGCTCAGTTCCAGCAGATACGAAGGTGCCTAAAAAGGGCGACATAATTCGGCTCTCACCACGTGGTCTTCGACGTAAAGATGACGTCCTGATTCGCATTGTGAACGTCAAGTCGAATGAGCTTTTCGTGTCTCAGTCACAGACGTATCGGATGATCAAAGCGGACGAGTTCGCGGGGGACTCATGGGATGCAGGATTCGCATTGAGCCCGAATGAAGCACTGGGGGTCGAGCTCCCTCCGGTACTGGTGTTTACCTCCGCTCAAGGCGGTGCTGGTGGGGAAAGGACTGGGGCTGCCTTCGTCAGGAACCTGCAGGCGCAAGGGGTTCGCGTGATTGAGCACTGCGTGTATGAGATTGAGGGCTCTCCGAGGCTTGCAAGTCCTGGGACTTTGCAGAGGATTGTGCCGCTGGTTGAGTGATGCTTGATTGCGCCGTCCCTAGGCGGTCTTCGCGGAGTCCGACGAGACTCGATCTATCCACTCGCCTTGGCTGCGGAGTGCCGATACGACTCTGAAAACAACAAGGCAAAAAATTGAGTTATGTTCGAGCTCAGCTACCCTTGATCGCAATTGGCCACTTCCCGGGTGATGGATGCGCGTTGCGCAGTTGACTGTAAAAAATTTCAGGGGCATCAAGCATCTCGAATGGAAGCTGATGGGACAGTCCATTTGTTGCCTGATCGGCGTGGGCGACAGCGCGAAAACAACCGTCAGGGAGTACCGTCGACTTTGACTACGGCTCCGTGATAGACCGCCTCCCTTGAGTACCTTGGCACACGCGAGGCTGCAGGCGAGTCCAACCAAAGCCATTCGTTAGCGCTGACGGCTCAAGTGCAGGAGCGACGGCGTACCCGCCCGAAACGTATCTGATTGATCGCCGTTACTTTCAGCGAAGAACGGATTATCCAGGCCCAGGAAATCAGCCATCCAAGCTTTTTAATTGCAGGGACTCCTCAAAGCCTGTGTACTCACCAATGGGAGTCAGTTGCTTACCGGCTCAAGAGCCTACTTGACCCGGCACTCACCAGAGTGAGATCCGGCCTATACGGCGGGGTTGGCAATGGGCGATTGAAAGTAGCCATGCCAGAACCCTGTTCTGGCGCCGCGTTCATTTGCTTGGCACCTCTCGCTGTATGAGGCACTAAGCAGGTGGCAACTCAGCGGGCAACGCCCCTGCTCCCTCACGATCCGCCACGCTCACTACGCAGCGCTCGATGAACTCAAGCTCCTGGGTGAGTTCAATGGCGCGCTTTTCCAGCGCCTTCAACACGGCCTGGTGGTCTTTTTGCACCTCTTCCGGCGCTCTGGCGAGGCCTGCCAGCTTCCTGCGGCCCTTCTCGATTTTTTCGTTGACCTCAGCAAGGTATCTCTCACCGGACTCCTTCTTTTTGTCCGTGAAAAGCTGGCATTCCAGGAAACGGATGGCATCGTATATTTTCAAGACTTCACCACTGGTCTTGGAGTGCACGAAGTTCAGGCTGCCTTCATCAAAGGCGTGGTGCTCCTGGTTTTGGCCGCCCCAGTTGACCAGGTCGTTCTTGATTAAATTGAAGTGCGACAGGTCGTAGTCGATGAACGGCTCCACCAGCTTGAAGGTGTGCTCCAGGCTTATCTGCAGGTACATGCTCTTCTTGAGCTGGGACTTGTTGAAATTGGCAGTGACCTGTACGCCGTTCTCAATGCAGAACTCCAGCACCATGGACTCGAACCAGATCCGGCAATACAGCAACGCCTGTCGAACGTCGAAAACCGAAAGCGCCACGTGCACCTTTTTCTGAAAACCGCCCGAGTGATCAATGACCACGATGCCTTTGTTCGTATAGCTGAGCACATGGTTTGCATGCTGGTCGGATTGAGGATGGCGATCAGCGATGATGCAGAAGCGCTCCCAGAAGAGGCGATCGTGGGTCGTCACCACCATCTGGATCCGGCGCAGGTAGTCATCATTGAAAAACAAGTCGATGATGTTGGATCGGTGATCCGTATCGATCGCGTTGACGACGTCATCAAAAACGATGAGCGGAAAATTGTTTTTCTCAGCCATCGCCAAGAGAATCGACAAGCCCAGCGCCCTCAGATGCCCTTCGCTGAGCACAGCAAACGCATCCAGCAGGGATCCGTCCACGTTGGTGATCTTAATCCGGTAGCTCTCCGTAAGCTTTTCAAAGGCCAGCGTCTCTATCTGCTCATGGTCATCGTCGTGGTTATTGATCGCTCGGTAGTACTCGGCAGCCTTGGCTTCGATCCCTGTAATGCGCGCCTTTTCAAGCTCCAGCTTGTAGTCCAACAGGTCGCCGTAGAGCGTTCGGTATTCAGCCTCAAGATCCTTGAGCAACTGGTTGAAGTGGCTGTTATCCACCGAGTCATTGAGCAAAGCCGTTCTCTGCCCTATCAGCGCAAGCATCCTGTCATTGGCGTCTGTGAACCCGGTTAGCGCCTGGGTTTTGAGGTCAAACTGTCGTTTCAGCGACTCATCGACCTGCTTGAGGTGTTCGATGAGCGCATCCAGACGAGCCGCTTGAACCTCCGCCTGATCAACCTCCCGTTGCTTGCGCTCGCAGGCACGCAGATAGGCCTCGATCTGGACTGTACTGTCAGCGCAGAGCGCGATGAAAGCATTGAGGACAGCCCCCGCCACTGTCGAGCGGTCAGTCGCCGTATGGAACTCGATGAGCACCGCTTCCAATGCGTCCATCGCCAGTGGGCAGGGTACATCGGCATAGGCATTGGCCTTCACGGAACTGATCCCGGTCGCGATCCTTGAAGCCCAGAGGACAACTTGAGCATCATTTTTCTGTTTGGATCGCTTCAGAGCCTCCAGAGCCCCGAGCACCTTGATCTGATCACGAGCCCTTTCAAACGGGTTCACCGTGACTTGGTCAAGGGGCGTCAAACAGGCGGGACAGGTCTTCTCAGACGGCTGTTCGGTGGCTTCCAAAGCCTCCAAGGCTTCAAAAACAGCGCGATAGTTAACGTCACTGGCCCTTTTCAGAAACAGTGTCTCGATCTGCGTTTTGCGGCTGAGCAACCGCTTGGCGATGGCAGACGTACGCGCAACATGCTTGATGGGAATGACCACCGGTGCTTTGGCGGCTCGCAGTCGCTCGGCCCCACGGATGTGCATGTCTATCGTCTTGCGCAGCCGCTTTGCCTTTGGACGAATTTCGAAATCCTGATCGGCCCGCAGCCCCAAGAGCTGACAGGTTTGCGATATCGCAGCGTACAGATCTGCCCTGTGCTTGCTCCGCACTTGGCCAAGCTCTGTTCGAGCGCGTTCAAGGTTCGTCAGGGCCTCGGCCTGGTCGGCACGCATGAATGCCTTGAGCGTAAAACTGTCAGGGCGCACGAATCGGGAAATGACTTCCTGAAGCTCTTCCAGGCCGAACAGGGTCGCCAAGACATCACTTTCGCCACTGCCAGTGTCCTTGGAGCCCAGGAGCGAAAACTCCTGAAGGCGATTGCGATCAATAAAGCAGCTTGACCAACTGATACTGGGCGCAATTTTGAGCTTATTCGTTCCCAGGAGAGCGAGCTGGGGCTTGGTTTCTCCTCGCGCAATGTACTGCTTGACCTTGGTCTTGCGCCTGGCGGCTTCCTTGATGTCCCCAGTGGTGCAAATTTCGATGGCTTCACAGAGCGATGATTTGCCGCCCCCATTGGGCGCGTAGAAAATGTTTTTCAGCTTACTGAATCGAATGAACGTGCCTTTGTCGTCAGCACCAAACTCGCCAAAGCCCCGGAAATTCCTGACGCGCAGGTAATCCAACGCCCCCAAGCCCGATGGTGGTATCCGATCCAGTTCAGGCCTTTTATCGAGCACTTTCTTGAAGCGAGCAGCGACACGCTGGTAGTTGCGACCCAGCAATTGATCCGACGCCGTGGTGATGTGTGACTTGATGTGGTCGGAGTAGCGGCCCTTGCTTTGGTTGGCCTGGTACATACACCAAAGAAGCACCAGGTACGCATCAGTACGCCCCTCAAGGTTCTGCCTGGCAAAACTTAAAAGGTACTGACTCATTGCGCCTCCTCCCTGGTACGCATCAGCGTAACCGGACTGGCATCAGGAAGCCATTACCGAGCGCTGTGAATGGGCCGCAGTTCGGAAAAACTTGGGCAGTCTCGTACAACATGGGGGATGCACCCAACCTGACTCGCAGCCCCAGTTACAGAGATATTGATCCCATAGTCTGATCCCAAACTCGGTTTGACGCCCGGTATACTCAGGACAAATAGTGCTGCATCAAAACGCCGTTCAAGCCTCCAGCACCCATTTTTGATAATACCGAGGAAGCACCATGCCAGTTGACGGGCCTCTACCTGGGACGGGTGATCAGCACGACATCAATGCCGATGCAACACGTTGCCTGATGGCTCGACATCCCAAGAATTGGCGAGTGCAAAGCCTGGAAGGGACTGACGACTATGGCTATGACTTCCAAGTGCAGACCACGCCGAATCAACAAGCGACGGATATTTTCCGTATCCAGCTTAAGGGCACCCGCTCTCCGAACCTGACGGCGGATGGCGAATACATTTCGGTGTCTCTGAAAGCCACCACTGTCCGCTATTACGCCCGAGCCGTAGAACCGGTACTTCTGGTGATCTGCGACCTATCGGTGAACGAAGATCCTGTCGACTGCCCCCTTTACTATGTTTGGCTCAGGGATGAGCTGAATCGCATCTCGGTCGACGATCTGTCCGCTGAACGCAAATCCGTCACCCTTCGTGCGCCCACAAAGAACGTACTAAAAATAGCTACGGATCTCTCGGAAGACATTCGCCACCAGAACGAACTGTCTCGCATGGGGCATATCCTGAGTGAGCGCGCAGAGCAAACACACCCAGGGATGCAAGCAGATGACCGCTTAACCCTGGTTCAGGGCGTAGTAAAAGGCGTGGCTGCGCGAGGCTCCGCACTGATGAACGCCTTGGCAGGCCCAACGGAAGACTACTGGGTCAACCCAGCTCGCGGCACGCTTGCCTGGAACTTGACTCAGGCCAAGGCAGATCTACAGGTCACCGCGCTGGATCGAGCGAAGATCCAGCTCGATGAGGCAGAGCCAAAACTCGAAGGGTCGGCCACCCTTGAGCGCGCAGAATATTGGCGCCTACGTGGCAACTGGCAGGTTCAAACGGGAGATAACAAAGCGGCAGTCTCTTCCTACCAGAACGCGTACGAGGTAACGCCGCTCCCCAAGTTCCGAGCAGCCCAGGTGGAAGCGGAGATCCGCATCCGATTCGAGAACGATAGCGACTCACTTGCAGAGCTACATGATTTACTGGAGGGTGAAGATCCAGCCATCATTGCCATTCGCTCCCGGCTGCATGCCGTGCAAGGGCATTACGAGTTGGCCGTTGAGCAGGCGAATTTGCTTGCGGAACCTCAACGGTCTTTCGCCAGAGCGTTTGCACATTGGCTGTCTGAAGAACCGGCAAATTCCCTGACGGACTGCGAGGCGGGCCTTGAAGCCTGTGACGCGTCCGATGACATTCGTGAACTGTTGCTGTTGCTTAGGGCCCGAGCCAAATTTTCCCTCGCAGTGGCCACCGCCACTACGCCGCGACGTGAATCTATCCCACCCGCAGGTCTTCCGGGTGTAGACCTTCAAAAGCTTGAGGAAGCTTGGGTTGCGATTAACGATGCTGTCCTGTCCATAAAGGCATCTGGCTGGGGCTCCAACATAGAGCAGCTCGTCGACATCTGGGGGGCCACAGCGTCGGCCCTTGGCAAGGCAGAGTCGATACTTGCAGACCTGAAGGATGCAGCGCAGAAGCGCCCGGACTTGCCCCATATCCATGAGGTCTTGCGGGGCATTGCGGGTCAATTGGCGGACTTCACCCTCGCATTGTCGGCAAATGATCAGTTGCCCGACTCACCTGACAAGCAGCTCTGGGGCACGCTTCTGCTCTATGAAACCCGTAAATTTCGGGCGTGCTATCAAGGCTTTGGCGCATACGTCGGTGACGTGGATCGCAGCCACCCCCTGTTTGGGTCGGCTGTCACCGCAGCGTCTATTTCGGCGCACAAATCAGTTCAGACCGGCCTCGTGAACCAGTGGATGGGGCTGCTCGAAGCAGATCCTGCTCTGGCCCCCGAAGCCGCCCTCGCACAATTTTATCTCCAGTTGGAGATGAGCAGGTTGGCCAAGGATGAGGCGTTGAGGACGCTGCAGGCCAGGTATGAAGAACTGGATCGGCCCGTCAGTATTGCACTCACCCTCATCCACGAGCTTGACCCTACCGACCCGCAGAGCGCGCAGGCGTGTGTTCGACTCTCCGAAAGGATCACTGAGCACTATGTCCTCTCGCCTGCGGTGGCTGCGCGGCTTGGGTTGGCCTTGGTGACCTTGAGAGATTGGCAAGGCATCGTAGAGCTGTGTCAAAGCAATCGAGTCCGCGTTGAGCCTGGTGATCGAATGGGAGCCTTCGAGGCATTGGCACTTGATCACCTGGGCGAAACGGAAAAGGCCCGCGATCGGTTGTTGAAAATTGTAGCCACAGGATCTGACGATCCACTGGCACTGAACACCTATGCGACGATTGCCACGCGTTGCGGCTACGTCGATGACGCCGTGGAGGCAGCGGAAAGAGCGCTCGAAACTGCGAGATCCAAAGGGGAACAATTGGAGTTCGTTAAGTTACTGTTCTTTCTCATTCAGTTTTCCGACCCAACGAGCGAACGGCTACTGGAGCTGGCCCTGCGAGCTGGCGAACTGGTGGATCAAAGTGTAGAGAGCCAGGAAGGCACCTACTTGATGATGCACCTGAGCGGCACTCTGGGTGGACGCAGTGACATCGACCTTGCCAGGGATAGAGAGCAGTTCCGCACACGCGCTGATGCATTCTTCAGGAATTTCCCGAATTCCCGGATGCTCTGGAGAGGCGAAATCCGAGAGGGCGCCTCTAGCACGGAGTTGGTGGAAAGCCTGAAAGCACTGACTGGAATGACGCCCGACAGAGAGGCCTTCCAGAAGCGGCTAGAGCGCTCCCTACAGCAGGGATTGAATACCGTTCCTTTCTCGTGGCGCCCACGACTGGTGCTGTCTTACGTTTGCGATATCGTGCACCTGTGGGAAATTGCCAAGGTGTCCAGCCGGGATGATCGCCAGTATCACTTAGCAATGGTCAACGATACAGGTTGGCAG
Source organism: Pseudomonas sp. UBA7500 (assembly GCF_002478435.1). Lineage (NCBI taxonomy): Bacteria > Pseudomonadati > Pseudomonadota > Gammaproteobacteria > Pseudomonadales > Pseudomonadaceae > Pseudomonas > Pseudomonas sp. UBA7500. Next base: position 416,281 of record NZ_DLNW01000044.1, on the reverse strand, counting down.
CCGACCGGTGCCGATGACCTGCGCAAGCGAGTGCCTTTACTGGATTGGACAGCACTGTTAGTCCTTAACGACTTGGGGCTGATCGACGCCGTCATCACTTTCTTCGGTCAAATTGCGGTGACCAAGGCCACGATGGAGGAGCTTGCCGAGTTCACGAACCCCGTGTTTGGAAGCCCAAAGCGAAGCAAATGCTTGGAGCTACAGAACGCTTTGAAACCCCATCTCGCCTCGATCCTTCAGCCCTCCCCTCCAGAGGTGGCAAGCGAGGCATCGCCCGCCAGAGTCATTGGGCGCAGCAACAGTGAAATCGTGGAGATACTTGGCAATGAGCCGGAACGGTACCGGCTCTATTCTGATGACGAATCGCTGCGGATATTTTGTGCTGCAGGTTCCGAGGTCGACGGTTTCTGCACCCTTGATGTCCTGGCCGCAATGACAGAGGTTGGGCAGCTCTCCCCTATTGAAAAAGCCGGCAAAATTGCGCAGCTGTGCGAATGGCGGGTCGGGGTAATCGTACAGCTATCCGAAATTGTGCGGCTGCTCCCCCCGGCTGCCTTTACTGCACGAACCGTACGTCAAGCCGTAGAAATCCTCGACGCTGAACCTAGGCTCATTTCAGTGATCTCGGCGCTCTGGGACTACCGCGCACCCTTTGAGAGAGCGCTGCGTCATGCAGCATCGGTGTTACGCATACTGGTAGATCAGGCTTTGCTTCCTGAGATTTTGCTAGCGGCGCTGATGCGACACTGGCATGTCAAAGCAGCCATGAAAAACGATGCCCCCAGCCAGGCCCTTGAGACCATCGTCATTTTGATCATCACCGCCGCACTCATGAGTCATTTGCCGAAGGCGTGCGCCAAACAACTCTGGGCGGTCTACATGCTGTTGGTGGAGTCTCACCATGGCGATCAAATGGATGAAGGTCTTGAGAAAGTGGCTATCCGGTTGCTAGGTACGAGATGTGCTCAGTTGGAATCCATAGAGGCCGGAGAAGGACTACGAATCTTTACCGCGCTCAATGAGAGCCTAACGAGGGATACGATTGACCAGTCCGAGTTCGCCAACGCTTACACCACAGCACGAATAGCGGCACAACGTCCCCAATTCAGACGATAACTGCGGGGCCGCAAGGGCTGGAGGCATGCCCCGATGCGGCTTCGCTGTAGTCAAGGCTAGCGGCGCCATATCTCGTCGGCGGGCCTGCGACACGATCACAAGAAAGTATTGCGGACTGTGGGCCTCAATTGCGCCGCCTCCATCTGTCATTCAGTCATTCAAGTAGCTCAAGACATTCGGTGAGTCGGCCCCTATTCACTCGTCATCAGAATCACTGCTGTGCCAGTCGTCTTCTTGGAAATAGGCATCAATGATGCCTACCTGCTCACGGGAAATATCCGGCAGCTGCCGCAAAGCGTCAACCAAGACTGTTGCCCGCTCACGCTCGACGATGGGGTCTAACACCCGTGAGGAAACATTGATCGTACTGCTCGACACCCTGTCGCTGTCGGCGTGCGCCATTCCACGAGACGCTGAAGCCTCCAGGTACCTGAGCAGCATGGCGGGGTCACTCAAAATGGGTTGATACAGCTCACGCACACGCTGCTCGCCAACGATGTCGATGAGGGGACGGATCAATAACTGCTGCTCGTCAAAATCGAGCAGGTCAGACAAGCTCATCAGCATTGCCTGCTCAGCGACTTCGCTCTGCAGCTCCGCTATCACGGAAGGCTCAAGCCCCTCCATATGCGTTCCGTGAGGCAGGTCACCCCGAATCCAGCGCAGCAGATGCAGCGCCGTAGGAACACCCCGCGCCTCCATGACGGCTGATCTCAACGCCACCTCTCTATCAGGCGGTGCGATCGTCTCAAGGAGCCGCTGCAGCGTCGATGAAACCCGCCAGTGGTTCGGCATTGACAGGAAGCCGGCCTCGTCTGCCACCACAAGCAGGCTCTCCGATACGCTCAAGATGGCGATCAGTAGCTGGGCTGCCCGGTCGCCGCCAAGGTCACGTGCCATGCGGGAGATGAAATCCAGCAACTCACGGGCCTTGGAATGACCATCCTGCCGGCGGGTGCTTTTGAGACCAGCCCATGCGTCCGAGAATTGCTCCGGATCAGCCGAAAGCTCAATTAGCTGATCAGCCTCCGCTCTGCTGAGTATCGACTCCGGCACCCCGAAGCTAAAGTACACGGGATGAAAATCATCGCAGCTCAGGTTCATGCGGCGGTACCCGTCATACCCTCCATAGTACTGCCGGTTCAGCGCAGCATCGATCTTAGGAAACATGCGGCAGATCAGCGCACGCACCGCTGCCCTTCTGTTCTCGGGAACCTGCTCAAGCCATGCATTATGAAAAGCCACTACGCTCTGCAGATCGTCTCCGATCTGGGGTGAGCCGGTAAACATCTGGCGGTGTTGCCGGATTCGCTGGTAGGCGATGGGCTCGAAGGTTCGCAAAAATTCCAAGGCCACAAAATCCACCCAGTTGACCTCCCCGACAACGGCTGGAAAGGTCACGCGCAGAACGTTCATGATGCGTACGATGTCACGAGGCTTCTGCAGGTATTGCTCCAGGCCATCGAAGAAGATGTTCTGGAAGTACCTGGGTGCAGCATCGGGCGCACGTACGGCTGAAAGCAGGTTGTTCAACTCTTGGGAGAAGTGAGTATTGAGCTGAGCCTGCGAAATGATCGGGAGCTCAAACGCTGCCTGCACGATTTTCTCCAGATAGGCCACCCCGCTCGCATTGACCGCATTACCTATCGCCTCGGCCACTACCTCTCGGTCAAAGGACAGCAGGTACAAGACATTCGGGAAGTCGGCCAAGGCTTTGACGACCTTGAAAACCTCCAGCATTTCTGGTGGCGTCAACCGGTCGATGTCGTCGATGACGATCAGAACACGCCGGTCAGCCTTCGCCAGGGCTTTGCTGATCTTCGCCTTGGCCTTCGGCACATCCATGGGCTTGCGACCCAGCATCTTTAGGAAGGGGGTGAGCAACTTATCCAGCCAGGAAATACCGGTTGAGTAAGTAACCACCTTGGAGATTGCGCCCGCGTATTTAGCGAGCATGTCGCCGGCATCGCGCAACACACCGGATTCACCGATCAGTGTCTTGTGAAACTGAGTAAGCAACTGCCCAGCCAGCTGATCTCTGCCATTGAACCACCACGGGTTAAACTCAACGATGAGAGGCGGTGCATCCGAACTTTGCGTTAGCTCATACCGGATCAAATTGAGCAGGCTCGACTTCCCGCTACCCCATGGGCCATTCAACGCCATCACGACACCGGTTGGGCTAGGTGTCTTGCGAATCGCCTTGGCAAGTGATCGTGCAAATGGGTAATACCCAAAGGCATCATCGTCAGGCGCCAGGACGGCCCGATCTGCGTCGAGGTCGCTCTGGGCAAGTTCACCTGGGCGATTCGGTGGGTCGCCATCTTGCATGGACTGCTCCTACTTCGTGTGGGTGGGATGAGGAAAGTCAGAGATGAAAACGCTGCCCGATTTCAGACGATCCCGATGCGTCTCATACTAATAAAAACACTGACCCATCGCATGAGCTGGATTTAGAACACGAGGCTTGCCGGAAAAAGCACGCCTATCCCATAGCAGCTAGCTGCAAAGCCAACACCTGACGCAAGCGCAGTGCCCGGATGCGGTGACGGGCGGGCCGTATCGAGATAAGTAGGCAAATGATTGCGAATGACGCTGATGCCGTTCCAGATGGCGTAAGCTGCGCTCAATCCGTAATCTACCGGGACGCTCGGGTGACGGAGCAAGCTCATGCTCACTTAGACGCTGAATGAAGCTTGATGAGGATACCGGGATGGACAATCGGGCAATGTTAATCTGCGAGCGCGCGAGCCTCGCTGGCAACGCCCAGGTGAACGCGGCAGACCCCGCCCAGCCTGTTGCACGTGGTGTTGATGGGGGCCGAAGGGCCAATGACCACGGGCAACCCCACCGGCGCTGGCATGCCGCGCTTCGACTGGAAAATGCCCGATGATGATGTGGCTGCAGTTCTGACCTACATCCGCAAAAGCTGGGGCAATGCAGCGCCACGCGTCAGTGAAGGCGACGTGCAAAAAGCGCGCGCCGACATTGGTGCTGAGCGCTGGATCAACCACTAATACCACGCTCAAGGGCCGGCAGGTCTAACCTGCTCGGCCTATTACCTTAACCCCTCATACCTGCGATCAGAATCCATCACCCGCGTTGCCTGATCCTCCTGAAACCCGGCAAAATCGACGTCACCGCACGGGCCGAGGACACGCGCATGCTTATTCAATTTGACTTGAATCAAAACGATCGTGATGCATTACTTCGGCATTGCCAGTCATTTCGCCCAAGCTCGGGAGACCCTTGGGAGGATCGCAGGGTATCTGATGCACTGGAGGCTCTCGCTGAGGCGCTAGAGGCTGCGAACCAGACGCCTGAGCCGTAACGTACTTGCTCACGTGCAAGTGAATCATTAAGGGAATCAGTATGACGACGGTAAGAACCTTCGCAGATCCCTAAGCCTCAATGCTGCTACGCAGGAAGCACTTAGCTAATTTGCGCTTGCAGTCATCGCTTGTTCTGCGATGCTTCCAACATCAAACAGTCACGACTGAAACGAGCTCAAAATATTTGAACCGTTTCTTCTTCGCGGCACTTTTGGCTTCCTGCTCGGCAACTAAACTACTCAACGTATTAGCATCATAAGTAAAAAACTCTTTATCCCCATCGTAAACCTTTGCCACTTTTAAAGTAACTCGCAATCTTGGAGCAGAGTACTTACGCTGCACTGGCTTCGGAGAAGCGGGAGATAATGGCTTGGGTGAAGACTTCGGTTGCTCACTGATGGTCGGCGCTGACAAGCCAAAAAGTGCTTGCCTCATTTCTTCCTCAGTTAGGTTTTCGGTCATTTTCTAAAATCTTATCAGACATTAACGACGGCTCTCACGGCGAATGAAGGTGGCCGCTTGATGCGCCGGGGAATGGTGACATCATCGCTTCCTGCCCACCAAAGTGGGGTGTCGGCATTTTAGGCGGGCATAGGGCTCTAGATAAAGCTTGGATCGTAGCAAGCGGCTAGTGGCTGAATGAGACCAGACTCGGGTCAGAATGCTGATGGTTATTCTTCAAACCACTCTGCGCATCGAGCATGAATCGACACGCAAAGTCACCCACATTACCTGAAGGTTGCATCAATCTTGGTATTAAACTGCTTTACTTCAAGAACATCTATCTCACACCCGCCTTTAGTATCACTTCCCCAGCCATTTTCAGACGCTTGCTGAAGCAATAGTTTCTTAATTGCGGCATTGACCGCAACCTGAATCTCTTCCTGAGACGGATCAGCATTGAGCGTTGCGGTCGACGAAGCGCTATATGAGATAGGCTTTTCACCATCAACGCCTTCAAACTTGAATTTAAACTTTACCAGCGTGCCCAGTGGAATATCGAACTCTATGGATTTATTCATACCAACTCCCTGGTTTCAGTTTGGGATTTAAATAGCGGTTTACCCGCAGGTGTTCGATTATCTATACCACGAGATCGCTATTTTTTCTACTCGACCCGCCGTGACGCCAGGCTCCATCAGCTAGCCGCGCCTTATCACAGGCCCCCAAAGCAGTCACCTGCTGCCATCCAGGGCTCATCCATCGGGCTTAATCGGCGCAGGGCCACCATTGCAAGCCACTGTGCCTGTGCCGTCTTCAAGGCAGAGAGGTCAGACGGGAACAGGGCATGGAAAAGCGCTTAGGAGCAGTACCCCCACAGGCGCTCGCTTCCTGATCTGATATCGCTTTGGAAAATCCTGTTCCGGTGAATAGGCACAGGCGCTGTGTAGCTGCGGCATATGCGATCTCCAACATGCTGGTATTAAACTCAAACCTCATCCCTCGGTATGGAATCCCTAATAGGTGAATGACTCCGAAACTCAAAAAATCGGATGTTTACATCACCGGTGCAAACCTAGAAGGCTAGCATTGAGCCATCCCTGTGAGAAGAACGCATTAATCGATCTGCCAATGCGACTCCTGTAGCCATTCATGAGCCTGAACCAGGCTAGTGAAGTCCTTTCTAGTGAGCGGCAGGGCATGGTTTGCTGGGCGTTCGTTTTTTTTGACGCCATTAGAAATGGTTTAGGGTTCGAACTGGCAGGTGGGCATAGCTGGCCAACATTGTAAAATATAGTGACTCCGCTTTCGGCCTAGGGCTGCTCATTGCTTTCCTTCCTGAGGAGTTCGCAGCGGAGAGTGGTCTAAAAGGAGGTGGATGCTTCGTGCACCATGGTGCACCTTCAGAATCTAGCCGGATTGCCAGTGATTAAGGGGTTTGGGGGGGGATTGAGGACTACACGGATACACGCTTTCAGGCGTATATGTCCAATAAGGGTTCGATTCCCTTCACCCGCTCCAGTCACTTCAGCTCCTCCAGCGCCACACCAGGCGGCTCGACAGAACGGATGACCGTTTGGTTGACCGGTACCTGATCCGAATTCAGCCTCTTCAAATCCCCTCTGCCTCCCTACCTTCTCGTTTCTAAGCCACAACGCTCCACTTCTTTTGTTGCCTACTTCTTTTGTTGCCGCTAGCGTGAGTACGCTACGGATAGCGCTGAAGATGAAAGGGCTCACTTTTGGAAAAGATCAAATTTGATGTCGACACTGTTTACTGCATATCCATAAAGGAAAGGCAGGACCGGCGTGATCTGTTCGAGAAGGCCGTCGGTTGCCTGCTTGAGAATCCAGTTACCTTTTATATTGTCGAGCGAAATGACGACCCTGTGCGAGGGTGCTTCGAGTCTCACCAGGCGCTGGCAAAGATGGCGTTGGCCAATGGTTTGCAGCGAATCCTGATATTCGAAGATGACGTAAAACCCTATCAACTGAAACCTGCGCAGATCGGCTGGACAAACCGCTTCATCCGTACCCGCCCTTTCAAAGCCCTGCATCTCGGCTACAGCATGGGCCGGACGTGGTTGACCTGGTTTCCTTTCATTGCCCGAGGGCGCGTGGTAGCGCTGCACGCCTACATTCTCTCCCGTGAAGGCTGTCGTGCCGTGGCCGAGGCTCGATACGACGGCACACCGATCGACAGGCTGTTCAGGAATCACATCAAGCAGTACTGCGCTTTCCCCATGCTGTTTCGACAACACGCAGCGTATGAGACTGGTAGTGATATCGAGGGAGCGTCAAAAGATGAGGATGAGTGGTGGGAGCGAAACTGGGATCGCCACAAGCGCTCACCGATCAAGAACTTCTGGAGAACGCTGTTCCGACTGAATTTTTGAAGCCGTGCCGTAGGGACGCCTGGCGATGACCGCACCATTGCAGTAGAAACCTGCCTGCGCCTGATTCAGATCAACACCGCCCCCAAAGACCTTGGTAAAACCCACCGCTGCTCCGAAACATCACAAGGATCGGTCCATGTTTCTCTCCCGCTGGCTCCCCGGCCTCGCCAACCTGCTGCGTTACCGTGCCGAATGGTTTCGCCCTGACCTCCAGGCAGGCCTGTCGGTTGCCGCCATCCAGATCCCCATCGCCATCGCTTACGCGCAGATCGTCGGCCTGCCTCCGCAGGTCGGGCTGTACGCGTGCATCCTGCCCATGATGGTGTACGCCCTGGTGGGCAGCTCGCGCCAGTTGATGGTCGGGCCCGACGCTGCCACCTGCGCCATGGTCGCCGGTGCCGTGGCGCCGCTGGCCATGGGCGACCCGGCGCGCGTGGCACAGTTGTCGGTGATCGTCACGGTGCTGGTGGGGCTGATGCTGATCGCCGCAGGCCTGGCACGGGCCGGCTTCATTGCCAGTTTCTTCTCCCGACCGATTCTGATCGGCTACCTCAACGGTATCGGCCTGAGCCTGCTGGCCGGCCAGCTGGGCAAGGTGCTGGGGTTCAAGATCGAGGGCAACGGCTTCGTGCTCAGCCTGATCAACCTGCTCGAACGCCTGAACGAAATCCATTGGCTGACGCTGTTCATCGGCCTGGCCGGCCTGGCTCTGCTGATCTGGCTGCCCCGGCGCTACCCCAAGCTGCCGGCAGCGCTGGTGACCGTGGCCATCGCCACCCTGGTGGCCGGCCTGTTCGGCCTGGACCGCTTCGGCGTGGCAGTCCTCGGTCACGTGCCCTCGGGCATGCCCACCCTCGCCTGGCCGCAGACCAACCTCGAAGAGATGAAAAGCCTGCTGCGTGACGCCCTGGGTATCGCTACGGTCAGTTTCTGCAGCGCCATGCTGACCGCACGCAGCTTCGCCGCACGCCATGGCTATGCGATCAACGCCAACCATGAATTCCTCGCCCTGGGCGTATCGAACCTGGCCGCCGGCGCCTCGCAGGGGTTTGCCATCAGCGGCGCCGACTCGCGTACCGCAGTCAACGACATGGTGGGTGGCAAGAGCCAGCTGGTGGGCATCATCGCGGCGCTGGTGATCGCGCTGTGCCTGCTGCTGTTCACCGTGCCCATGGCGTGGATCCCGCAGGCAGCCCTGGGCGCCGTGCTGCTGATGGCCGGCTGGGGCCTGATCGACGTCAAGTCGCTGAGCAAGATCTACACCCTCAGCCGCTTCGAGTTCTGGCTGTGCATCCTGACCACGGTCGGCGTGCTGGGCGTGGGCGTGCTGCCGGGCATCATCATCGCGGTGACCCTGGCGATCCTGCGTCTGCTCTACACCATCTACCAGCCCACCGATGCAGTGCTGGGCTGGGCGCCCGGCATCGAGGGCCAGGTGGACATCCGCCGCCACAAGGACGCGCGCACGGTGCCAGGGCTGGTGGTGTACCGCTTCGACGACGCGATCCTGTTCTTCAACGCCGACTACTTCAAGATGCGCCTGCTCGACGCGGTGCAGAAGGAGGTGGAAGCCCGCGCCGTGCTGTTCGACGCCGAGGCGGTCAGCTCGATCGACGTGAGCGGCATCGCGGCGCTGCGCGAAGTGCGTGAAACCCTGATGGCCCAGGGTATCGTGATGGGCATCGCCCGGGCCCGCGGCAGCTTCCTGCGGATGCTGGTGCGCTCGGGGCTGGCGCGGGAGATGGGCAGCGAGCTGCTGTACGGCTCGGTGCGGGCAGGCATTCGCGCCTACCGACTGTGGCGCAACAAGGTCAGGCGCGAGGCGGCTGTCGCGCAGTAAACCTTTCGCCGGCAAGGCCGGCTCCTGGCGATGTTGCAGGAGCCCGCCTTGCCGGCGAAGCGGCAGGGTCAACGCGGCTCACAGGCCTGCGGCGTCCCCTGCCCGCTACCGATCAGGGCGATCAACCCACACGGCAATGACCCACGCCATTGCAGGTAGTCATGCCCGGCCGGGTATTCCACCTGCACCACCGGATACCCCTTGGCCTGCAGCACGTCGCGCAACTGGCGATTGGTGTCGAGAATCTTCGGCCCCTCGAACAACCCCGACTGCAGGTAGAAGCGCAGCGGCGCACGCGGTGCACGCACGTACTCGCGGGTCAGCCAACCAGGCTCCATTCCTTCCGGCGCCCACCAGTACGACCCCGACAGGCTCAGCACATTGCCGAACAGCTCCGGATGCTGCAGCCCCAGGTAGGCCGAGGCCAGCCCGCCGTAGCTGGAACCTGCCACCACCGTGCGGTCGGCTGGGGCCGACAGCCCGCGCGCCTTCGCCCAGGGCATCAGTTCCTCGGCCATGAACCGCGCAAACTGCGGGTTGGGTGGCAGCTCGACCTGGCGCGACAGGTCGGTCGGGTTGGCGATGATCAGCGCAGCAGTGGGGCCGATCAGGCCATCGGCGAGCAGGTTGTCAAGCAGCGTCGGGGTGGGCACCTGCCGGGTGTAGGCATGCGCATCGAACAGCACCAGCAGCCCCTGCCCCGCCGCCCCCGGCGTCCAGCCCGGCGGCCGGTACAGGTACACGTCACGCTGGTTGCCCAGCACCTTGCTGGTCAGCACCTGGCGCTCCAGCGTGCCCCGGGCTACCCCGGGGCGCTGCGCCACCCAGGGCTGCGCCGGCGCGTCGGCAAGCTCCAGGCGCGAGCGCGACAGCCAGCGATCGCCACTGCCATCGGCAAAGCCGTTGGGGTTGAGCGGGTCTTGCCGGGAGCTGGCCAGAATCACCCGGCGGTCAGTGGAGGGCGGTACGTCCGGTGCCATCTGGTAGCTCATCCGGGTGCTGGAAGGCACCACGTAGCTACGAAACCACACATCGCTGTCGCCCAGGCGCTGCAGCTCATCATGGTTGCCCGACGGCGCGCCGAATACCCGAACGTTGTGCCGGGCACCTCGCCACAGGAAGGTCACCAGCGATTGCCCGGGCTGCTCCGCCAGCGCTTCGACCAGGGGCGTACCCTGCTGCTCGCGGGCCTTCCAGAAGGCCTGGGTATCGCCCCCCTTGGCCACATGCGCCGCCAGCTCGCGCATCACCGGGCTTTGCAGGCGCGTCTGCTGGGCCTGCTGCTCGGCCACGCTGGTGACACCGGTCAGCTTGAGCGAATAGGCAGCCTGCGGGCGGGTGGCGATGGCTTCTGCGCGCACGCCATACAGGCCGTCGTGGGGGGCGATGAACATGAAGTCGCGCACCATGTCCAGCCCGTCCACCAGCAACCGCACCGGCTGGCCGTCGGCATCGAGCAGGCGCACGCTGACGTCGCCCTCCACGCGCCCCTGCACGAAGTCACCGGCCTTGAGCGGCACGGTCCATACCGGCTGCCGGCCCTGGCCGATGGCGCCACTGACGCTGTGCCCGGGCACCAGCGAGGCCGCCATTGCGGCGCCGCCGGTCAGGCTGGCCAGCGCAAGGCCGGCGCAAAATGTCTTGAGTCGTTGCATGTACACCTCAGAAGTCGATGCTGGCCGAAAGTTTCAGCGTGCGCGGCTCGCTGACCGTGGCGTAGCCGTCGTTGAACACACCGGCCCAGTAGGCACGGTTCTCGACGTTCTCCAGGCTGGCGCGCAGCACCACGTCCTTGCTCAGGATGCGCGTGCTGTAGCGACCGCCCAGGTCATAGCGGGTCCACTGCGGAATCTTCAGTTCGTTGGCCGAATCCAGGTACTGCGAGCTGCTGTGGATGGCCAGCGCGGTCAGGGTCAGGCCCTCGACCCAGGGCGTGTCCCACTCGCCGCCCAGGTTGGCCGACCACTGCGGCACCCCGCGCGCGGCGTTGCCATCGAGCTTGCCGCCAGCGGTCTTGGTCAGCTCGGCACGGGTATAGGTCACCCCACCCAGCAGGCGTACGCTCGGCGTCAGCGAACCGAACAGGTTCCACTCCACCCCGCGATTGCGCTGCTGACCATCGTCGGTGTAACGGTTGCTGGCGGTGTCGAGCATCATGCTCGGCTTCTCGATCTGGAACACGCTGACGGTGTGGGTGAAGTCGCCCAGGTCCCACTTGACCCCGGCTTCCACCTGCTTGGACTTGTACGGGGCGAACTGCTCGCCATAGTTGGCAGCCGACAGGTCGCTGACCATGCCGCCCTGGGTCAGGCCCTCGATGTAGTTGGCGTACAGCGAGACATCCGCCTCCCACGGCCTGAGCACCACGCCCAGTGCCGGGGTCAGCGCATGCTCGTCATACGAAGGCGAACTCATCTTCTGGCGCACCCGCTGCGAGCGCACGCCCAGGGTCAGCAACAGCTTGTCGTCGACGAAGCCCAGGGTATCGGCCACGGCAAAGCTCGACAGAGTGTTGTCGCCGGTCTTGTCGCTGGAGCCGATGTTGCCGGCAATGATCGGCTTGCCGGGGTGATAGATGTTGGTCGTGTACTTTGCCCCGGTGACGGTGGCGGCGCGACCGATGTCCTGGTGCAGCAGGGTGGTGCTGAGCACCAGCTGGTGGGTCACCGGACCGGTACTGAAGTTGCCGCGCACACCCGCTTCGGTGGACAGGCTATGGGTATAGCCGCCCTGGTTGTAGGTTTCGGCGGTGGCGTCGCCGTTGCCGGAGGTGATGATCGAGCGCGTGCCGTTGAGGAAGCCCTTGTAGCGGGTACGCGCACCGCCGACGCTGGCGTAGGCCGTCCAGTCGTCCGACAGCTCGTATTCGCCGCGCAGGATCACCGCCTTGCTGATCTGCTTGGCCGAAATACCGTCGAGGATGTTGGAATCCGGCTTGGGCGCCTTGGTCACGTAGCCCAGTTTGCTGAAGCCGGCCATCATCGGGCTGCCGTTCTGCATCTTTTCGTGGCTTTCGTAGGCATCGAGTTCCAGCTTCCAGCCATCGCCACGGTAATCCATGCCCAGGGACGCCAGGGTGCGGTCCTTGGACTGGTCGTCGACCCCGGTGTCACCGCTGCCGTACACGCCGTTGAAGCGGATGCCCAGGCGGTTCTCCTCACCCAGGCGCCGGCTCAGGTCCAGGTGCTCGGCCCAGTAGCCGTCGGATACGTAGCTGGTGGTCAGGCGCGTCAGTGGCGCATCCCCGGCCCGCTTGGGCACCAGGTTGATCACCCCGCCCACACCGCCGTTGGGGGCCATGCCGGTGAGCAGTGCGCCAGGGCCCTTGAGCACCTCGACGCGCTCCAGGAACTCGGTGGGCACATGCCCATCGGGCGCCAGGCCATACAGACCGTTGACCGCAAGCTCGGTGGAGTCGATGGAGTAGCCGCGGATCATGAAGTTTTCGTAGGTGTGGCCTTCACCGGTGCTGAAGCGCACCGACGGGTCGTTGCGCAGCACCGCGCCCACCGTGCCGCTCTGCTGGTTTTCCATGTGCTGGGCGGTGTAGGCGGTGATGTTGAAAGGGGTTTCCATGATGTCGCGATTGCCCAGCATGCCCACCTTCGCACCGCGTGCCACCTGGCCACCGCTGTAGAGCTCGGGCGGGTTGCTGCTGTTGCCCACCTGCGCATTGACCGTGGTGGCACCCAGGGTCAGCGCGCCGTCGCTCTCGGGGCGACGCAGGATGATCACGCCGTTTTCTTCGCTGGCCACCAGGCCGCTGTTGTCCAGCAGGCGTTGCAGCGCCTGTTGCAGGGTGAAGCGGCCCTGCAGCGCCGGGGCATCGCGCCCGGCCAGCCACTGGCTGTCGGCGGCAATCGCCACCCCCGCCTCGCGGGACAGCGCCTGCACCGCGCTATCCAGCGGCTGGCTGGGCAGGTCGAGCGCCAGCACGCGGGTGCCTGCGCTCAGCTCGGCCGACACGGCCGACAGGCTGGCCGCGCCAAGGGCACAGGCCAGCACCAGGTGGCGAAGGGTGCTGGGGATAACCGAAGAAGGCGACGGACGCGTGGTCCGGGCGAGGAAAAACGACATGATCTGTCCTTTGAGCTAGGGAGTTGCCAGGAAGACGCGCTAGCTGGCCGCTACCCCTCAAAAAAATTTCAACGTAGCTGCAGCCAGGTGTACTCACCCTTCTGCATCAGGCTCAGCGGCAGCACCCTGGGCAAGGCGTTCAGCAATATGTCGGGGCGGTCGCTGGGGAAGCTGCCGGTCAGGCGCAGCCCGGCTGCTCCCTCGCCAAGCCGCACCTGACGGTTGCTGTAGGCATTGAATTCGTCGATCACCTCGGCCAGCGGTGCATCGGTGAACGACCACCAGCCCTGGCGCCAGTGCTCGGCGTTCGGGGCCGCCTGCGGGTGATGCTCCACCGGCCCCGGCACGCCGGGTTCGCCCAGGCGCACCCGGTCGCCCGCCAGCAGTTCGCGGGTCTCGCCATCCAGGCCGCGCACCTTCACATGACCGCGGGTCACCGCCACCTGGATATCGCCGCCACGGTCGCTGACGCTGAAGGCGGTGCCCAGCACCTGCACCTGCCCCAGCCGGGTGCTGACCAGGAAGCTGCGCAGGCGCTCGTGGGCCACGTCGAAAAACACATTGCCGTGGGCCAGCATGACCTCGCGCTGGCCGTTGCTGTACTTCACCTGCACGTTGCTTTCGGCCGCCAGCACCATCTGGCTGCCGTCGGGCAGCAGTACATTGCGTGCGGGCGCTGCATGTTCGGTCAGCAGCACCTGGTCGAACTGTGGCCGGCGCTGCCACAGCCAACCCAGCCATGCACCGCACCCGACCACCGCCAGCAGGCCGGCACCCTGGCGCAGCAGGCGACGCCGGCCGAGGTTGACCGGCTCGGGGGCCAGCGAGCCGCGCAACTGCGGGGTCAGTCGATGGATCATCTGCCAACGCTGCTCGGCCTCCAGCCAGGCACGCTCATGCTCGCTGCTTTTGTTGCGCCAACGCTGCAACTGCCCGCTCACCTCGCGCACGCGGGAGGGGTCGTCACTGTGCAGCCCCGCCAGGTAGCCCAGCGCCTGCTGTACCTTGCGGGGCGAAACCGGCCGCGCCTCAGACATGACGGCAGGCCTGGCTCAGTTCGGACAGGTCGAACACCGCGCGGCCGATGTGCAGCTCCACGGCCTTGGCCGACAGCTGCAGCTCGTCACACACCTGGCGATGGCTCTGGCCATGCAGGCGCACGCGCACGAACACCTCACGGCGCAGACGCGGCATGCGCTCGATACGCGCAATCAGTTGCTGCAACTGCTCGCGGGCAATCAGGATCTCTTCCACGCTGGGGGTGAGCCCATCGGCCCGTGTCAGCCAGTCCTCCAGCGCCGCCAGCTCGCGACTGCGCCGGCGAAACTGGTCGATGCACAGGTTGCGCGCCGCCTGGAACAGCAGCGCACGGGCATTGATCACCGGGGCATTGAGGGCATGCGCGTAGGCCTGGGCAAAGCTCGACTGGGCAATATCGGCCGCATCATCGGGGTTGCGCAGTCGGCTGCCGAGGTAGCGACGCAGGTCGGTGTAGTGCGCGAGCAGCTCGTCGGCGACAGCCGCAAACGACGGCGCGCCGGCCGTCCAGGGGGTTGAAAGCGAGGTCATGGGCGTCCGGCGCGTGATAAGGCAGACAAAACATTAATGGGAATTCGTATCATTCTCACACACTCACTCTGCCTTCGGCCACCCCTCAGTACCCCGTGGCAGACACCGCAGGTTCCGGAGCGCTGATGACAACGCGCCGGTGTGCTACAGTCGCGCCCTGCCAACGTGCAACAAATCCCTACGAGATCCACATGCCCCTCGCCGACGTCGACGCAACCCTGGCGGCCTGGCCGCACCTCAATACCGCCCACCCGTGCACCAGCCTGCTGCTGGGCAACGGTACCAGCCGCGCCATCTGGCGCCCGTTCGCCTACTTTTCGCTGTTCGAGCTGGCCCAGCGCGTGCGCCACAAGCCCCTCGGCCTCACCGACCAGGCACTGTTCAAATCGATGAACAGCGAGCTGTTCGCGCCGGTCCTCAGTGCCCTGAACACCACCGTGCAGGTCAATGCCGCGCTGGCGATCAGTTCGTCGGCACCGCTCAACCGCTACTACGCGATCAAGGAAGCGCTGATCCACGCCGTGCGCAGCGTGCACATTCCCTGGAAGCTGCTGCCCACTGCCCACCTGGCCGCGATCAACGCCGAGCTGCGCACCTACCAGCGTGTGTTTTCCAGCAACTACGACCTGCTCTGTCACTGGGCCGTGAACCAGGCGCCGCACGGCTTTGCCGAGCTGTTCGACGAGGAAGGCGATTTCGACGTCAGCCGGGCTCAGGGGGCGGGCACGCGAATGCACTACCTGCATGGCGGCCTGCACCTGCTGCGCACCCAGCACGGCACCACGCGCCAGCGGGCGGCCAGCGGCAGCCAGTTGCTCGACGGCTTTGCCATCAACACCCCGGGCGATGTGCCGCTGTTCGTGAATGAAGACAGCAGCGACAACAAGCTGCGGGCGATTCGCGGGTCCGATTACCTGACCTGGTGCTACGCCGCGCTGGCGACGCAGCGCGAGGGGCTGTGCGTGTTCGGGCATCACCTGGACCGTGCCGACCGGCACCTGGTGGAGGCGATCAGGCAGGCGCAGCCGACACACCTGGCCATTTCGATCCTGCCGGTGAACGAGGCGGCCATCGTGAGCCAGAAGCAGCATTACGCGCGGGTGTTCGAAGCGTGCCCGGGCATCGAACTGCATTTTTTCGATGCCACCACGCACCCGCTGGGCGCGCTGGCGAATGTGCCCGCGCCGCCGCCCAAGGCAGTGGGGCGGCGTCGGCGCTAGGCCGGCCCCCACAGGAGGGCGCGAAGCCTGTAGGAGCCGGCCTTGCCGGCGAAAAGGCCGGCGCGACGCCCAACTGTACGGACACCTTTGTTGCCAACTGTAACCAGATTCCCCACCCCACCTGTGGCTCAATGAGCGGCCCCTCCAGCCCTCAGGCGCGCTCATGTCTACCCGCGAAAACACCGGCCTGGCCCTCGGCCTGCTCGGCGTCATCATCTTCAGCCTGACCCTGCCCATGACCCGCATCGTGGTGCAGGAGATGCACCCGCTGCTCAACGGCCTGGGCCGGGCCCTGGTGGCCGCGATCCCGGCAGCGGCGCTGTTGCTGTGGCGCCGTGAAAAGTGGCCCACCTGGCAGCAGGTCAAGGGCCTGAGCCTGGTGGCGCTGGGGGTGATTCTCGGTTTCCCGGTGCTGTCGGCCTGGGCCATGCAGAGCGTGCCGGCCTCCCACGGCGCACTGGTCAACGGCCTGCAACCCTTGTGCGTGGTGGTGTATGCGGCGTGGCTGTCCCACGAGCGACCTTCCACGGCGTTCTGGGCATGGGCGGCGCTGGGCAGCGCACTGGTGGTGGCCTACGCGATGATCATGGGCGCCGGACACATCCAGGCCGGTGACCTGCTGATGCTGGCGGCGATTGCGGTGGGCGGGCTGGGCTATGCCGAAGGCGGCCGCCTGGCGCGGGAGATGGGCGGTTGGCAGGTGATCTGCTGGGCGCTGGTGCTGTCCAGCCCGCTGCTGCTGGGGCCGGTGGTGTACCTGGCGCTGCAGCATGAGGGCGCGATCAGCCCGCGGGCCTGGTGGGCGTTCGGCTATGTGTCGCTGTTTTCGCAGTTCATCGGCTTTTTTGCCTGGTACGCCGGGCTGGCGCTGGGCGGAATCTCACGGGTGAGCCAGGTGCAGCTGCTGCAGATCTTCTTCACCATCGCGCTGTCGGCGCTGTTCTTTGGCGAGCAGGTGGCGCCGATCACCTGGGTGTTTGCCGGCGGGGTGATTCTGACGGTAGTGCTGGGGCGCAAGGCGCGGGTGCATCCGGCACCGGTCAAGGTCTGAGGTGCCGCCATCGCGGGTCAAGCCCGCTCCCACAGGTAAGGGTGATCCTTGTGGGAGCGGGCTTGACCCGCGATGACGGTGGTGAGGTTCAGACAGGAATCAAGCCATCGGCCCGCAGCAGCGTCTCCAGACAATGCTCCTTGACCCCATAGAACGCCTTGAGCGCCTGGATCTTCTCCAGCAACGCCTGCGCCGCCACCGGCTCGCGCCGCCGGGTGGCCAGGATCATCTTGTTCTTGTTGGTGTGCTCCAGCGAGATGAACTCGAATACCTTGGTCTCGTAGCCACAGGCCTCCAGGTACAACGCACGCAGGCTGTCGGTGAGCATCTCGGCCTGCTGCCCCAGGTGCAGGCCGTACTGCAGCATCGGCTTGAGCAACCCCGGGCTGTGCATCTGCGGGCGAATCTGCTTGTGGCAGCACGGCGAGCACATGATGATCGCCGCGCCACAGCGAATACCGGTATGAATCGCGTAGTCGGTGGCAATGTCACAGGCATGCAGGGCGATCATCACCTCGATGGCGCTGGGCACCACGCTGCGCACATCGCCACACTCGAACTTCAGCCCCGGATGCTCCAGGCGCGCGGCGGCGGCATTGCACAGCTCGACCATGTCCGGGCGCAACTCCACGCCCGTCACCTGCGCCTCGCGCTGCAGGGTGTTGCGCAGGTAGTCGTGGATCGCGAAGGTCAGGTAGCCCTTGCCCGAGCCGAAGTCCGCCACCCGCACCGGCTGATCTGCCGCCAGTGGCGCGCTGCTCAGCGCATGGGAGAACACCTCGATGAACTTGTTGATCTGCTTCCATTTGCGCGACATCGCCGGAATCAGCGCCTGCTGCTTGTCGGTCACGCCCAGATCGTGCAGAAACGGCCGGCTCAGCTCCAGGTAGCGCTTCTTCTCGCGATCATGCTCGCCGGTCACCACCTCGCGCGCCTGCTGCACGGCGTTGCGATGCAGCATCGGCTTACCCTTCTTGGTGAACTCCAGCTGCACCTCGTCGTTCAGGCTGAGCAGGTGCGCGTTGCGAAACGAAGCCGGCAACAGCTCACCGATCAACGTCAGCGCCTCGTCCAGCGCCAGGTTGCGGGTGATGTCGCGGGTCTTGTAGCGGTACACGAACGACAGGCTGGCCTGCCCCTTGATCGTCAGCGGCTTGGCCGTTACCCGCTGCAGGTCGACCTCGGCGCCGACATGGCGCGCCAGCACCAGTTTGATGAAGGTGTGCTGGTGCAGGCTGGTGGCGAGCAGCGCCAGAAACTGCGCACGCGCATCCGGCGCGGCCTGGACGGTGGGGGTTGCGGACATGGGGAGTGGGTGCCTCGGGTTGCGGGGGGCGCCCGCAGGCGCGCAATGGCGCGCATTTTACGTGGATGACCGCCCCAGGCACAGCATTTGTCGATCAGCGCGCATGCCTCAGCCCAGCAGCACCAGCCGGTTGGGCAGCTCGTTGCGCGCCTGGGTCACCGGCACATGGGCCGCCAGCAGCTCGCCACAGGCCTCGATGCAGGTGACAAAGCCCTGCAGGGTCTGGCCCTGCTGCACCTGGGCGGTGAAGGTGCGCACGATGGCGTCCCAGGCCTGGTTGTCGAGGCGACTGGAGATGCCCTCGTCCACCAGGATCTCCACATACCGCTCGGCCTCGCTGACGAAGATCAGCACCCCGGTGCGGCCCACGGTGTGATGCAGGTTCTGCTCCAGAAACTGGCGCCGCGCCAGGTTCGACGCACGCCAGTGGCGCACCCTGCGCGGCACCAGCCAACTGGTCAGGCGCGGCAGGCGGAACACCAGGCACAGCACGATGAAGGTCAGCCACTGCGCCAGCAGCAGGCCATGCACGCTCAGCCAGCCGCTCAGGTAATAGAGGACGCCCGGCACCACCAGCGCCAGCAGGCTGGCCCACAGCAACGGGATATAGGCATAGTCGTCGGCACGCGCCGCCAGCACCGTCACCAGCTCGGCATCGGTACGCTGTTCTACCTGGGCGATGGCCTGGGCCACCTGACGCTGTTCGTATTCACTGAGCAATGCCATGTACGTGTGTGTCTCTTGTCGTGTAGTTACCAGCCGCCGGAGGACCCGCCCCCGCCGAAACTGCCGCCGCCGCCACTGAAGCCACCGCCGCCACCGCCCAGGCCGCCCCCGAAACCGCCGCCAAGACCACCGCCAAAGCCCCCGCGCCCACCGCGGCCACCCCCGCCAAGGCCCTGCAGGGCGAACACGATGATGATCATCAGGATGAACAGGCCCACCGCCCAGACCGGCGCACCTTGCTGCTGCGCCTCGTCTGCCAGAGGCCGCGCCGGCTCGTCCAGCGGTGCGCCGCCCAGCACCTGAAGGATGGCCGCCGTGCCAAGCACGATGCCCTGGCTGAAGTCGCCACGGCGAAACGCCGGGGTGATCACGCTGTTGATGATGACCGAGGCCTGGGCATCGGTCAGGCGGCCCTCCAGGCCATAGCCGACTTCGATGCGCAGCTTGCGCTCCTGGGGGGCGACGATCAACAGCGCACCGTTGTCCTTGCCCTGCTGGCCGATGCCCCAGTGGCGCCCCAGCTGGTAGCCATAGTCCTCGATGGCCTGCCCCTGCAGGCTGGCCAGGGTCACCACCACGACCTGCTCGCCGGTGGCCTGCTCGTGCGCCTTGAGCATCTGCTCAAGCTGGCTGCGGGTGGCGCCGTCGAGCAGCCCGGCCTGGTCCACCACCCGTGCACTGAGCGCCGGGAACTGGGGCGCGGCCCACAGCCAGCCGCTCGCCGCCAGCAGCACCAGCAGCAGCGCCGCCTTGAGCACACGCATCAGAATTTCACTTCAGGCGCTTTGTCGGCATCGGCGCTGGTGGCCTCGAAGTTCTCGCGCAGCGGCATGTCGCTGTACATCACGCTGTGCCACAGGCGCCCGGGGAAGGTACGGATCTCGGTGTTGTAGCGCTGCACGGCGGCGATGAAGTCCTTGCGCGCCACCGCGATACGGTTTTCCGTACCCTCGAGCTGGGACTGCAGGGCCAGGAAGTTCTGGTTCGACTTCAGGTCCGGGTAACGCTCCGAGACCACCATCAGGCGCCCCAGCGCACCGCCCAGCTGGGCCTGTGCGGCCTGGAACTGGCGCAGTTTTTCAGGATCGTCCAGGGTGCTGGCATCGACCTTGATCGAGGTGGCCTTGGCCCGCGCTTCGATGACCGCGGTCAAGGTGGCCTGCTCCTGCCTGGCGTAACCTTTGACCGTTTCGACCAGGTTGGGAATCAGGTCGGCACGGCGCTGGTACTGGTTCTGCACCTGGGCCCAGGCCGCCTTGACCTGTTCGTCGTATTGGGGAATGTTGTTGATGCCGCAACCGGCCAGCAGGCTGGCCAGTGCCAGCACCAGCCACAACCGTGCTCTGTTCGATACCTGCATTGTCGCTACGCTCCGTGAGTGCTCGAAATGCGCCGGACTTGAGGCATAATCCGACGCCGCCGCTGGATCGTGATGGCCCAATCGGCTAAAAGGTGCCCCAGCAAACTACAACAATAGCCGCTTCCCCAACTTCGGCTTGCCAGTCTGCACCGTGACGACTGCCGCAGCCTTGAGAACAGAATTCATGAACAAGCTGTGTTTGCTGGGCCTGCTCGTCAGCCTGGCCAGCCAGTCGGCCTTCGCTGACTCGCCTGCCGCCGCGCCATTGCAAGACAAACAGGCGTTCATCGCCAACCTGCTCAAGCAGATGAGCGTCGAGGAAAAGATCGGCCAGTTGCGCCTGATCAGCATCGGCCCGGAAATGCCGCGCGAGAAAATCCGCGAGGAAATCGCCGCCGGGCGCATCGGCGGTACCTTCAACTCGATCACCCGTGACGAGAACCGGCCCATGCAGGACGCCGCCATGCGCGGGCGCCTGAAGATCCCGATGTTCTTCGCCTATGACGTGATCCACGGCCACCGCACCATCTTCCCGATCAGCCTGGGCCTGGCCGCCAGCTGGGACATGCAGGCCATCGCCCAGGTCGGCCGTACCTCGGCCCTGGAAGCGGCCGCCGACGGCATCGACATGACCTTCGCGCCCATGGTCGACATTGCCCGCGACCCGCGCTGGGGCCGTACCAGCGAAGGCTTTGGCGAAGACACCTACCTGGTGTCGCGTATCTCCAGGGTGATGGTCGAATCGTTCCAGGGCCGCAGCCCGGCCAACGCCGACAGCATCATGGCCAGCGTCAAGCACTTTGCACTGTACGGCGCGGTGGAAGGCGGGCGCGACTACAACACGGTCGATATGAGCCCCACGCGCATGTACAACGAGTACCTGCCGCCCTACCGCGCCGCCATCGATGCCGGTGCCGGCGGCGTGATGGTGGCGCTGAACTCGATCAACGGTGTGCCCGCCACCTCCAACACCTGGCTGATGAACGACCTGCTGCGCCGCGACTGGGGCTTCAAGGGCGTGACCGTCAGCGACCATGGGGCGATCACCGAGCTGGTGCGCCACGGCGTGGCCGCCGATGGCAAGCAGGCGGCGCAGCTGGCGATCAAGGCCGGCATCGACATGAGCATGAACGACACGCTGTATGGCCAGGAACTGCCGGGGCTGCTCAAGTCCGGCGCGGTCAGCCCGGCCGAGCTGGACAACGCGGTGCGCGAGATTCTCGGCGCCAAGTACGACATGGGCCTGTTCGCCGACCCGTACCGGCGCATCGGCCAGGCCAAGGACGACCCGGCCGACACCTATGCCGACAGCCGCCTGCACCGCGACATCGCACGGGACGTGGCGCGTCGCAGCCTGGTGCTGCTGGAGAACCGCCAGCAGACCCTGCCGCTGAAAAAGTCCGGCACCATCGCCCTGGTCGGCCCGCTGGCCGATGCCCCGATCGACATGATGGGCAGCTGGGCCGCCGCCGGTCGCCCGCACCAGTCGGTGACCGTGCGCGAGGGCCTGCGCCGTGCCCTGGGCGACAAGGCCAGGGTGCTCTACGCCAAAGGCTCGAACGTGACCGGCGACAAGGCCGTGCTCGACTACCTCAACTTCCTCAACTTCGACGCCCCGGAAATCGTCGATGACCCGCGCCCGGCTGCCGTGCTGATCGACGAAGCGGTCAAGGCCGCCAGGCAGTCGGACGTGGTGGTGGCCGTGGTCGGCGAATCGCGGGGCATGTCCCACGAATCGTCCAGCCGCACCACCCTGGAGATCCCGGCGGTGCAGCGCGAGCTGATCAAGGCCCTCAAGGCCACCGGCAAACCGCTGGTGCTGGTGCTGATGAACGGTCGCCCGCTGTCGCTGGCGTGGGAGCGCGAGCAGGCCGACGCCATCCTGGAAACCTGGTTCAGCGGCACCGAAGGCGGCAACGCCATCGCTGACGTGCTGCTGGGCGACTACAACCCCTCGGGCAAGCTGGCCATCACCTTCCCGCGCTCGGTGGGGCAGATCCCGATGTACTACAACCACCTGCGCATCGGCCGCCCGTTCACCCCCGGCAAGCCCGGCAACTACACCTCGCAGTACTTCGAGGAACCCAACGGCCCGCTGTACCCCTTCGGCTACGGCCTGAGCTACAGCACCTTCAGTGTGTCGGCACCGAGCCTGTCGAGCACGACACTGAAACAGGGCCAGAGCCTGGAGGTCAGTGTGCGCGTGAAGAACACCGGCCAGCGTGACGGCGAAACCGTGGTGCAGCTGTACCTGCAGGATGTGGCCGCCTCGATGAGCCGCCCGGTCAAGGAACTGAAGAACTTCCAGAAGCTCATGCTCAAGGCCGGCGAGGAGCGCACCCTGCACTTCACCGTGCAGCCGGACGACCTGAAGTTCTACAACAGCCAGTTGCAGTGGGTTGCCGAACCTGGCGAGTTCAACGTCCAGGTCGGCCTGGACTCCGAAACCGTGCAACAGCAACGCTTCGAGCTGCTGTAAGTCGCTGTGACGTTCACGGGGAAGCGCCTGGCAGCCTTCCCCCCTGCCAGGGTACTGCTTGCCATGCCGTTCACTTACCGCGCCGTGCGACTGGGCCTGATTCTGCTGCTGATCACCGCCGGCACCCTGCTGGCCGCCGGCTGGGCGATGAATCAGGCCAAGCGTCAAGCCATGCTCGACGATACCCAGCGGGCCAGCCAGCAACTGGCGCTGTACGCCAACTCGCTGCACACCCTGATCGAACGCTACCGCGCCCTGCCCGCTGTGCTGGCGCTGGACTCCGAACTCATCGCAGCCCTCGGCGGCCCGGTGGGCGAAGCGACCCAGGACGCGTTGAACCGCAAGCTCGAACGCATCAACGGCGCCGCCAGGTCGTCCACCCTCGAACTGCTCGACCACACCGGCCTGGCCGTGGCGGCCAGCAACTGGCGCCTGCCTACCACCTACGTGGGGCAGAACTACGGCTTTCGACCGTACTTCAAGCAGACCCGCACCCAGGGCAGCGGGCGCTTCTATGCGGTGGGGGTGACCAGCGGCATTCCCGGCTACTTTCTGTCCAGCGCGGTGCTGGGCGACCAGGGGCGGTTTCTCGGGGCCATGGTGGTCAAGCTGGAGTTTCCCGAGCTTGAGCGCGAATGGCGCCAGGGCAGCGACGTGCTGCTGGTCAGCGACGCCCGCGGGATCATCTTCCTGGCCAACCAGGACGGCTGGCGCTACCGCGAGCTGAACCCGCTATCGGCGGCCGATTTCAATGAGCTGGACGCCACCCGCCAGTACGACAAGAAGTCGCTCTTGCCCCTGCAGCGCCAGGTGCTGACCCGCTTTGACGACAACAGCCACCTGGTGCGCGTGCAGCGCCCCGAAGGCGACACCGACTACCTGTGGGAAAGCCTGCCGCTGGAAGCCGAGGGCTGGACCCTGCACCTGCTGCGCACACCGCGCACCGGGGATGACGAGCGCAACGCCGGGCTGACGGCCGCCGCCGTCTGGCTGACCCTGGTGTTCGCGGTGCTGTTCATCAGCCAGCGCCTGCGCCTGGCCCGCCTGCGCCAGCGCAGCCGCGACGAGCTCAAGCGCCTGGTGGAGGAACGCACCCATGAACTGCGCATGGCTCAGGAGGGCCTGGTGCAGTCGACCAAGCTGGCGGCGCTGGGGCAGATGTCCGCCGCGCTGGCCCACGAGCTCAACCAGCCGCTGACCACCCAGCGCATGCAGCTGGCCACCCTGCGCCTGCTGCTCGACAACGAGCGCCTGGACGAAGCACGCCAGGCCCTGCAGCCGCTGGAACAGATGCTCACGCGCATGGCGGCCCTTACCGGACACCTGAAAACCTTTGCCCGCAACAGCCCCAGCGGCCTGCGCGAACGTCTGGACCTGGCCACCGTGGTCGACCAGGCGCTACAGTTGCTCGACCCGCGCATCCGCGCCGAGGGCGTCAGCACCGCGCTGTACCTGGCGCGTCCGGCCTGGGTACGCGGCGACGCCATCCGCCTGGAACAGGTGTTGATCAACCTGTTGCGCAACGCCCTGGACGCCATGGCCGACAAAACCTGGAAACACCTGGAGATCCGTATCGAAAAGCAGCATGACCACTGGCACCTGAGCGTGCTCGACAGCGGCGGCGGCATCAAGCAGGAGCACCTGGGCTGCGTGTTCGACCCATTCTTCACCACCAAACCGGTGGGCGAAGGGCTGGGCCTTGGGCTGGCGATTTCCTACGGCATCATCCATGAAGCCGGCGGGCGCCTGCAGGTCGACAACCAGCCAGGCGGTGCGCGTTTCAGCCTGACCCTGCCCTGCGACCCGGAGCCTGCATGCTGAATGCGGTGATTGTCGTCGACGACGAGGCCAGCATCCGTACCGCGGTGCAGCAGTGGCTGAGCCTGGCCGGCTTCGAGGTGCAGCTGTTCGAACGTGCCGAGGCGTGTCTGGCACAGCTGCCCGAGCACTTTCCCGGGGTGATCCTGAGCGATGTGCGCATGCCCGGCATGGGCGGCCTGCAACTGCTGGAGCAACTGCAGGGGCGTGATGCCGACCTGCCGGTGATTCTGCTTACCGGGCATGGCGACGTGCCGATGGCGGTCGAAGCCATGCGCAATGGCGCCTACGATTTTCTGGAAAAGCCCTTCAGCCCCGACAGCCTGCTCGGCAGCCTGCGCCGCGCCCTGGAGAAACGCCAGCTGGTGCTGGAGAACCGCCGACTGCATGAACAGGCCGACCTCAAGGTGCGCCTGGAAAACACCCTGCTGGGCATGTCGCCTGGCCTGCAGCAACTGCGTCGCCAGGTGCTGGACCTGGCCGGGCTGCCGGTCAATGTGCTGATACGCGGCGAAACCGGTAGCGGCAAGGAGCGCGTCGCGCGGTGCCTGCATGATTTCGGCCCGCGGGCCGACAAGCCGTTCGTGGCGCTCAACTGTGCGGCGATCCCCGAGCAATTGTTCGAGGCCGAGCTGTTCGGACACGAGAGCGGCGCCTTCACCGGCGCCCAGGGCAAGCGCATCGGCAAGCTCGAATATGCCAACGGTGGCACGCTGTTCCTCGACGAGATCGAGAGCATGCCGCTGGCCCAGCAGGCCAAGCTGCTGCGGGTGATCCAGGAGCACAAGCTCGAGCGCCTGGGCGCCAACCAGAGCATCAGCGTGGACCTGCGCATCATTGCCGCCACCAAGCCCGACCTGCTGCTCGAAGCCCGCGCCGGGCGTTTTCGCGAAGACCTGGCGTACCGTCTGAACGTGGCCGAACTGCGCCTGGCGCCGTTGCGCGAGCGGCGCGAAGACATCCCCCTGCTGTTTGCCCATTTTGCCCGCGCCGCCGCCGAACGCCTGGGCCGCAGCGCCGCCGACCCCAGTGGCGCACAACTGGGCCGGCTACTCAGCCACGACTGGCCGGGCAACGTGCGCGAACTGGCCAACGCCGCCGAGCGCCACGCCCTGGGCCTGGACGATGCGCAATCGGCGGCAGTGGCGCATACCGGGCAATCGCTGGCTGCCCAACAGGAAGCCTTCGAGGCCCAGTGCCTGCGCGCCGCCCTGAGCCGTCATCAGGGCGACATCAAGGCGGTGCTCGAGGAGCTGCAACTGCCCCGACGTACCCTGAACGAGAAGATGCAACGCCACGCACTGGTGCGCGAAGACTTCCTCGAACGCCCCGGCTCATAGGCGGATTCTTGCCTATCGCTGCACCACCAATGAGCGGATT
Source organism: Pseudomonas sp. UBA7500 (assembly GCF_002478435.1). Classification (NCBI taxonomy): domain Bacteria; kingdom Pseudomonadati; phylum Pseudomonadota; class Gammaproteobacteria; order Pseudomonadales; family Pseudomonadaceae; genus Pseudomonas; species Pseudomonas sp. UBA7500. The sequence continues at coordinate 390,171 of NZ_DLNW01000044.1, read as the reverse complement.
TCCGCTCATTCGACCTGCCAAACCCTTCTAAACCGGGCCTTCGCTGGCTGGCACGGGTCCTGCTATGGCCCTGTCAGGCCGCGTTTACACGCGCACCACAAAAACAACTAGAAGGTTGCTTCAATGGATAACTCCACCTCTCTGCCTGCTGGGGCAGCGGCCGCACCCGCTGAAAAAACCACCTCCAGCCGCCTCAAGTCGATTTTCTCCGGCTCCATCGGCAACATGGTCGAATGGTACGACTGGTACGTCTACGCGGCGTTCTCGCTGTACTTCGCCAAGGCCTTCTTCCCGGCCGGCAACACCACCACCCAACTGCTCAACACCGCCGCGATCTTCGCCGTGGGCTTCCTGATGCGCCCGATCGGTGGCTGGCTGATGGGTATCTATGCCGACCGCAAGGGCCGCAAGGCCGCGCTGATGGCCTCGGTACTGCTGATGTGCGCCGGCTCCCTGGTGATCGCCCTGACACCCAGCTACGAAACCATCGGCGTCGCCGCGCCGGTGCTGCTGGTGATCGCACGCCTGATGCAGGGCCTGTCGGTGGGGGGTGAATACGGCACCTCGGCCACCTACCTCAGCGAGATGGCAACCAAGGAGCGTCGCGGTTTCTTCTCCAGCTTCCAGTACGTCACGCTGATCTCCGGCCAGCTCATCGCGCTGGCGGTGCTGATCATCCTGCAGCAGACCCTGACCACCGAGCAGCTGTACTCGTGGGGCTGGCGCGTACCCTTCGTGATCGGCGCGCTGTGCGCGGTGGTGGCGTTGTACCTGCGTCGCGGCATGGAAGAGACGGCCTCGTTCACCAAGAAGGAAAAGGCCAAGGAAAGCTCGATGCGCACCCTGCTGCGCCACCCCAAGGAACTGGCGACCGTGGTCGGCCTGACCATGGGCGGCACCCTGGCGTTCTACACCTACACCACCTACATGCAGAAGTACCTGGTGAACACGGTGGGCATGAGCATCAGTGACTCGACCATGATCTCGGCGGCCACCCTGTTCCTGTTCATGTGCCTGCAGCCGGTGATCGGCGGCCTGTCGGACAAGATCGGCCGTCGCCCGATCCTGATCGCCTTCGGTGTGTTGGGCACCCTTTTCACCGTGCCAATCCTGACCACGCTGCACACCATCGAGACCTGGTGGGGTGCGTTCTTCCTGATCATGGCAGCACTGATCATCGTCAGCGGCTACACCTCGATCAACGCGGTGGTCAAGGCAGAGCTGTTCCCCACCGAGATCCGCGCGCTGGGCGTGGGCCTGCCGTATGCGCTGACCGTGTCGATCTTCGGTGGCACGGCCGAGTACGTGGCACTGTGGTTCAAGAGCATCAACATGGAGACCGGCTACTACTGGTACGTCACGGCGTGCATTGCCGTCTCGCTGCTGGTGTACGTGTTCATGAAGGACACCCGCAACAACTCGCGGATCGAGACCGACTGATCGGTTTGCTGCAATAGACAAGGGGCCTCCAGCGATGGAGGCCCCTTTTTTGTGGGCTTAATTCGGCATTAATGCGGGTGCGCGATGCTGGGCCCACTCAGAACCGAGTCGTCCTCCTGGCTGGCAAGCCAGCGCCCCTGGGTGCTTCGGCGCTCGCAAAACACTGAGGGCACTGGCTTGCCAGCAGAGGCCAACCGCTTTCTTATGTATCGATTTAATAGATTCATATAGGCAATATTTTGTGCTTTTTAATCAAATTAACGGGCGTAAAATCAAACCCATAGCAACAGACAACCCCTCACCACCGGAGTAACCCCCATGAAAACCAAACTGATGCTGGCCCTCACCTTTTCTGTCCTGGCCGCCAACGCTTTCGCCGAAGACGGCTTCGACCGCACCAACGCGCACAACTTCGCCGTGGAACACGCCCAGCCCGCTACCGTGGCAGAAGACGGTTTCGATCACACCAACGCGCATCGCTTCGTCGAAGATGGCTTCGACCGCACCCAGGCCCACCGCATCAGCTGACAGCCGATGCAGCGCCACAGCCCGGCTTCGGCCGGGCTTAGTCATTTTCAGGGCCGGCAACTGTTGGCACACTAGGCGCACCCTCCGCCCACAAGGCCCGATGATGTACTACTACGAACCCGCAAAAGGCCACGGCCTGCCCCACGACCCGTTCAACGCCATCGTCGGCCCGCGCCCGATCGGCTGGATCTCCTCCCAGGACCGCGACGGCCGCCTGAACCTTGCGCCCTACAGTTTTTTCAACGCCTTCAACTACATTCCGCCGATCATCGGGTTCTGCAGCGTCGGGCGTAAAGACAGCCTGAACAACATCGAACAGACCGGCGAGTTCGCCTGGAACCTGGCCACACGCCCGCTGGCCGAGGCCATGAACCAGAGCTGCGCCGCCGTGGCGCCAGAGGTCGACGAGTTCGCCCTGAGCCAGCTGACCCCGGCAGCCTCCAGGGTGATTGCGGTACCCCGGGTGCAGGAAAGCCCGGTGTCGTTCGAATGCAAGGTGACCCAGATCGTGCAACTGCAACGTGCCGACCAGGCGCTGGTGCCAAGCTGGCTGATTCTGGGCGAAGTGGTAGCGGTGCACATTGCCGAGCACCTGCTCAAGGAAGGGATCTACGACACCGCGGCCGCCGAGCCGATTCTGCGCGGCGGCGGCCCGGCGGATTACTTCGAGCTGGGCAACCTGTTCAAGATGGCCCGCCCGCAGGCCTGATCACCAGATCAGTTCGGCGTCGTCACTGACGCCGTTCAGGCGCTGCAGTTCGACCACTGCAGCGTCATCGGCCTCCAGTGCGGTCTTGAATACCTGCCCTGGCAGCACCTTGTGAAAACGCGGTGCGCCGCCAGCGCCCAGGGCCTTGACCGCGATCGCGGCGCTGTAGCCACCCTCGCCCGGCACCACCGCCGAAACAGCCTCGAATACGTCGAATTCTTTACGTGCCATTGCCTCTCACATCCACATCGGTTGCCGGAAAGGCGCCATTCTAACTCGCCGGCTGCTCGGTGAACGTCTGCAGGTCGAGGCTGTCCACCACCCGCGCCTGCACCAGTTCACCAAACAGCTGCAGGCTGGGCGAGGCAAAGTAGTCGTGCAGCGCCGAAGTGTCGGCCCACACCCCGTTGAGCAACCACAGGTCGGCATCGCAGGTGGAACGCTGCACGCTGAAATGCAGACACCCCGGGGTTTGCCGCGACGGTTCGAGCAGTTGCTGCAGGCGCACGCCCAGCTCGGCCGAACGGCCGACGCTGGCGCGCACGAAGGAAAGATGGCTGACCGGTTGTGATGACGTCATGTGCGGTGCTCCTTGAAGCGGCCAGGGAAGAAAACCCAGGCTGCCAAGGCTACGGCCCAGGCCACGCGCGGCGTTAGGCGATTCCTGTCGACGGCTTGCCTGATTCTGCACCCGTCGCAGGATCAGGCAAGAACCGCGCAGCATTCGGCTAGCGCCCCGGCGTGCGCGAACCTATGCTGCGCCCATCGGCAGAGGAACCCGCACATGTCAGCCCCAGACCCCACCCCACCGTTGCTGGACCCGGCCCTGGAGCTTCTGCGCCAGGAACTGGCCGGGCTGGTCGTTCGCCACTGCCCCAGCGGCACGGTGCCTTCGGCCATCGCCGACCTGCACCTGAGCCGCTACGAGCAGAGCACCCGCTCGATGCCGACCCTGGCGCAGCCGGCGCTGTGCATCCTGGCCCAGGGCCGCAAGGAGATCTGCCTGGGCGACGAGACCTATGTGTACGACCCGCTGCACTACATGGTGGTGTCGGTGGCGATGCCGATCAGCGGTGCACTGCTGGAGGCCAGCCCGCAGAACCCCAGCCTGGGCATTCGCCTGGACATCGACCCGGCCGAGATCAACAGCCTGATCGCCGAGGCCGGGCCGATGGGCGTGCCGTCGCAGCCGTCGTCGCGGGGGGTGTTCATCGAACGCCTGGACACCCAGATGCTCGATGCATTGCTGCGCCTGATCCGCCTGCTGGATACGCCCAAGGACATTGCCGTGCTGGCGCCGCTGATCCGTCGCGAGATTCTCTATCGGCTGCTGCGTGGGCAGCAGGGTGCGCGGCTGTACGAGATCGCCATGGCCAACACCCAGACCCACCGCGTGTGCCAGGCCATCCAGTGGCTCAATGATCATTTTCAGCGCCCGCTGCGCATCGACGACCTGGCACGGGAGGTAAACCTGAGTGCCTCGACGCTGCACCACCGGTTCAAGGCGGTGACCTCGATGAGCCCGTTGCAGTATCAGAAGCAACTGCGCTTGCAGGAAGCGCGGCGGCTGATGCTCAACGATGGGTTGGAGGCGTCGGTGGCGGGGTATCGGGTGGGCTATGAGAGCCCGTCGCAGTTCAGCCGCGAGTACAGCCGGCTGTATGGCGCGCCACCGCTGCGGGACATGGCCAGGTTGCGGAGTGCGCTCTAGATCGCTTTCGCCGGCAAGGCCGGCTCCTACAGGCAGTACGCGGTCGCCTGTAGGAGCCGGCCTTGCCGGCGAAGAACGCTACACCGCCCTCACCACATGCTTGATCTCCTGAAACGCCGCCAGCCCCCAGGGCCCCAGCTCGCGCCCCAGGCTGCTCTGCTTGTAGCCACCCCACGCTGCCTGCGGGAAGATCACCTGCGGTGCGTTGATCCACACCAGCCCGGCCTGCAGCTGGTCGGCCACCCGTTCGGCGGCCGCCGGGTCTGCACCTACCACGCTGGCCACCAGCCCGAACTCGCTGTCGTTGGCCAACGCCACCGCCTCGGCTTCGCTGGCCACCCGACGCACGCACAGCACCGGGCCGAAGATTTCCTCGCGCCACAGCGCACTGTCCAGCGGTACCTCGGCAAACACCGTGGGCTCGATGAAGTACCCAGCAGCGTGTTCGAGCGGCTTGCCACCGCACAGCAAGCGCGCGCCGCTGTGCACGCCACGCTCGATGTGCCCCAGCACGCGCTGGTACTGGGCCTGGTTGACCAGCGGCCCCATGTCGCTGTCGCCGGCAAACGGGTCACCCACCCGGATCGCCGCAGCCCGTGCCTTCACCCCGTCGACAAAGGCGTCGTACAGCGCATCGGCCACCAGCACGCGGCTGGTGGCCGAGCACATCTGCCCGGCATTGAAGAAGCCGCCGGCGCAGGCCAGCTCGAGCGCAAGCTCCAGCTCGGCCGACTCCAGCACCAGCAATGACGACTTGCCGCCCAGCTCCAGGCTCACCCCCTTGACCGTCTCGGCCGCGCGCTGCATCACCTGCACGCCGACCGCATTGCTGCCGGTGAACGACACCTTGGCGATACGCGGGTCGCTCGTCAGCGGCGCCCCCACCGCCAGCCCGGTGCCGCACACCAGATTGAACACCCCCTCCGGCAGGCCGCAGTCGGCGATGATCCGGGCCAGTTCCAGCTCGGCCAGGGGCGTGACCTCCGACGGCTTGAGCACCACGCAGCACCCTGCCGCCAACGCCGGGGCCAGCTTCCAGGCGGTGGTCACCATCGGGAAGTTCCACGGCACGATCAGGCCGACCACACCGCACGGCTCGCGGCGCAGGCGGGCGCTGAAATCCTCGCTGGGCAAGGCCAGCGGCTGGTCCTGCTGCCTGTCCAGGGCCTGCGCCAGGCCCGCGTAGTACTCGAACGTTGCCACCACATCGTCGACGTCCATCGCCGACTCGGCCAGAGGCTTGCCGTTGTTGCGCGATTGCAGTTCGATCAGCCGCTCGCGGCGGGCCTCCACACCCCGCGCGATCCTGTGCAGCAGCTCGCCACGGTGTGCCCCGGTGGTACGCGACCAGCCGGCAAAGGCGGCCTGCGCCGCCGTGGCGGCACAGGCGACTGCATCGCCATCGCCCCCGGCCACTTCGGCCAGGGACTGCCCGGTGCTCGGGTTGATTACCGTGAGCGGCTGCGCGCCGTGATGCCACGCGCCCTCGATGTAGATACCGGGCAGGTTCAGCATGGTTGCACCGCCTGCATCCACGCTGCCTGGTCGACCTCGATCAGGCTCGGGCCACTGCGTTGGCGGGCACGCAACAACGCCTCGCGCAGTTGCGCCACCCCGCTCGCCGCTTCGGCGGCGCAACCGAGGGCCTTGGCCACGCCAATGAAATCGGGGGTGTGGATATCCACGCCCACCGGTTCGATGGCGCGGTTGAGCATGTACTTCTTGATCTCCTCGTACCCCTGGTTGTTCCACAGCAACACGATCAGCGGCACCTGAGCCTCCACCGCACTGGCCAGCTCCGGCAGGGTAAACTGCAAGCCGCCGTCGCCGATCAGGCACACCGCAGGCAAGCGTCGATCCGCCTGCTCCGCACTGCCCAGCCACGCGCCCATGGCCGCCGGCAAGGCGTAGCCGAGGGTGCCGTAGCCGGTCGAGGCGTTGAACCAGCGGCGCGGCTGGTCGAGGTCCAGGGTCAGGTTGCCGGTGTACACCGGCTGGGTCGAATCACCGACCAGCACGGCATCGGGCAACGTCTGCAGCACGCTGTCGAGGAACAGCGTCTGCGCCCGCGTGGCCGCGTCCCATTCGCTGGCCAGGGTATCGCGCAGGCGCGCTGCCCGCGCCGCGCCCCACTCACCTTCGCGCGGTGGCGCCGGCTGCTCGGCCAGGGCCAGCAACAGGGCCTGCGCCGCCTGCTCTGCATCGGCCACCATTGCCACCCTGGGCGGGTAGTTGCGCACGCACTGGTCCGGGTCGATGTCGATGCGCAGCAGGGTGCCGGGGATCTCGAAGCCGCCCTTGAAGGTGACGTCATAGTCGGTTTCGGCCAGCTCGGTGCCGATCGCCAGCACCACGTCGGCCTCGCGCACCAGTGCACGGGTCGCCACCAGCGACTGGGTGGAGCCGATCAGCAGCGGGTGCCCGGAGGCCAGCACGCCCTTGGCATTGATGGTGAGTGCAACGGGCGCCTGCAGGTGCTCGGCCAACCGGGCGAGTGCGGCGCCTGCGTCGATGGCACCGCCACCGGCCAGGATCAACGGGCGACGGGCAGCGGCCAGCAGCGCCGCCATGCTCGCCACCGGCCCTGGCGCGGCACCGGCGCGGGCGATGTGTACCGGCTCGCAGCCAAGCAGGTGATCGGCGTCTTCGACCAGCACGTCCAGCGGGATCTCGATATGCACCGGGCGCGGGCGCGCGCCCTCGAATACCGCAAAGGCACGGGCCAGCACGGCCGGCAGGTCATCGGCGCTCATCAGTGTGTGCGAGAACGCCGCCACACCGCTGACCAGCGCGCCCTGGTTGGGCAGCTCGTGCAGCTTGCCGCGACCGCCGCCCAGGGCATTGCGCGATTGCACGCTGGAGATCACCAGCATCGGGATCGAGTCGGCATAGGCCTGGCCCATGGCGGTGGTGATGTTGGTCATGCCCGGGCCGGTGATGATGAAGCACACCCCAGGCTTGCCACGGGTACGGGCAAAGCCGTCAGCCATGAAGCCTGCGCCTTGCTCGTGGCGCGGGGTTATATGACGGATGGTCGAGCCGGCAAGGCCGCGGTACAGCTCGACCGTGTGCACGCCGGGAATGCCGAAAACATGGTCGACGCCATAGTTTTCGAGGAGTTTTACCAATACTTCGCCGCAAGTCGCCATGGTGGTCTGCCTGGAATCATTCTGGAACAAGGCCTGATTGGACCCGCCAGGCGCTACCGGCACAATGCAAAAATCCTCATACTAGCCATGTCTACAGTTCATGGCTTACCCCGATGAAACGCCTGCCTCCCTTGCCTGCCCTGCACACCTTCCTGATCACTGCGCAATGCTGCAACTTCACCCGTGCGGCGCAGCAACTGCACCTGACCCAGGGCGCGGTGAGCCGCCAGATCGCCGGCCTGGAAGCACACCTGGGCTACGCGCTGTTCGTGCGCCAGGCACGCGGCCTGAGCCTGACCCGCGAGGGCCAGGACTGGCTGCCGCGGGTGCAGCAGGTATTCGGGCTGATCGAGGAAGGCGTGCAGCAGGTGGGCGCGCAGCGCACCACCCTGCAACTGAAGGCGCCGACCTGCGTGATGCGCTGGTTGCTGCCGCGCCTGATGGAATGGCAGGCGCTGCACCCCGAAGTACCGGTGGAGCTGACCACCACGGTGCAGCACGGGGTGGATTTTCGCCGGGAAGCGTTCGATGCGGCGGTGGTGTATGGCGCCGAGCCTGATCCGGCCCTGCAGGTGCTGAAGCTGTTCGATGAACAACTGACACCGGTGTGCGCGCCGCAGTTGCCGTTGCGCACGCTGGATGATCTGCAGCAGCACATGCTGCTGCACCCGGCGCGGGACGAGAAGGACTGGGCGACCTGGCTTGGCGCAGCCGGCGTGCAACTGCCCAGGCAAGGCCGGCGCCAGCATTTCGAAACGTTGGACATGGCCATGTCGATGGCGTCCCAGGGCACCGGCGTGGCGATAGGGGATTGGGCGTTGATCGGCGATGACCTGGCCAGCGGACGGCTGGTGATGCCGTTCGACCTGCGGGTCAAGACCGGCAAGGGCTATTACCTGGTGCGGCCCGCGCAGGTGGCGGCGCCGGGGTTGATGGCCTTGCTGGAGTGGTTGGGCGGACAGGCAGGGGCACCGCGTTGTTGATGCATTCGCCGGCAAGGCCGGCTCCTATACCTGTAGGAGCCGGCCTTGCCGGCGAATGCTTTCTAGGCTCTGTACGAAAAGCCTTGATACTCGGTGATGCTGCGTTGAAAACAGCCTCGGAATGCTCATTTACAACCCGTAAACTCCGCTTCCTCGGCTGTTTTCGCCTTGCCTGACCTTCGTCTCAAGACTTTTCATACAGCCCCTAGTACCCCACAGTAAAGCGCTGACGCGAATGCGCTGGCTTCTCTACCTCATCGAGCAACGCAATCGCATAGTCGGCAAAGGTGATCCAGCTCCTGCCCTTCGCGTCGACCAGCAGGTGATCCTTGCCCACCCTGTAGCTACCGGTGCGCTCGCCTTCGACGAACTCCGCCGACGGCGACAGGAAGGTCCAGTCCAGTTGCTGCTCCTGGCGCAAGGCCTGCAGAAAATCGCCACCTGCGCTCGCCTCGGCCTTGTAGGCCTCGGGGAAGTCCGGCGCGTCGATCACGCGCTCCCCTGACGGCAGCAGCAGGCTGCCCGCCCCGCCCACCACCAGCAGGCGCTTGACCCCGGCCTTCTTGACCGGCCCGATGATCGCCTGCGCCGGCACCGTGGCAAAGTGCGCGGCGCTGAGCACCACGTCATGCCCGGCAACGGCCTGCTCCAGCCCCTCGCCCCGGGTCACGTCCAGGGCTACCGTGCTCACCCCTTCGCGCCCCTGCAGGCGCGACGGGTCACGGGCTATGGCGGTGACGCTGTGGCCACGGCGCAGGGCCTCTTCCAGCAACTGGCTGCCGGCACGTCCGGTAGCACCGATGATTGCGATCTTGCTCATGAAAACCTCCGATCAGGATTGAACGACACTTACCACTTCATTTCGCCCTTGGCGACCTTGGCGCCGAGCTCCAGCGAGCTCTCCTCGCCCAGGCCGGGGTAACGTTTTTTCATTGCAGCGATCAGCTCGGCCGAGTTGGCCGCCCTGGCGGTTTCGGCATCGAAGGCGCGGATGTAATCGGCGGTGAAGCGCACCGCCTCGAGCGACCCCTTGCTCTGCCCCAGGTAATGCCCCGGTACCACCGTCTGCGGCGCCAGTTGCTCGATGCGCGCCAGGGTCGCGAGCCAGTCCTTGTGCGACTGCGCCGACTGGGTGTCGGCCATCCACACGTGCAGGTTCTCGGCCACCACTACCCCGCCGACCACCGCCTTGATCGACGGGACCCATACAAAGCTGCGGTCGGGCTGCGGGCCGTCCAGGCCGATCACTTCAAGACGCTGCCCTTCAAGGGTGAGCACGTTGCCGGGCAGCACGTCAGGCACGACGAGCCGGGCGGGCTTGTCGGCCCCCATCTGCGGGCCCCAGTAGGCAAGCTTGGCAGCCATGGTCTGCTTGATGTGCGCGACCGTCGCCTGCGACGCCAGCACCTTGGCCTTGGGGTAGGCACGGGTCAGGGTGTCGAGGCCGAAGTAATAGTCCGGGTCGCCATGGCTGATGTAGATGGTGGTGAGTTGCTTGCCGCTATCGCGAAGCATCTTCAGCACCTGCTCGGCCTGGCCCTTGCCGAACTGTGCATCCACCAGAATCGCCTCGTGCTGGCCACTGACGATCACCGAGCTGACCGGAAACAGCGCCTCGCTGCCGGGGTTGTACACGTCCAGTTTCAGCGGTGCGTCGCCGGCAACGGCCTGGGTGATCGCACCGAAAGCGGCACACGCCAGCAGCAGGCGACGCAGGGAAAAGAAAGCAGCCATCAAGCAATACCTGTTCAAGTCATCGATGAGCACAGCTTAGTTGCACGAACCATCACAAAAAATGCGATGCTCCAACATAGTTTGTTTCTGAAATCGGGCAGATCATGGACCGTCTCACCGCAATGAAAGTGTTCGTCAGCGTAGTCGACCTGGGCAGCCAGTCGGCCGCCGCCGACCACCTGGACCTGTCGCGCCCGGTGGTTTCGCGTTACCTGGCCGAACTTGAAGACTGGGTGGGCGCGCGCCTGATGCAGCGCACCACGCGCAAGCTGAGCCTGACTGCCGCCGGCCTGGAAACCCTGCCGCGCTGCCGGCAGATGCTGGAACTGGTGGGCGACCTGCACGCGGCAGTGGGCGCCCCGGATGACGCCCCGCGGGGTGAACTGCGCATCAGCGTCAGTACCTCGTTCGGGCATGCGCAACTGGTGGAAGCGGTGGCGGACTACGTCAAGCGCTACCCGCTGGTGAAGGTCGACCTGCAGATGCTCGACCGCACGGTCAACCTGGTGGACGAACGCATCGACCTGGCCATCCGCGTCAGCAACGACCTGGACCCCAACCTCATCGCCCGCCGCCTGAGTGTGTGCCGCTCGGTGGTGTGCGCCTCGCCAGCCTACCTGCGCGAGCACCCCGTACCGCGCCAGGTGCAGGACCTGAGCCAGCACAACTGCCTGACCCATTCGTACTTCGGCCACAGCCTCTGGCATTTCGAGGTCGACGGCGAACAGGTGTCGGTGCCGGTGCAAGGCAATATCAGCGCCAACGAGGCCCTGACCCTGGAGCGCGCCACCCTGGCCGGCACCGGTATCGCCATGCTGCCCACCTACCTGGTGTGGCAAGCCCTGCGCAGCGGCACGCTGGTACGCCTGCTGCCCGAGGCCAGGCCCCGCGAACTGGGCCTGAACGCGGTGTACACCTCACGCAAGCACATGCCCGCAACCCTGCGCAGCATGCTCGACTTTCTGGCGGCACGCTTCACCGACCCGCCCCACTGGGACCACGGCCTGGACTGACCGGCAGGCACCTGGCGCAATGCTGGCCTATGCTTGTAGAAGCATCTGTGTGCGGGATACAGGAGGTTGGTGCCATGACCCTGAAATCCAGAAAGTGCGCTGCCCTGTTGGCCATCACTGCCGTGCTCGGGGTGTACGGGGCAGCGGCGTATCGGGTCGAACTGCTGCGCCAGCAACCCTATGCGGCGTCCAGCTGCAGCTCCGCCCACTGCCTGCCCCATGCCGGCACGCTGAGCGTGGTCAGGTAGCCAGCGAAGGTTCACGACGACGAAAGTCGCGGGGCGAGAGGCCGGTCATGCGCCGGAAGAAGCGCGAGAAGTATGCCGGGTCGGCAAAACCCAGGCTGTCAGCCAACTGGTTGATCGTGAGGCTGGTGTAGATCAGGTCGCGCTTGGCTTCCAGCACGATGCGCTGGTGCACGATCTGCAGCGCCGACTGCCCGGCCAATGCCCGGCACAAGGTATTGAGCGTTGCCACCGACACCCCCACCTGATGCGCCAGCTGCTCCACGCTCGGCTGCTGGCGAAACTGCTGCTCCACCAGCCCGTTGAAACGCTGCAGATACTCGCGCCCACGTTCCGGCACTTGGGCACCGGCACTGCGGCGCAACTGTTGGCGGCTGATCCACACCACCATCAGGTTGATCAGCGAATGCAGCTGCAACTCGCGCCCGGGCAGGTCCTGCTGGTACTCGGCCTGCAGGGTGCTGAACAGGCTGTTGAGGTAATCGGCGTCGGCCCCGGCCAGGTAACTGGCGCCGCGCTGCAGGGCGGCTGGCACGCCCGTCAGTTGCCGCTGCAGCACCTCCACCAGCGGCGCCGCCAGGGTCACCACATAACCGTCGACGTCTTCGGAAAAGCGAAAGCCGTGCACGCACAGCGCCGGCACCACCTGGATCGCCGCCTGCTCCAGGCGACACACCTGCCCCTCCAGCTCGATCTCGGCCTGGCCCCTGTACAGGAACAGCAACTGCCACAGGTCGGCATGCCGGTGCGGCTCGATCTCCCACTGGTGCAGGCGGCTGCGCGCCGGGATCGACTCGCTGTGCAGCAGGTCGGGCGTCGGCCAGCCCAGCGTCTCGCCGTACAGCTTGAATACCGGAATCGACACCCTGTTCATCACACCCTCGCTTCCCGACCACTGTCCGATAAACGCACCCATTAGCGAAAAGTACCGCTTTGTGCTCGGTTTGTCCCTTCAGAAGGCCAGCCGGCAAGCGAAAAATGCAGGTACTCCAATCATAAAAAGTCCAACAACCATGAAAACCCAAGTCGCGATCATCGGTGCGGGCCCGTCCGGCCTGCTGCTCGGCCAGTTGCTGCACAACGCCGGCATCTCCAACGTCATCCTCGAACGCCAGGGCCCCGACTATGTACTGGGGCGTATCCGCGCCGGCGTGCTCGAACAGGGCATGGTCGAGCTGCTGCGCGAAGCCGGGGTCGGTCAGCGCATGGACGCCGAAGGGCTGCCCCATGCAGGCTTCGAGCTGGCCTTCGACGGGCGCCGCGAGCACATCGACCTCAAGGGCCTGACCGGCGGCCAGGGCGTGATGATCTACGGCCAGACCGAAGTCACCCGCGACCTGATGGCCGCCCGCGCCGACAGCGGTGCGACCACGGTCTACCACGCCGAGAACGTGCGCCCGCACGACATGAAGACTGGGCAGCCCTACGTCACCTACGAAAAGGACGGCCAGCAGCATCGCCTGGACTGCGACTACATTGCCGGCTGCGACGGTTATCACGGGGTGGCACGCCAGTCGATTCCGAGCGAGGCGCTGCAGGTGTTCGAGCGGGTCTACCCGTTCGGCTGGCTGGGCATCCTGGCCGACACCCCGCCGGTCAGCGACGAGCTGGTATACGCGCGCCACGAACGCGGCTTCGCCCTGTGCAGCATGCGCTCGCCCACCCGCACCCGCTATTACGTGCAGGTGCCGGCCGAAGAGAAGGTCGAGGACTGGTCGGATGAGCGCTTCTGGGAAGAACTCAAGTCGCGCCTGCCCGACGAGTTGGCCGAGCGCCTGGTCACCGGCCCGTCGATCGAGAAAAGCATCGCCCCGCTGCGCAGCTTCGTGGTGGAGCCGATGCAGTACGGGCGCCTGTTCCTGGTCGGCGACGCCGCGCACATCGTGCCGCCCACCGGCGCCAAGGGCCTGAACCTGGCCGCCAGCGACGTCAGCACGCTGTACAACATCCTGCGCAAGGTCTACGCCGAAGGCCGCACCGACCTGCTGGACCGCTACTCGGCGATCTGCCTGCGGCGCATCTGGAAGGCCGAACGCTTCTCGTGGTGGATGACCTCGATGCTGCACCGCTTCCCCGACAGCGACGCCTTCAGCCAACGTATCCAGCACACCGAGCTGGACTACTTCGTGGGCTCCGAGGCCGGGCGCAGGACACTGGCAGAAAACTACGTGGGCCTGCCCTACGAGCCCATCGAAGACGCTTAGCAGGCTATCGAGTACACTGGGCAGCACCCCGGTCCACTTGCCCAGAGCTGCCCCGTGACGCAATTGAACACTCCGCAACCCGCCCTGCGCAGCGTGCTCGTCGCGCTGATGCTGGCGATCTTCCTCGGCGCGCTGGACCAGACCATCGTCGCGGTCTCGATGCCGGCGATCTCCGCGCAATTCAACGACGTGACCCTGCTGGCCTGGGTGATTTCCGGCTACATGGTGGCCATGACCGTGGCGGTGCCGATCTACGGCAAGCTCGGCGATCTGTACGGCCGGCGGCGCATGATCCTGACCGGTACCGGGCTTTTCACCCTGGCCTCGCTGTTCTGCGCGCTGGCACAGAACATGGAGCAACTGGTGCTGGCGCGGGTACTGCAGGGCATCGGCGCGGGCGGCATGGTGTCGGTCAGCCAGGCGATCATCGGCGACTTCGTGCCGCCCCGCGAGCGCGGTCGCTACCAGGGTTATTTCAGCAGCATGTATGCCCTGGCCAGCGTCGCCGGCCCGGTGCTGGGCGGGCTGCTGACCGAGTACCTGTCGTGGCGCTGGGTGTTCTGGCTGAACCTGCCGCTGGGGCTGACCGCCTGGTGGGTCACCGAGCGTACCCTGCGCGGGCTGGCCACGCCGCAACGCAAGGCGCAGGTGGACTACCCCGGCGCGGTGCTGTTGATCTTGGGCCTGACGGCCCTGCTGCTGGGTATCACCCTGATCGGCCAGGGCCAGCCCATCGGGTCCGGCCCGGTTGCCGGCCTGCTGCTGGCAGCCCTGTTCGGGCTGGGCGTATTCGTGCTGCACGAACGCCGCGCCGTCGAGCCACTGCTGCCGTTGCAGCTGTTCGGCAACCGGGTGGCAGTGCTGTGCTGGTGCACGATCTTCTTCACCAGTTTCCAGGCCATCTCGCTGACCATGCTGATGCCGCTGCGCTTTCAGAGCATCACCGGGGCGGGCGCCGACAGCGCCGCCCTGCACCTGCTGCCCCTGGCCATGGGCCTGCCGATCGGCGCCTATTGCGGCGGCCGCCTGACCAGCCTGACCGGGCGCTACAAGCCGCAGATTCTGGGCGGTGCACTGTTGATGCCGGTGGCGATCATCGGCATGGCCCTGAGCCCGATCGACGGCGTGCTTCTCAGTGGCGCGTTCATGCTGCTGACCGGCATCGCCTCGGGCCTGCAGTTCCCCACCTCGCTGGTGGCAACCCAGAGCGCAGTGGAGCCGCGGGACATCGGCGTGGCGACCAGCACCACCAACCTGTTCCGCTCGCTGGGCGGGGCGATGGGCGTGGCCTGCATGTCGGCACTGCTGCTCAGCCTGCTGCACGACAGCGGCTTCAGCCTGGCCGGCGAGGCGTTGATCGGCAGCCTCAAGGACGGCCAGGCCAGTGCGGCGGTGCAGGCGCAGTTGCTGCAGACCTTTCGCAACCTGTTGCTGGGTAGCGCCGCCGTCTCCCTGCTGGGATTGTCGGCGGCGCTGGCATTGCCCAACCGCGAGCTGCGCGGCCGGCAGTAGTCAGTTGCGCCGCTGCGCCCAGGCCACCGCCAGGCCGCTCAGGCAAATGACCGCAATGCCGACCACGCCGTAGGCGTCCGGGGTGTGATTGAAAATGAGGTAGCCGTACAGGCCGGCGAACAGGATCTGCCCGTAGCTGAAGGGCGCCAGCATGGCCGGCGCGGCATGCCGGAAAGCCTGGGTCAGCAGCATGTGCCCGAGCATCCCGCAGGTGCCCAGGCCGATCATGAACAGGCCATGCCCCAGGGTCGGCATGCTCCAGAAGAATGGCACCAGCGCGGTCATGATCAGGCTGTTGAAGATGCCGGTGAGAAAGTTGCTGGTGGTCGGGCTGTCGATGCCGCTGAGCTTGCGCGTGAGCAACTGGTAGCAGCCAAAGCAGAAGGCCGAACACAACGGCAGCAGGATTGCGGGGGTGAACAGCGCCCCGCCCGGGCGCACCACGATCAGCACGCCGACAAACCCGGCCAGCACCGCCAGCCACTGGGCGCGGCTGACCCGTTCACCCAGCAGCGGTACCGACAATGCGGTTACCAGCAGGGGCGCGAGGAAGTTCACGGCGGTGGCTTCGGCCAGGGGGATGTAACGCAGGCCGGTGGTGAAGAACAGGCTGGTGCCGATCAGGCACAGCGCCCTGGCCAGTTGCAGGCCGGGGCGGCGTGTACGCACCACCGCCGAGAAGCCGCTGCGCGGCACGAACACCACCAGCATCAGCAGGGTGTGCACCACATAGCGTGCCCACACCACCATGACGATGGCATAGAAGCCGGAAAGGTATTTGGACAGGGCATCGTGGCTGGCGAACAACAGCACCGCCATGCACATCAGGGCGATTGCCTTGAGCGGCTGCTCGGCACCTTTGAGGGTCGGGTTGTGCGCACTCATGCCAGGGCTCTATGCAAAGTTGATGGTCCTTGGGGGCAGACTACCCGGTCACCGACTACCGTTCCAAGCAGCGCCGGTGTTTTTTGTTGACCGGGCACGGGGCACGACAGGGAAACGTCCTATGCCAACCTTCACAAATGCTCACAAATGCTCAATTGCGCAGCGACGGGCTCAAGCGCAGCATATCCAGCCCGGTATCCACCCACCGCTCGGCATCCCCGGCAATATCGAAACTGTCCGGCAGCAGCAGCCAGCTGCCAATGATGCCGTCGATGTAAGCGAATATTGCAATAGCGGCACGCTGCGGGTCCATGTCCGCAGGCAATTGCCCACGCCTGACTGCATTGGTCAACGTCAGCGCTATACGCTCGTAGCAGTCGCGGGTCGTGGCCTGGCGCTGCTGACGGATCTCACACATGTCATCGGTGAATTCACACTTATGATGCAGGATCTCATTGATGCGCCGGGTACGCGGCTCGTGCAGCATCTGCTGCATCAGTTGAATCAGCAACTTGCGCATGCAGCCCAGCGGGTCCGGCTCGTCTTCGCTCTCGCCGGCCTGGGCCAGCGCCTCGATCGGCTCACGCAGGCTGTCGAGCAGGGCCTGCACCAGTTCGCCCTTGTCCTGAAAGTGCCAGTAGATGGCACCCCGGGTCACCCCGGCCAGCTTGGCGATATCCGCCAGGGTGGTACGCGCCACCCCACGGGCATGGAAAGCTTTTTCGGCGGCCTCGAGTATCTGTTGGCGGGTTTCCTGAGCTTCCTCTTTGGTGCGACGGACCATGGCAGTACAACCTCATCAAGGAGCCGGACGCGCGCTGCGGGCGTCCGGGTTCTGAGCCGGTATGGCCACTGTCGGGCCCTCTACCGGGTGTCTTAATCAAGCCTGTGGTCACCTCGACAAGGTGCGCCACGGGTATTTACAAACAAGCATGAATGTAAGTATATTCCTTAGCATCCTACTTATCCACCCGGAATTAATTTTCCCTTCATCCCGTTTCCATTACTCTTGAGCGTCTTCAGCTCTTTCGACCCGAGGATCTTCATGCAATTCAAGCCAGCTGTTTCCGCTCTGGTTTCCGCCGTCGCCCTGGCAACACTGCTCAGCGGCTGTAAAAAGGAAGAAGCGGCGCCTGCGGCGCAAGCTCCTCAGGTCGGCGTCGTGACCCTCCAATCCCAGGCCTATACCCTGACTTCCGACCTGCCGGGGCGCACCATCGCCTACCGCGTGGCCGAAGTGCGTCCACAGGTCAACGGCATCATTCTCAAGCGTCTGTTCAAGGAAGGCAGCGAGGTCAAGGAAGGCCAGCAGCTGTACCAGATCGACCCGTCGGTGTACGAGGCGACCCTGGCCAGCGCCCAGGCCAACCTGCAATCGACCCGCTCGCTGTCGGACCGCTACAAGCAACTGGTGGCCGAGCAGGCGGTGAGCCGTCAGGAATACGACGACGCACAAGCCAAACGTTTGCAGGCTGAAGCCTCGCTGCGCAGCGCACAGATCGACCTGCGCTACACCAAGGTGCTGGCGCCACTGAGCGGCCGTATCGGACGCTCGATGTTCACCGAAGGTGCACTGGTCAACAACGGCCAGGCCGATGCCATGGCGGTGATCCAGCAGCTGGACCCGATCTACGTCGACGTCACCCAGTCTTCGGCCGAGCTGCTCAAGCTGCGCCGCGAGCTCGAAAGCGGGCAACTGCAGAAGGCCGGGGCCAACGCCGCCAAGGTCTCGCTGAACCTGGAAGACGGCACCACCTACACCCACGAAGGCCGCCTGGAGTTCTCCGAAGTCTCGGTCGACCAGACCACCGGCTCGGTAACCCTGCGCGCCGTGTTCCCCAACCCCGAGCACAACCTGCTGCCAGGGATGTTCGTGCATGCACGCCTGGCCGCCGGCGTGAACGCCAACGCGATCCTCGCCCCGCAACAAGGCGTGACCCGTGACCTCAAGGGCCAGCCCACCGCGTTGATCGTGGACAAGGACAACAAGGTCGAACTGCGCCAGCTCAAGGCCAGCCGTACCGTTGGCAGCGACTGGCTGATCGAGGAAGGCCTGAAGCCGGGCGACCGCCTGATCACCGAAGGCCTGCAGTTCGTCAAGCCGGGCGTCGAGGTCAAGGTCAGCGAAGCCACCAACGTCAAGCCTGCCCAACCGTCCCAGGCCAATGCAGCGTCAGCAGGGGCCAAAGGGGAATAAACCATGTCGAGATTCTTTATCGATCGCCCCATCTTTGCCTGGGTAATCGCCCTGGTGATCATGCTGGTCGGGGCCTTGTCGATCGTCAAGTTGCCGATCAACCAGTACCCGAGCATCGCGCCGCCGGCCATCGCCATCGCCGTGACCTACCCGGGCGCCTCGGCGCAGACCGTGCAGGACACCGTGGTCCAGGTGATCGAGCAGCAGCTCAACGGTATCGACAACCTGCGTTATGTGCAGTCCGAGAGCAACTCGGACGGCAGCATGACCATTACCGCCACCTTCGAGCAGGGTACCAACCCTGACACCGCGCAGGTCCAGGTGCAGAACAAGCTGAACCTGGCCACCCCGCTGTTGCCGCAAGAAGTGCAGCAGCAGGGTATCCGCGTGACCAAGGCAGTGAAGAACTTCCTGCTGGTGATCGGCCTGGTGTCCGAAGACGGCAGCATGACCAAGGACGACCTGTCGAACTACATCGTCTCCAACATGCAGGACCCGATCTCGCGTACCGCCGGTGTGGGTGACTTCCAGGTGTTCGGTGCCCAGTACGCCATGCGTATCTGGCTCGATCCGGCCAAGCTGAACAAGTTCCAGCTGACCCCGGTGGACGTCAAGACCGCCGTGGCCGCGCAGAACGTGCAGGTGTCCTCCGGTCAGCTGGGCGGCCTGCCTGCCCTGCCCGGCACGCAGCTCAACGCCACCATCATCGGCAAGACCCGCCTGCAGACCGCCGAGCAGTTCGAGAAGATCCTGCTCAAGGTCAACCGCGACGGCTCCCAGGTCCGCCTGGGCGATGTCGCCGACGTCAGCCTGGGGGGCGAGAACTACAGCGTCAGCGCACAGTTCAATGGCAAGCCGGCCTCCGGCCTTGCGATCAAGCTGGCAACCGGGGCCAACGCCCTGGACACCGCCAAGGCACTGCGCAACACCATCGCCGAGCTGGAGCCGTTCTTCCCGCCTGGCATGAAGGCGGTGTTCCCGTATGACACCACGCCTGTGGTCACCGAATCGATCAGTGGGGTGATCCACACCCTGATCGAGGCGATCGTGCTGGTGTTCCTGGTGATGTACCTGTTCCTACAGAACTTCCGCGCCACCGTGATCACCACCATGACCGTACCGGTGGTATTGCTCGGCACCTTCGGCATCCTTGCCGCGGCAGGCTTCAGCATCAACACCCTGACCATGTTCGCCATGGTCCTGGCCATCGGCCTGCTGGTGGACGACGCCATCGTGGTGGTGGAAAACGTCGAGCGGGTGATGTCCGAAGAGGGGTTGTCACCCAAGGAGGCGACCAAGAAGTCCATGGGCCAGATCCAGGGTGCCCTGGTCGGTATCGCCCTGGTACTGTCGGCGGTACTGCTGCCGATGGCGTTCTTCGGCGGCTCCACGGGCGTGATCTACCGGCAGTTCTCGATCACCATCGTGTCGGCCATGGGCCTGTCGGTGCTGGTCGCGCTGATCTTCACCCCGGCGCTGTGCGCCACCATGCTCAAGCCGGTCAAGAAAGGCGAGCACCATACCGCCAAGCGTGGCTTCTTCGGCTGGTTCAACCGCAACTTCGACCGCAGCGTGCAGAGCTACGAGCGCGGCGTGGGCAACATCCTGCGTCACAAGGCCCCGTACTTCCTGGCCTACATCCTGATCGTGGTGGGCATGGTGTGGCTGTTCATGCGTATCCCTACCGCGTTCCTGCCCGAGGAAGACCAGGGCGTACTGTTCGCCCAGGTGCAGACCCCGGCCGGTTCCAGTGCCGAGCGCACCCAGGCGGTGGTCGACGAAATGCGCGCCTACCTGCTGGACAAGGAGTCCGACACAGTGGCCTCGGTGTTCACCGTGAACGGCTTCAACTTCGCCGGCCGCGGCCAGAGCTCGGGCATGGCCTTCATCATGCTCAAGCCGTGGGGTGAACGTTCTGCCGAAAACAGCGTGTTCAACCTGGCAACCCGTGCCCAACAGCACTTCTTCAGCTTCCGCGACGCGATGGTGTTCGCCTTCGCCCCGCCGGCCGTACTGGAGCTGGGTAACGCCACCGGTTTCGACGTGTTCCTGCAGGACCGCGCCGGCGTCGGCCACGACAAGCTGATGGAAGCGCGCAACCAGTTCCTGGGCATGGCCGCGCAGAGCAAGATCCTCACCCAGGTACGTCCGAACGGCCTGAACGATGAGCCGCAATACCAGCTGACCATCGACGACGAACGCGCCAGTGCCCTGGGCGTGACCATCGCCGATATCAACAACACCCTGTCGATCGCCCTGGGTGCCAGCTATGTGAACGACTTCATCGACCGTGGTCGGGTCAAGAAGGTCTACCTGCAAGGCACTGCCGATTCGCGCATGAGCCCTGAAGACCTGCAGAAGTGGTACGTGCGCAACGCCGCCGGCGAGATGGTGCCGTTCTCTTCCTTCGCCAGCGGCGAGTGGAGCTACGGTGCACCCAAGCTGTCGCGTTACAACGGTGTCGAGGCAATGGAAGTACTCGGTGCGCCAGCCCCTGGCTACAGTACCGGTGAGGCCATGGCCGAGGTCGAGCGCCTGGCGGCGCAATTGCCAGCCGGTGTCGGCTTCGCCTGGACCGGCATGTCGTACGAAGAGAAGCTGTCGGGCTCGCAGATGCCGGCACTGTTCGCGCTGTCGCTGCTGATGGTGTTCCTGTGCCTGGCGGCACTGTACGAGAGCTGGTCGATCCCGATCGCGGTGGTGCTGGTGGTGCCGCTGGGTATCATCGGTGCGCTGATGGCGGCCAGCATGCGCGGGCTGTCCAACGACGTGTACTTCCTGGTGGGGCTGCTGACCACCATCGGCCTGGCGGCGAAGAACGCGATCCTGATCGTCGAGTTCGCCAAGGAACTGCACGAGCAGGGCCGCAGCCTGGTCGATGCGGCGATCGAGGCGTGCCGCATGCGTCTGCGTCCGATCATCATGACCTCGCTGGCGTTCATCCTGGGCGTGGTGCCGCTGACCATCGCCACGGGTGCAGGCTCCGGCAGCCAGCACGCCATCGGTACCGGTGTGATCGGCGGCATGATCACCGCAACGGTACTGGCGATCTTCTGGGTACCACTGTTCTTCGTAAGCGTGTCGTCGCTGTTCGGTAGCAAGAAGCCCGAAGAAGAGGACGCCAAACCTGAAACCCCACGCTATGAGGCCGGGCAATGAGTAAGTCCCTGTTGTCCCTGGCAGTCACCGCCTTCATTCTCGGTGGCTGCTCGCTGATCCCTGATTACCAGACCCCCGAGTCGCCGGTGGCGGCCCAGTGGCCGCAAGGGCCGGCCTACTCGCCGACCCAGTCGGCCGACGTGGCTGCGGCCGAACAGGGCTGGCGCCAGTTCTTCCATGACCCGGCGCTGCAGCAACTGATCCAGACCTCGCTGGTCAACAACCGCGACCTGCGGGTCGCCGCGCTGAACATCGATGCCTACCGGGCGCAGTACCGCATCCAGCGGGCCGACCTGTTCCCGGCGGTCTCGGCCACCGGCAGCGGCAGCCGCCAGCGGGTGCCGGCCAACGTTTCGCAGACCGGCGAGTCGAGCATCAACAGCCAGTACTCGGCCACCCTGGGCGTGAGTGCCTACGAACTCGACCTGTTCGGTCGGGTGCGCAGCCTCAGCGAGCAGGCCCTGGAAACCTACCTGTCGAGTGAACAGGCGCGTCGTTCCACGCAGATCAGCCTGGTGGCCAGCGTGGCCAACGCCTACTTCACCTGGCAGGCCGACAAGGAGCTGCTGACGCTCACCGAAGACACGCTCAAGACCTACGAGCAGAGCTATGCCCTGACCCGTCGCAGCAGCGAAGTCGGCGTGGCCTCGGCCCTGGACCTGAGCCAGGCGCGTACCTCGGTCGAGGGCGCACGGGTCAAGCTGGCCCAGTACCAGCGCCTGGTGGCGCAGGACCTGAACAGCCTGGCCGTGCTGGTCGGCACCGGCGTGCCGGCGAACCTGCCCAACGGCATGAAACTCGACAGCGACCTGCTGGCCGACGTGCCGGCCGGCCTGCCGTCGGACGTGCTGCAGCGTCGTCCCGACATCCAGGAGGCCGAGCACCTGCTCAAGGCCGCCAACGCCAACATCGGCGCGGCGCGCGCAGCGTTCTTCCCGAGCATCAGCCTGACCGCCAACGCCGGGACCCTGAGCCCCGACATGGGCGGGCTGTTCAAGGGAGGCTCGGGCACCTGGCTGTTCCAGCCGCAGATCAACCTGCCGATCTTCAACGCCGGCAGCCTGCGTGCAAGCCTGGACTACTCGAAGATCCAGAAGGACATCAACGTCGCCAAGTACGAAAAGACCATCCAGACTGCCTTCCAGGAAGTTTCCGATGGGCTGGCGGCGCGCCAGACCTTCAACGAGCAGTTGCAGGCCCAGCGTGATCTGGTCGAAGCCAACCAGGACTACTACCGCCTGGCCGAGCGTCGCTACCGTATCGGTATCGACAGCAACCTGACGTTCCTGGATGCCCAGCGCAACCTGTTCAGTGCCCAACAGGCCCTGATCAGCGACCGGCTGTCGCAGCTGGTCAGCGAGGTCAACCTGTACAAGGCCCTGGGTGGCGGCTGGTACGAGCGCACCGGTGATGCCCGCCAGCAAGCGTCGATCGAGTCGCCCAAGGGTTGATTCGATAGCGTGGCGACACAACAGCCCACCCTTCGCGGTGGGCTTTTTTGTGCCTGCAAGCCTGCCCCTACCAAAAGTAACCAGACAGTTAGTGTTCGGTTATCGCCCAATTCCGCCTGTAACGAATTGATTCCCTCCTGCCTGCCACAGCACCATCCATCCGCCATCGCCCCAACATAAAAACAAGAGACGCCCTAACGATGAACACTTTCCAGCCCGCACGTCACCTGTTCCCCGGCCTGCTTGCCATGAGCTGCGCCCTGCCCGCCCTGGCCGACGAAGGGGGCTTTGTCGAAGACGCCAAGGTAGGCCTCAACCTGCGCAACTTCTACATCAACCGCAATTTCGTCGACCCGGCCAACCCCCAGGGCAAGGGCGAGGAATGGACCCAGAGTTTCATCCTCGACGCCAAGTCCGGCTTCACCCAGGGTACCGTCGGCTTCGGCGTCGACGTGCTGGGCCTGTACTCGGTCAAGCTCGACGGCGGCAAGGGTACCGCCGGCACGCACCTGTTGCCGGTACACGATGACGGCCGCCCGGCCGATGACTTCGGACGCCTGGGCGTGGCGCTCAAGGCCAAGGTCTCGAAGACCGAGCTGAAGGTCGGCGAATGGATGCCGGTACTGCCGATCCTGCGTTCGGACGACGGCCGCTCGCTGCCGCAGACCTTTCGCGGCGGCCAGCTGACCTCCCAGGAAATCGACGGCCTGACCCTGTATGCCGGGCAATTTCGCGGCAACAGCCCGCGCAACGACGCGAGCATGGACGACATGTCCATGAACGGCCGCGCCGGTATCACCTCCGACCGCTTCAACTTTGCCGGTGGCGAGTACACCTTCAACGACAAGCGCACTCTGGTCGGGGTGTGGAACGCCCAGCTCAAGGACATCTACAACCAGCAATACATCAACCTGGTGCACAGCCAGCCGCTGGGCGACTGGACCCTGGGCGCCAACCTGGGCTACTTCATCGGCAAGGAAGACGGCGCCGAGCGTGCCGGCAAGCTCGACAACCGCACCGCCTCGGCGCTGCTTTCGGCACGCTATGGCAGCAACACCTTCTACGTGGGGCTGCAGAAAGTCAGCGGCGACGACCTGTGGATGCGGGTCAACGGCACCAGTGGCGGCACCCTGGCCAACGACAGCTACAACGCCAGCTTCGACAATGCCAAGGAGCGCTCCTGGCAGCTGCGTCACGACTTCAACTTCGCCGGGCTTGGCGTGCCGGGGCTGACCCTGATGAACCGCTACATCAAGGGCGACAACGTGCACACCGCCGTGGTCAGCGACGGCAAGGAATGGGCGCGGGAATCGGAGCTGGCGTACGTGATCCAGTCCGGCAGCCTGAAGAACCTGTCGTTCAAATGGCGCAACTCGACCATGCGCCGCGACTTCAGCACCAATGCATTCGACGAGAACCGCCTGATCGTCAGCTACCCGATCAGCTTTCTCTGACCTTCGGGCCTGCGTTGCAGCCCATCGCGGGTCAAG